>CAJXFK010000055.1 GCA_913052575.1 uncultured Planctomycetaceae bacterium
GAAGTACTCCGCAGGCAGGACATTTCGAACAAAGTCGATATGGTCTTGAAGAATGACAATCTCACCGACAGTGAGGTCTGAGCTCAGTCCTCCAGATGCATTTGTGAGCAGAATTCTTTCAACTCCGAGCGCCGCAAAAAGCTCTATGCCTCGAAGCAGCATCGCAGCCGGCTGTCCCTCATACGCATGAACTCGTCCCTGCAACATGACGACGGCACGATTCTCAACGGAACCCCAGACAAGTCGGCCGGCATGGCCTATTGCAGTTACTGATGGAAGCCACCCAAGTTCGGAAAAGTCGACTGATTGTTTCTCTTCAAGACGATCAACCAGGCCACCCATGCCTGTACCAAGCACAACACCGAGATATGGCTTTGGCACACCACGACCAGAACCTTTTTTTTCAAGACCATCCCCAAGAACCCTGCGTGCGATATCTTTGGCGGCCGATGAGAGAATCAGCCGCTGCGCACCGACTCGCTGCTCTCCAATTTGCATACGCTCAAAGATTCTTGCCATAGTTCTTTCTCAGGTCACTTCACACCGACGTTACCACAAAACTGCCTGCCATACTGCCACCCTTTGCGGCCTTCTCATGAAACACGTATCCTCGCCACAAGAAGGTCTACTGAACCCTCTTGAGAGGATCGCTAGCCTACAGAACATTTCAATATTCTAAGCAGATAAAGGACTCTCCATGCCAACGCGTGCTGAACAGTTCGCCGGTCTTTCCGTCGCCATCGTGACACCCTTGCGTGATGGAAAAGTCGATGTTGAAAAACTGCATGAACAAATTGCATTTCAAGTTGAGGCAGGAACCACGGCCATCTGCCCCGTTGGAACCACCGGAGAATCCCCGACGCTCTCTCACAAAGAACATGAGCAAGTCATCAGCGAAAGCATCCAGGCTGCTCAAGGAAAAACCTTGGTGATGCCAGGAACCGGGAGTAACTCTACGGCTGAAGCCATTCGGCTCACCCAATATGCTGAGAAAGCAGGTGCGGATGCAGCACTCGTGGTTGGGCCGTATTACAATCGTCCCACCCAACAGGGCTTGTACGAGCACTTCAAAGCAATCGCCGAGGCAGTTTCCATCCCTATTTGTGTCTACAACATACCTGCTCGTACAGGCCGCAACATTGAACCAGAAACAATACTTCGCCTTGCTGAACTTCAGGGCATTGCAATGGTCAAGGAAGCGACCGGCTCAATGGACCAGGCCTCACAGATACTTTCAGGCACAGATCTCACCGTGCTTTCCGGTGATGACAGCATGACGCTGCCATTACTTTCTGTAGGGGGACGAGGTGTTGTTTCAGTCGTCGGGAACATCATCCCAAATGATATGAAAGAACTCCTCGATGCATTTGACCGTGGAGATCTCAACGAAGCACAAAAACTTCATCGAAAACTCTTTGTTCTCGGACGTGATTTACTCGGCTTGGCAAGTAATCCGATCCCAATAAAAGCTGCAATGAAAATGCTTGGACGCGACACGGGGGATGTCCGCCTTCCGTTGGTCCCACTCGAAGCAGAACCAACGGCTCGGCTTCACAGAGTCCTCGCTGACTATGGGCTTCCGGTCAACTGATAACGCTCTTTCATGCCCCCCAAAGCCGATCGTAACGGGCACGAAAAAATTGCTTGTGAAGACAATTACTGGGCACTTTGCCGACAATCTTCTCTGAATTCTATCTAGTAGACTGCCGATAACAGGACAAAACTCAACTGGAACGTAACAGCTGAACAAAAGCAAATTGGGCTGCGTAGAACGCAATAGTTTCCCAGTACCAAACACGGAGGTTAGTACCATGGACCCTCATTTCAACGAATATCTTGCCGCTGTCGCAGGCATGAAAGAGTGCTACGGCGAATGTCCTCGTGCTATTCCTGTGGAATCCGATACAAATTCATGCGTCGCGAAGGAAACTGCAGATTGCGGCTAAGTTTATTGGAGCAAGCCGCTGACACCACGGGTTTTACATCCGAGTACTCCGAACGGCTATCCACACTTTTGTCCGTATACTATGCGGACACCGCAGTGCCATGGGCTGAGGCCTGACACTTATGGTGTTCTGCAGATGCCATTCAGTCACGACCTAAAGATCGACTGACTAGGTAGGTGTAACGGTCTCATCCACCGCACGAATGACAGCTCCATGATTATCAAAAGCGACAACGCGTATTTCATGCTGGTCAGCAATTCCTGCTGCTTCTGCAGCTGAAACAAGCGAGTCTGCATCGACATTTGACTCACACACCGCGACGACAGCTGGTCCCCAACTACTCTGCGCAAAGCCCTTCACACCCTGAAGATCGAGCCATTCAAAAAGCTGTGCCGTTGCTCCTGCATAAGGAAGCCGTGACGAAGCACGCTCAAAAGGCTTTCCGGCAAGTTTCCCATAGGCTGTCAGCGCTGAAGCAAAATCGATAAATCGTGCAGAGAGTACCGCTGGCAGAATTTCCATCACAGCGAGCCGTGTAAGTTCGGCGGTGAGTTCAAACGGGACTAGCTTCAGTCCTGCAAATGCAGTTCGTTCCGCATCACCATGAAGGCCTTCGGCTTCCCGCCGTACAAACAATACTGCTCTCCACGACTCCGGCATGGGGATTTGTGAAACAAGTGGCGCAGTCACCTCTCCCTGTAGTTTCCCTGATTCAAGAACAATTCCACCTGCACCAAAGCCGTACACACCAACACTTGACCGCAAACCTCTACCGGCAGCCTGAGCGAGCGCTGCGGCATCTTCAGCCGACATGTCATGCTTCGATGCACCAGATCCATCAACATAAAGACGCTGCATGCCGGCAGCAACAGCGAGCGCGAGCTGAGTACCTGTACCGAGACCAATATGCTGCCTTGGGATATCCAACACTTCGATCAAACAGGCTGAGTGCTCGTCCAAGCCCCACGCATTTGCACACTGTCTTGCAACACCGATTGCCCGCTCACCAACATGGCTCACAGCAGCAAACGTTTCTGCTCGTTTCATCCGTACCCTGATTCCACAACCGGAAACCATGGCCCCTAACCCACCAAAGGAACGGCCGTAGGGCTGCCCAAATGCCAACATGCCAAAGTGCAATCGACCAGGTGTTATGACCTCAACCTCGCTGCCTGAAGCGGGTGGTGGTGGATCAGAAGGCTTTGTTTGACGAATCATGGCTCCAAATAGAATCTCCCATCCCAAGTCGAGCAAGCGGGGACTTTTTTTTCCTGAAAAGTCTCACCTTCGCGAGCATTCCGTAGATTTCTTTCAGGCTTTTATAAACGTGATGGAATCCGGTGATTACAACGCTCTATTTATCGTTCTCACTATGAAACACGTTCAAAAAACATAATAAACCAAGGCACAGCAAACACGGGACATACCTTGCATACTTCCGCGTGCCTGCTTGACGACTCACTTCAATGCAATTGTTCGTGCCAACGGCCGTAAGATTTGTTCAACAACACAGGTTTCAATAACATCCTGAGCTAATTGAGCAAGCCGCTCCACTGTGTGAACGTATGTCTCACCACCCTCAAGGCTTCCATACTGCCGTGCTGTGACATATACGCTGAGTTGCTCCTCCGCAAACTCACCCGTCCGAACCTGAAAGGCATTCGTGCGAGTCTCCGTACTGACCCGTATCTGCGTACGGCATTCTTCATCAACCGCAATAGTGAGCGATGGCTCGTAGTTAATGAGTTTACTACCAGGAATATCGCCAACACCTTCAAGCGCTGGCCCAGGGCCAAGTGCTTCGGCCAAAAGTGCATTATGATTACCACGAAAAGCAAAGTCGAACCCAAATAAGACGTCGATTGCTTCACAATCAAGTGGACTCATCGACAAAAGCGGTGGTGCCAGATCGAGTAAAAAACGATGTTGATCAAGAGCATCTTCGATTGACGCCGGATTGACGTGCCCGGAGCAGAATCTCCGGGGCTCAACGGCAACCCACCGATACCGCCCCTGGTCTTTATCTTCTTCCAACACAAAATCTCGCTTATCACGAGCGTGAAACTTCTTCATTGTTGGAAATTTTTTCCGAACACATTCGAAAAAGTGCAACACTGTTTCGCGATGCCCCGGCAGCTCCATTTCCGTGGCCAGATTGACATTCATGTACATGTCGTCGGCCAGCGAACCATAGAGAGTCATCAGCAGGTTCTCCTAAATAGTCCCAATCCGCGTATATAAAAACCAGATCACGCAGTGCAAATTGAGTATACGTACCCCGACATTATCGTGTCAAAACGACGCTCTTGAGCTCGCCATACGACGGGCTCCAGAATATCAGTCATCAGATTGCGATCCAGCAATAAGTGCAATAAATTCTTTGTTACTTTTGAACTTGGCTAATTGCTTCGTCAACTGCTCCATAGCATCGACATGGTGCATCGACGAAAGCGTTCGACGCAGCATGTTGACCGAATGTAATGTATCTGGATCTAACAGCTTTTCCTCACGACGAGTACCCGACTGAGAAATATCAATAGCTGGCCAAACTCGTCTATCCGAAAGCTTTCGATCAAGTACCAACTCCATGTTACCGGTACCTTTAAATTCCTGAAAAATCAATTCGTCCATTCGGCTGCCAGTGTCAATAAGTGCCGTAGCAACAATTGTTAAAGAGCCGCCCTCCTCGAAAACACGAGCAGTTGCAAAAAGTTTTTTTGGAATATCAAGAGCTTTGATATCGACACCGCCAGACATTGTACGTCCAGTGTTTCCAACCCATTTATTAAAAGCTCGGGCCATTCGTGTAATTGAGTCCATCAGGAGAAACACATCCTTACCTGCTTCTGCCATTCGCTTGCATCGCTCGATAACAAGTTGTGACAAACGGACATGGCTTTCAACATCACAGTCGAGACTGCTGGCAACAACTTCGCCCTCAACAGACCGACGCATATCAGTCACTTCCTCAGGCCTTTCATCTACAAGTAACATGACTAATGAAAGTTCTGGATGGTTCTGTGAGATAGCCTGAGACACTTGCTGCAACAGAACCGTTTTCCCTGTTCGTGGTGGTGCAACAATAAGGGCTCGTTGACCCTTACCAAGCGGCGTAAGCATATCCATGATTCGTGTCGTCAACGGTTGTTGGCCTGTTTCAAGCCGCAACCATGACTCTGGATTGATCGGGGTGAGCTGATCGAATGTTTTTATATCCGCATATTTCTCTGGGGACATTCCTTCAATTTCTTCGATTTCTCGCACGCGTGGGCCCTGCTGCCGACGTCCCTGCTGAACCTTTGCCTTTATAGTGTTACCTTCACGCAGCCGGAAGCGATCGATCATTGTGGCCGGAACAAAAGGGTCTGTTCGCTCACGTGAATAGTTGTTGTCAGGACTTCGAAGAAATCCATAACCGTTGGGATGAAGTTCGAGCACTCCTTCACCGGGTTCAAGTGGAACAGGCTCACCATTCTCCGAAACCTCTGGTTCCGGCTCAGGTGGCCTCATGCCCTCCCCTTCCATATCAACGGCACCCGCTCCAGCAGCTACTCGGCCACCACTGCCCTGACGGTACCTGCGGCGACGGCCACCATGCCCACCCTGTTGTGGGCCACCCTGACCACCTCCACCATAACCTGGACGACCGCCTGATCGAGAACGTCTACGCTTTGCCATATCTTCTTTTCTTCTCCGAAAATCACATTTCTGGCCATTCTGACCGAAACGGGGGTGTATTAGTTTTTAAACGTACCCATTGAAGGGCTTCTTTCTCTACGCGGCCAACAGCCTTGGCCCTGAAACCACCTATCACGTCAAGTTACCGATTCAACTGTCTGAACAGATCTCTGAAAAGCTGTCAGACAGAAAACACTGTTATGTGATGAATCGAGTACCCGTTGTGCGGTGGAAAACGTTTCTTCTCCGCCCCGTACCATTAGGACGATATTGAGAGGGAAACAACTATCCCTGGACAAAAACAATGAGGCCGAACGCACCGAGATGGGTAAATCAACAGTTTGCTGACCAATGGTGGAACAGTGTTTCCTCTCACAAGGAGGCACTTTCCAACCCACCCAGTTGCATCCGCCACATATGACGGATTCGACCGAGGCTTTGTATATCTCATTCAGATTCCCGAACCAAAAGTCTTGTTCAAGCACCGAAATGATATCCCTAGGCAAGCTACGCCTTAGGAAGCCCCGCTCTTACTGTCGCAATGCCTAAGCGTTCCGACGAACAAGAGTATCTCCGGCAGAGCAGGGTCCGTCAAGTAGCTCCATCAATAGCCGGAAACTTGGGAACTAGGCTGTCTAGGTTAGCCGCAAAGGCCTTTTTGACCGTTTTCTGAGACGCCCCAGACTTTTCAGGAAATCTTCTCTGGTTTCTCTGACCGGTTTCGACCGATACAACCCTCAATGGTCGCCAAGAGTGGCCAGAGAACGTTTCTGCAGAGGTCCCAACGATGTTCGGAATGAGCCATCAATTGACGACAAAAACACCATCGGATTCGTGTGGATTCGGCATGTTGAAACGCCGTTGCCCCACGCTGATCGCTTTCATCCTGAGCTTTTTCTGCTGTACAGCAGTCTGTGTGACGCCCGCACAAGCCCAGGAACCAGAGTCTCTTACGCTTCATCCATCTATTTCCGCTGCGCAAACAGTTGCAGCGGGACAGCAGCGGCCTGTTTGCGTGATTTTTACGGCTGAATGGAGTCCCGCTTCGACTCAGTTGCGCAAGCATGTGCTCACTGATCCGGATGCTATGTCTTTATTATCGACATGTTTCGAATGCGTCTTAATTGACGTGGATTCAAACCCTGACGTCACACATAAATTTGGAATTCAGCATGTGCCGAGTGGTTGCATTCTTAATGCCCAAGGCACAGTTCTCTCACGATTTGAATGCCCTAGTTCTACATCACTTTTTATTGCAGCAGTTGCTCGACAACTCCCACACGCAACAAGCGAATCAAAAAATCCTTTCCAATCACCAGACCTTGAGCGTGCCATTGCACGTCCATCTGAAACACCCAAGATTTCTACTGACTTCTCTACAGCAGGTACTCTTCTTGCTGATGGTGCGGCTACCGGACCGACGACTGTATCCAAATCTGAAAATGGTATCGCTGCCAAAGTCCGCGGACTTTCAAGTTTCGCAATGACTGAACCTTCTTTTCCCAAAGAAGTCATTGAGCCGATGGCACCACAGGTACCATCGCAGGAGATACCATCGCAGGAGATACCATCGCAGGAGTTACTATCGCAGAAAATCCCTGCGCAGGAAAAAATCTCGGTAACACATTTCCCAACAGCTGTAGCCGCGACACCCACCCAATCAACAATAGGTAAACCCGCACCACAGCCTTCATTGTTTCAAGAAGAAACGGCTGGAATCACTCCCACCTCGGCCCCATGGCAAGCCCCTCCACAAACTCCTGCAGCTCCAATCGCCGCCACAGCTGCCGCACCAGCTATCAGCAACTCCGGCGCCGCACCGTGGCAGCCAGAAGTCGGGTATCTGCACCCTGAGACAGGTACACCAGCAGATACAGACTACCTCGCTGCTTCGAGCAGCACACCGCGGGCTGTCCCAATCGAAAGGAATGATGGCTCCTATCCAGAGTTCATCGAACCCGAAACGCCTCGCAGTGAAGCGACTATGGCAACGCAATCACCGTGGCTCCCAGCTGCAGCTGGCGCTACGGTTGCCACAGCAGCTCAGACTTCTGGCAGCAGCATGGAAACTGCTCCAGATCAATCGATCCCATCCCAGCAGGCCGTTGCTGCTTCTGCAGCCACCACCTCGCCATCTTCGGACGAACCGTTGCCAGCAGAGACGACAATGAATCCGTTCATCGCTGCGATCCAGAAGCCGTTCAGTGTTTTTTCAACTGAAGCGGAGCCTGAAGTTGAAGCGACACAACAAATCACACGAAAGCCTGTTCATGCTTCATACGCAAACCAGCCACCTGCGGAAAAGGCATCAGAAGAGATCGAGCCTCAACAGACAATGCCGCTCGGACTCGAAGGCTACTGCCCAGTTGCGTTGTTAGAGTCTGGCAATTGGGTTGAAGGCCAAGCCAGATGGGGTGCACGTCATCGTGGCCGTACATATTTGTTCAGTGGTCTTGAGCAACAACAGATCTTTCTCGCTGACCCAGATCGATACGCCCCCGCACTTTCAGGTGACGACCCAGTCGCTGCTTTTGATGGTAGAACAACGATTGCCGGGCAACGTCGATATGGAGTGACATATCAACAACGCATCTACCTCTTTGAAAGTCCTGAGACCCGTGCCAAATTTGCGACCAACCCACAACGGTATACAAGTCGCGTCATTCTTGCTGAACAGCCAACACGAGGCGGTGACACGATTCTTCGGTAGCAATAGCATTCGTTGAAACGTACGGCTGATAAGCAGACTTAGTTTGAACGAGCCCAGCCACGACAACGACTGACAGCATCTCGCCAATGATCAAGTTGTTGATGTCGTTCTTTTTCATCAGTCTGAGGGTGGAATGTTTTCTCTATTCCCCGCGCATTTGAAATTGAAGCAGTGCTCTCATAAAAACCGGTAGCTAATCCTGCGAGTAAACCAGCTCCGAGAGCTGTCGTCTCGAGAACAGCAGGACGATCAATAGGAACACCAAGCACATCCGCCTGTGTCTGCATCAGAAGATCATTCACGCATGCGCCTCCATCAACACGTAATCGTGGGAGTCGATGACCACTTGAGGCCTCCAGACATCCCAGCACCTCAGCAACTGATAGAGCAATTGCGTTGAGTGCCGCGCGTGCGATATGGGATCTTTCAGTCGACCGGGTGAGACCAACGATCAGACCTCGGGCAAAAGGGTCCCAATGAGGAGTACCAAGCCCGGCAAGAGCCGGCACAATCACGACACCGCCAGAGTCTGGAACACTTCTGGCGAGCGGCTCAATGTCGCTGGACCTTTCAATAATTCCAAGACCATCGCGTAACCACCCGACAAGTGCCCCTGCCACAAAAACAGAACCCTCAAGACAATACGACTGAGGACCAGAATCAGATTCACGCGTGCACGCCGGCGTTGCCAGCAAACCCTCGGCGTTAAGCACAGGTGTGGTACCGGTTGACTCTAAAAGAAATGCTCCCGTTCCATAGGTTGTTTTGGCGTCACCGGCGTTATCACAACCGTGAGCAAATGCTGATGACTGCTGGTCACCAGCGCATCCAGCAATGGGAATTGGTGCTCCTAGCCAGCCTTCGTCTATTTCACCGAATATGCCCGATGAAGGCCGGACCTTCGGCAACATGGCTCGCGGGACGTTGAATATTTTTAATAGTTCATCTGACCAGTCACCAGAAATAATGTCAAAGAGCAGCGTGCGACTTGCATTGGTCACATCAGTCGCGTGCACTCGGCCACCGGTGAGCCTCCATATAAGAAAACTATCAACAGTTCCGAAGAGCACCTCTCCGGCTTCACATCGTTCTCTCAAACCCGAATGCGTTTCAAATAGGTGCATGATCTTGGTGGCTGAAAAATATGGATCAATAAGCAAACCAGTACGTTGCCGAACCTCGTCTTCCAGCCCATCCTCTTTCAGTCGCTCACATATCGGTGCAGAAACCCGACTCTGCCACACGATTGCTGGCGCCACTGGCTTTCCGGTCGCTCGATCCCACAGAACTGTTGTTTCTCGCTGGTTTGTGATGCCGATGGCAGCAACTTCATCAGCGCGTACGCCAGCTTCCGACAGACATCGGCTTGCGCAGCCGAGCTGAGTCTTCCAGAGATCTTCTGGGTCATGCTCCACAATAGCTTGATCGACGTTTTCACCATCGGCTTTGGTTTCCATCGTGCGGACATGCTGTGTGAAAGACTCCTGCTGCGTGGCAAGCGGCTGTCCGGTGTTATCAAAGAGTATCGCTCGACTCGACGTCGTTCCCTGATCAAGAGCCAAAACGCATCGCTTCTTCGACGTTGTCATATTGTTATTCCCCATAATCTATTGAGAGACAATCAGTCGAGAGCCCCAGTGACACCACTCATCACAAGCAACTTACTGTGTGACAATCTTTTTTCCATATAAATCTTGCAAGTACTTTACCTCTGACAATACAGCAGGCTCTCGATCGGTAGGCTGAAGACAACCCATGACAACAAGAATTTCGACAAGGTCGTGCAGAGTTGCCAGCGAAAGTCGCGGGTGAAAAATCAACATAAGGCGTCGTTCAATCAGATCACTGAGAGACAACGCCCATTCTTTTTCTATTGCAAATACCGCTGCTGCTGTCGGCAGCCCACTGTCTCCGATCAGTGGAGGAAGCATAGCTGCTTGCGAACATTGCATCATGTTTTCAAAAAGATCAGGTGCACGCCTTCCAAAAAGACCGACCGCCCACTGGGAGACAGCATCAACGAACTCCTCAGGAACGCCTGACTGTGCGGCCGCCTTCCTCGTTTTATTGTGGCACGCTTCGCAATCCTCTTCAAGCAAACACCCGGGGAGTACTCGCTGAGAATTTTTAGCGACAACTGGAAATCCAAGTTCAGCAAAAACTTTTTTGACTGACTCCTCAGCCAGACTTCGACATGTTGTGAGTTTGCCACCGACGACCGACCAGGTTGGTATCGTCGCGTCTTCGTCACGAAGGAGCAAGTGTCGCCGGGTGACTGACCCAGGGGTTCCTGCTGCACGACCAGTCACACGAGGTCCCGGAAGTGGGCGCACACCACAGTAGTGCTGAACAATATTCTTTTCAGAAAGTTGACACTGCGGCACGATTCTCGAAACAGCCTTGATTAGATAGTCCACCTCAGACTGATCCGTTCGAGCGAGGCCTGGATCACCTTGCACCGAAATATCTGTCGTACCAACGAGCACCTGCTCCTCGGCAAATGGCAGAAGAAAAATTGGTCTTCCATCTGGAGCCTCCGCATAGACGCCGTCTCCACCCAGTGCGTCTCTGAGCGTTTCATCCTTAAGGACGATATGGCTTCCTTTTGTTCCCCGAATAAGCCCCTGCTCAATATCATGACCGCGATCAACAGATGAGTCACCGCAACACAAACCTGCCAACGTCTGATCGACCCAGGCCCCCGTTGCGTTGATGATCACATCCGGACGCACCGAAAGTGATTCGACACTCTTTTGAAGCCCTGACCGTTTTGCAGGTTTCGGAGTCCATACAAACTGCCCATCGCTATCGAGGCTCCAGTTGTGATGGGTCACCAGATGGAATCGCTGCCCATGCTGAGCAGCATGGGCTTCTGCATCCACAAGCAGTTCGACAGTAAGCCGTTCAGGAAAAATACACTGGGCGTCGAAGTAGGTTGCTATCCACGGAAATTGCTGTGCATCCACCTGCGGCAGCCCAGGCGAACTCGAACGCTTCATGGCGTGAACTGGCCAGGAAGCATCTCGCGAGAACAAATCGTAGAGCGTCAGACCGATACCGACCGCCCAACTCCCACGCCCTCGGTTTGTCGTAAGCCATTGCGCTACAGCCTCGCAACCAACTATTCGGGCTGCTGCTGCCAGCATGCCGCCCAGACGCCGACGCAGGGGGACGGCAAACCGAAGAGGCTTCACCAGATGTGGGGCCATTGTGACAAGTTTGTTTCTCTCAGCCAGGCTCTCACGGACAAGATCGAATTCACCATACTCGAGATAACGCAGACCTCCATGAATAAGTCGTGTTGACCACGCTGTTGTTCCAGCAGCAATATCACGCGTATCAGCAAGAATCACATCAGCTTCATTCAGCACAAACTGTCGAGCCAGTGCTGCACCATTAATGCCGGCTCCGAGCACGACGACTGTCGGCCTCGATACCTGTATTTCTTTTTGTGGAGAACGTTCCATACGGTGTACGATTGTGCCAGAAACTCACAAATTGCTACGAGATTTCCTTGGACCCGCTGATGACACGACCAATCACGGATACATTTCACATTATCCAACTCATCGCTGCCCTCTGCATGGGCCTCGTGATGAGCGGCACAGCAACGCCGGCCCGTTCACAACCAGCTTTCCTGAACAGGCCCGTTCAGGCAACTTTTCAACGAATTCCACTCGCACGACTCGTTTCAAAGCTCAGTATTATCAGTGATGGAATCATCATCCTCGACCACCAGATCGATCCAACCCAGCACATCACACTCGCCTGCCAGGGGGAGAGCCTTCGTACGGTCTTATGGCGGCTTGCAGATGAAACAGAAACGGAGATTGCTGTCCTTGAATCAAGCGTCTGGATCACACCCTTTGGCAAGGCCAGCCAACTTGAGCAGGCAGATCGAAACCGTCAGCGCACTCTTCGACAATTGCCTGCGACGACACAAAAGCAACTCAGCACACAGCGGCCACTGCAGTGGCAGGCCGGACAACAACCAGCCTCACTCATCATGGACCTGCTTGCACAGCCAACAACAACAGGTCAGCCAACAACAACAGGACTTACTATCACAACAGATGGTCTTCCCGAGGGGATACCGCACGACCATCTTGCAGCACAAACTATTCCGCCACTGACACTTCCCGAACAGCTTGATCTCATTGCCATGCAGTATGACCAGCAGCTTCTATGGAGCCGAGGCTCTGAGTCACCATCGACCCTTGTCGTGACTCCTGCACCACTTCCGCCTTCTTCAGGAACCAAAAGGAGGGATCCAGAACAAAAGCCTGCTTCAACACGTCCTCCCCAGAACAAAATGAGCGACCGTGAACGATATACACTGCGTGTTGCAGCCCCGTTTGAGGAACTCCTTCAAGCCATATCACAGCGACTCAACCTCGAGCCCTCAATTGACACAGAATCATTCAAGGCCCGCAGTATCAACGCTCAGGAAATCATTCGACTCGAAATCAAAGATGCCGATCGCGAGCAACTACTTGATGCAATCGTCAAGCCACTTGGACTCACGTGGTCCATTGCCAACAAGACTCTTTACATCACAGCGGGTGATTAACTTCTCTTGCCTATGCTTTGATGAGCGCGCCAACCTGCTGCTCAATGCCTTCTCGGATTTTCCCGGCAAACATTGATGCCATTGCGGGCAGTTCGATTTGAATCACGAGCTCTGTCGGCAATACTTCAACAGCACTTTTGAACTGCATACCCATGGCAGAAAACTGCACAGACAACTGATCTTCCGTATCCCAGTTTGCATGAATCGGGCCAACCTGAGGCTCATACTGTGCTCGAGCTCTCGTGATTGCGGCATCGATTTTCTGATGTGCTCCATCAACCCCAAGGTTGTGTGGCAATCTCACTTCCAACGGATTCAAGGGTTTCTCCTTCAATAAGTATTTCGAACACTTCTGTCTCGCTCACGCTCAACAGAACCAAACCGACACTGTGAGGCGACCATCCGGACCAGCTCAATGTCAACTCGACCGTTTCGACCGCCCACACAAACAGCTGAACGTACTGCGACAGCCATAGGCTCGCAGGCAGCAACGACTGGCACATCCTGCAGAGACAGGCGGCCGGCCAGAACGATTCGAACGCCCAGATCACGGGCCCGTGCCACCCACTGCTCAATTGTCCCAACAGCCACAAGATCCAAAAGGCTTCCGCTTTGCAGCTTATCAAATGTATCGACAAGGACTGTTTCCCACCCATGCCGAGCTGCCGCTTCGAGAACCGTATCTACAGCTGGGCTGCTCGCAGCCTGTTGATCCGCATAGGCGACTGGAATTACCTGCACGCACTCCGGCAATTGTCCGCCAACATTTTGAAAAACGTGTTCCCACGGAGTCCCTTCGCACTGCGACAGACCAAACTTTACGGCATCTGGCAATCGTTTCAAAGAGCGTCGCGAACAGGCTGCTTCCTGCCCTCCTACTTCCTGCACTGCCGCAAACCCACTCTCAATATTTTCAACCAGTTCACCACCGGCGACAGTCCACAGAAGCTGTTCTGGCACAACGGTAGCACAGGTAGCGAGCGTCTCAGGTGTCGCCATTCCTAATGACCCGTGCGAGGGTTCTTTCACATCAATGATGTCTGCTCCACCGTCGACGGCAATCGCTACTTCATCAGCACAACGAACACTTACAAGCAACAATGTTCTGCTCATCCGCAACAGCCCTCCACCACGTCACTGGAAGCACACCGATCAATAACTGGTTGTCGCTTTGCAACTGCAAGACGGCCGTTGATTCGACGGAGTGTCTCCACAACAAGTGGCTCCGACCAGCGGCCGTCAACAACAAGATAGCCATCTTCCCAACCAGCCCAAGGGCCACGACGTGCACTGGCAATGTCACCAAACCGTTCAGCGATCCGTACAACCAAGGTCCCAACCCGAAAATCTGCATCCTCCGCACCAACAGGTTCTCCTGCGCGATCGAGTGGCTGGCTTCCAAGGAAAAAACATTCAACAGCATCCAAAGGAATTTTTTCAAGTGATGCAGGCCCCGTTCGAACCATGACGAAAGATCCGTCCAGAAAGATTCTTTCTTTTTTGGCCATGAATGCGACAGCACCGACTATGCCACCAAGGGTTCCAAGTACTGCTGCGCAAAGAAGCACCATCAACGAAATTCCGCCTGCAAAACGGAGGGCGATTCCGCAGAGAACAAGTGACACAGCAACGAGAAACACTGCAAGGCCAGCAAGCAGACCAGCCAACCGCAGGTTCGACGTAAGCCAATTTTGTTTCTGTGTTTCCGGATATGTCATTGAAAAAAATGTATAGACAGCGGAGATGAGCCACGCCCATCTTTAGGAACAGAAAGTTTTGTTAGATTATTCTTCGATTCACAGCAGGTGGTCAGCCCTGCATTTGCTATGTAGAGAACCGCATGCACGAGACAACTCCGTCAACCAATACCGTTCGGCACAGTTCCCGCGTTACCCTTATCGGGATTTCAGCCCTTGCCGCACTGTATTTCGCATCAGCTTTTCTCGGCATACCCCAGCGAGGTCGAGATCTGCTTGTTGCCGCAAACGCTGACCATGATAACCATGCCGCATCACCTGAAGTCCATTCTCACATGGATGACAGCACTCATGCAAATGATTCTGATTCGCATGCAGAAGAGCACACCTCAGACCATACAGAACTGACACACCCCGGAACACCACCACCGGCATGGGCGGTTACTCCGTTTGTCTTGTTGTTAGGTGCCATTGCAGTGCTTCCACTGATTCCTTCACTCGCGCACTGGTGGGAAAAGAACTCAAGCAAACTCTGCGTTGCCGGCATCCTGGGCCTCGCCACACTGGCCTACTATCTATTGATTCATGGGACTGCTGTCGAACAGCATTTCCCTGCGCACGCTGTGGTGGCTCCACCAGCACATGGACTTTCATGGGCCATTACGAGAACTGTTCTCGGAAACGCACTCTTTGCTGAGTACGTGCCGTTTATCACACTGCTGTTTGCGTTGTACGCAATCACTGGTGGCGTACGAATCGAAGGCGACATGCAGGCAACGCCAACGGTGAACACGATTCTATTGGCGATAGGGTCGCTCATGGCGAGTTTTATTGGCACCACCGGTGCTGCAATGCTTCTTGTGCGACCGCTTCTCGAAACAAACCATGAACGCAAGTACGTTGTGCATACGCTCGTCTTCTTTATTTTTCTGGTGTGCAACTGCGGTGGCTGCCTTCTTCCGATCGGTGACCCGCCCCTTTTCTTGGGCTATCTTCAAGGCGTACCATTTCTCTGGACCTTTACACTGTGGCAAGAGTGGCTCGTAGTGAACATCACTCTCCTTGCCATCTACTGGGTATGGGATTGGTTTTTTGCATATCCGTCTGAAAGGCTTGTTGACCGCATCTATGACAAAGCAACCGTCCGACCACTACGTATCACAGGGCTTTTGCTGAATCTACCTCTTATGGCAGGAGTTATTTTTGCAGTTGCCCTGCTCGATCCATCCAAGGCACTACCGGGCACTGCATGGCATCCATGGATTTTCTTACGAGAAATTGTACTACTCGGCCTTGTTGGATGTTCACTGTGGTTTGGATCAACAGCAATCAGAGTGAAGAATGGATTTAGTTACTTTGCCATCATCGAGGTGGCCGTTTTGTTTGTTGGTATTTTCATATGCATGCAACCAGCTCTTGCCATCCTCAATGAGCATGGTGCAAGCCTTGGAATCCGTTCGCCAACCGCATTTTTCTGGACAACAGGTGCACTGTCGAGCGTGTTGGACAATGCTCCCACCTATCTTGTCTTTTTTAAGACAGCACAATCGCTCCCTGCCACTGGTGAACTTGTTGCCGGCGTTGAAGCAGGCCGGCTCACGGGTATAAGCCTTGGAGCGGTCTTCCTTGGTGCGATGACATACATCGGGAATGGGCCAAACTTCATGGTGAAAGCCATTGCAGAGGGTGCCGGTGTCAGGATGCCAAGCTTTTTCGGGTACCTTCTCTACAGCGGATGCGTGCTGATTCCGGTTTTTGTTCTTGTCGACTATATCTTCCTTCCATAACTCATTGATGTCTGGACTCTATTTTCGTGAAGCGTTCTCAGCCGGTACCAAGTGAACACGACTTTATAACGACCGAGAGTCAGCTCGCGTCATTGGTAGAACGGCTCGACCAATACGACTCTCTTGGCTTTGACACAGAGTTTGTGTCTGAACATACATACCGCAGTCAGCTCTGCCTTATTCAAGTGGCAGCAGGTGATGTACTCGCTGTGATCGACACACTGAAGGTTCAGGAACTGGAACCTTTCTGGCGGCTCATGACAGACCCGAAGCGAACAACGGTTGTTCATGCCGGGCGTGAAGAAATGGGATTCATTCTGCATGCCATCGGTGAACGCCCTGCACACCTCTTTGACGTACAGGTTGCCGCTGGGCTGGTTGATCACGACTACCCTGCTGGGTACGCGTCCGTTGTGCGACGAGTCCTTGGGCAGCCGACAAACAAGGGCGAGACACGCACCGACTGGCGAAAACGACCACTGACTCCGGCACAGATTGAATACGCACTTGATGATGTGCGGTATCTTGATGCGATCTGGAAGACACTTGAGACCCGGCTGGAAGATCGTGGCCGTACAGCGTGGATGCAGGAAGAAATGCTCACGTGGATGGATGAAGTGGCTGCTTCCTTTACGAGAAAACGGTGGCGACGAGTCTCTGGGTTGAATGGTCTGAAGCGACGGGAACTTGCAATTGCACGTGAATTGTGGCACTGGCGTGACAGCCTTGCAGAGTCGCGGGACATGCCACCCAAACGGGTTTTGCGAGATGACCTCATCGTTGAACTCTGCAAGCGAAAAAATACTGACCCACAGCAAATTGCTGCAGTTCGCGGCATGCAGCGGTCTGACTTGCGGCACATCCTGCCATCAATTGCAGATGCCATTGAGCGTGGCCTGGCACTGCCAGAGGACGAACTTCCCGGTGGTGAACGGCATAAAGCCCCACCGCCTCAACTCAATGTACTTGGACAGTTTCTGGCAACTGCCGTCGGGGGGCTTTGCCGCCAACTTGAAATCGCACCATCACTTGTTGGTACAGCGAGTGACATGCGAGAGCTTCTGGCCTACAAACTTGGCCATGGACAAGACGATGCCCCGCCCACTCTTACCACTGGCTGGCGAGCAGAAGTTGTGGGGGACCTCATTGATGACCTGCTGACCGGCCGAGCGTCTCTTCGAATCAGTGATTTACAATCACGAGACCCGCTCGTGATTGACCGCACAGACAGTCATTCAGCAGCAGACGACTCCAGCACCTGACACGCTACTTACACGAACAATGCGTGTGGTTAGCAAACACAAATCTTGCCATTATTTTCAATCCAAGACCAAAGGACGACAAAACCGTTAAGACCCCCCATTCGAGCCCTCAGCGGGTTGGCACTATTTACTCCGGAAGCGAGTAGGGCAATTGAAAATTAGGGTGATCAATTAACCACCATTTTAATAGAGGATAGATTTTTTCGCCTTGCCCCTCGAGCTTTGACATTTCCTCACCATGTTCATATCCAAAAAGGTGTAGATTTTCATGAATCACATAAGGGTTGCCCCCACCATTGGCAGCCTCTGAAAATTGAGACCAGCAGTACTGCAGGCCATTGAATGGCAAACTCA
>CAJXFK010000056.1 GCA_913052575.1 uncultured Planctomycetaceae bacterium
TCCCGTACGCATCGTGAATAGCAATATCGAACGCACTCACAACAATAAGTGCAGCCAGATACGGCATCGGTTCTGTGGAGTGACTCTTATTAAATGCTTCAAGGATTAATGGGAGGCGGTCTGCCAAAAACACATGACCAATTTCCATTGGATGACCAGACTCATTCACTTCCACAAATGCCTGGGCAGCATGCTTGCAGAATGCCACCATCGCTTCAAATCGAGCTTCATATGAAAGTGTCCCACTCGGCCAGGCCCAGGTCACAGAGAGTGGAGTCTCACCCCAGCCTGTTGCTTGCTGACCTCTCGAATCCACAACTTCTGCTGAAACTCGTAGACAATTAACGTGTGACACAGATTCGCCGCCGAACTTCAGCGGCATCCGCATCTCGACTGGCAGGAAGCAGTACTGGAAAGACTCTAATTGGACGTTTTTTAATGAAGTACTTGTAGCCATGGCAGCCGCAGATCTGGATCAGTTTGAGAATTTCTTTGAGATCGAGAGGATTTTGTATGTCACACCCTCTGGTCAATTGTGATTACGACCTCGTCGTGCCTTTCCTCGTCGGACGGCAGACGGCCTGAAATATAGCCTAGCGAGTGTCTCTTCAATCCAGCAAAAAGTGAGGAAAGTTCGAAGAAATGCTGCAAAACAACCCATTCCTGACACCAGGCTGTGTTTTCTTGATACAGACCAACAACACGTTCCACTTCAGTTTTCACTACTTTTTTACAAAAAAATGACAAAAGGCGATTCTCAGATTCGAATGAACACGATACACTCTGATCTCAATTGAGACTGAGTCTCAATATCGACAAGGAGGCTCTTATGGCGATGAATTTTGATTCGACGTGGGTCCAGAGTGTTCGCACCCTTCTGCAACAGGGTCATTTTGCGGAAGCTGTTGCTCATACTGGGCGTGCGTTGCGTTCGCCGGGCAACGATACAAACGGTCGCCTGGTGCAACTTCACGGATTAACGCTCTACGTACACGGTGAACACGAGGCAGCTCGTGATGCATTGGAATCGGCCCTGCTCCTTTCTCCGCTTACTGCCGAATCTTTATTGGCTCTTGCAGATCTCTACATCAAAAACAGTCAACAAAAAGATGCATGTGTCTCCCTCAACATACTCGTTGAAGACATTGATACTGTCCCTACGGAGCTTTTACCTCGCATTGCTGGCTTACTTGGAAAAGTTGGAGAAATAAGAAAAGCACTCTTTGTTTGCTATCGTGTCGTTGATAACGATCCTGATTGCGATGAGGCTATTTTCGCTGCTGCTCATTACATGCGTAAACTCGGTTACGCACCGAATGCCGTTATCTGCATGATGCGTCGGGCAGTATCACTCGCTCCTGATAATTGTAATTATCGCCGCTCACTAGCTGCGGCACTCAGTATCAATGGTGAAATTGAAGCCGCCTATTCTTTGTTCACATCAATCTCGACAGATAATATCTGTTGCAAAAACTGCTTAAAACTGATGGCAAACGTTTTTGAACAGTTTGGAGATTCAGAACGACTTGCTGAATGTCAAGGAAGACTTTTTGAGATAGATAGCGGTGCCTCATAAGGGAAGTGAGTAGTAATGAATATCGTATCACTCGTTTTCACACACCTCATCGCAGGAGTCGTTATCTCTGCAGCTGTTGCTTTAGGGATGGCGATTCTCCCCATGATACTTTGGTTTCTGCAGCGTATCCGCCTCTAGGTGACGTTCCTTACGGTGTTATGAACCTCCGGGTGTGACGCACACAGAGAAATACACCGCCAGAAATACAAGGAGAGAAAGACACGTTTTAAACTTGAGATATTGCCTCTAAAAAGGCCCACAAAGTGCCCGAATATACGATATCAACGATAAGAGGCTGCAGTTCCTTGGTTTTCCTCACGCAATGACGCGTCTAGTATAGAAGCCTGCTCCAGCGTTATTAAAACGTTTCCTTCTTTCCGAGATTTGATAATGCAAAAACGGTTCATGACTCTTAGCCGGCCTGATCTTGATCGAATCATTATGATGGCATGGGAAGATAGAACCAGTTTCGATGCAATCCATCAACAGTTTGGCCTTTTTCCAGGAGAAGTCATCAAACTGATGCGACAAGAACTAAAATCAAGTTCCTTCAAATTATGGCGTCGCAGAACTCAGGGCCGTTTCACCAAACATGAGGCAAAATTTAAAGAATCTGCTTCGGGTGATGAACTTCGAAGGTTCCGTTCGAAATCACAGCGAGGCTAAGACTTTCGGTTGCAGATTTACCCGGGGCATTGAGTACATACTGAAATTTGTTCTCCCCTCATGACCTATCGAGCCGATCATGAAGCCGCACCCTTAATTCCTGTACCACTTGTGGATAGGCATCAGCAACGTTTTCAGTTTCTCCTTGATTCTCATGATCATAGAGTTCGACATGCCCATTCGCGTGAGTGATCAGCCGGTATTGATCAGTTCTTATGGTCTGCCCTTTGCCTGAATATGCGACAGCCGTATCACCGCGTCTTTCTGGTTCCTGTAAGAATGGCCGTAGTGATTTGCCTTGCACGAATTCCGGTACAGAAATGTTTGTAAGTTCGCACAACGTTGGGAA
Organism: uncultured Planctomycetaceae bacterium; assembly: GCA_913052575.1. Lineage (GTDB taxonomy): Bacteria > Planctomycetota > Planctomycetia > Pirellulales > UBA1268 > UBA1268. The sequence continues at coordinate 2,592 of CAJXFK010000056.1, forward strand.
AATATCGAGTGTTTCCACGATTGCCTCAGTGGCTTTCCCAGGCATTTCGATTTTCGGATAAGAAATAATAAGCGGTGATCGAAGTGATTCTTCAAACAGAGTATGCTTGCCCCACACAGCATGCTCACCCAGATGCCACCCGTGATCGCCCCACAAAACAATGACCGTATTTTTCTCAATACCAGCTTCTTGGAGCACCTTGATAATTCGTCCAACAGACGCATCTGCGTACGTAACGCAGGCTGCGTAATGCTTCCTGACGTTGGTTGCAAAATCGTGATCATCTATTGGATTTCGCTCCCAGCGGTTGTATTTCATGAACTCGCCTGAACCATGCCATGTTGTTTTCCCCGTGGGTTTCTGAGGATGGGGAATTTCAGGGAGTTTCGCGTTGGCGTAAGGCCTCAGATACTTTGCGGGCGCACCAAAGGGTAGGTGTGGCCGGAGAATGCCTATTGCGAGAAAAAATGGCTTTTCTGCTGCAGCAAGTTTTTGAAGTTGCCGGACTCCCTCGGTCACAGAAACACCATCTGGATAGATAGCGTCCGAACCCTCTTCTGACTGATAGACATCCATATTTTTTGCATCGCCTCGAATCTCACCGTTGGCAAGTCCGTGCATCCAACCCCGCGGGTGCTGCCAATCACCGGGTGGCAGCATATGTTGATCCCATGACTGTGGCATTTCAAGCTCACTCGAATCGTCCCAGTCCTTTCCCCCACAGCCTCCTGGATGATGCGATACCTTGCCGACCGATACCGCTGTGTATCCGTGCTGTCGAAACCATGTGGGCATCGAAGCCGGCACACTGTCTGGCTGATTTTGTATCTGCTTTGCTCGCTGGAACAGCGCGTTATTACTCACAGGCCCATACCGCCCAGTAAGAAGCGTATACCGTGAGGCTCCGCATGTAGGAGCCTGCACGTAATGACGACGAAAAATTCGTCCCCGGGAAGCAAGTGCATCAATGTGTGGTGAATGAATATAGTCAACGCCAAAACACCGAAGCTCTGGCCGCAAGTCATCGACACAGATCATAAGAATGTTCAGTGGTGGGGAAGCTGCGCTACTGACACCACAAAAGACTAGTGCCAGGAGCATAAAATAGATCACTCGCATGAAACACCTCGTATTACGCAGACTTCATACAAAAAACACCGCACGAAAATGCTTTCACATCCTGACCACAATGGCTTTTCTCAAGCTCGGTAAAACCACCCGTTGTCAACGATCCCAACGTACCATAAGAACCTTTCTGAAAAAAACTTATACCGCCTTCCCTAAATTCAACTGGTGAATTTTATGAAACCAGAATGCTCATGGTGTTGTCTCTACCTGGATAGTGGACCGGTCGAGTCGTCGTACTTGTGGCTGCAGGAGCACTGTGAGCAATACGATTCCGGTACCAATATAAAAAAGTGGTGTCAAATCCTCATATTCTTTGAATAAAACCGCGGCCAGAAGAATTGCGTACACCGGCTCAAGATTAAGCATCAGGAGCGTCGTAAATGCACTGACATATCGAAGCGATTGAATCCACACCACAAAAGGAAGCAACGTACAAGCTACAGCCAAAACAAGAAGCCAGACGGCATCCATCGGAGTCGGCATGGCGAGGCCACCGAGGACAGCAGGTATACCAAGCACAACAACGCCAGCCGCCATCTCAACGCAGGTGATTGCAAATGGGTTATTGTCCGTCGCAAATCGTTTATTCAGAGTCGTAAAAATTGCACTCAATAATGCAGCAACAACACCGACGACAATGCCAAGCCTCATCTGTAGTGGCACCCCACCGACAATCAGTACGACTCCAGGTACGGCGAGCATCCCAAGAAGAAGTTCGGCACGTTCATGAGGTCTTCGCATGACAACCGGCTCAATAATCGCCGCAAATATTGAACCTAATCCAAGGCACGACACCGCAACCGAAGCGTTTGATATTTTTATTGATGTATAGAAAGCGAACCAATGCCCTGCAACAACACAGCCTATCCCCAAAAATACAAAAAAAGAATGCAATGACATGGCACGCAGGCCGCTCCACGTCTTCCGCACCACAAGGAGCACTCCTACAACAAGAGCCATCCTCCACGCGACGAGCTGCAAGGCCGGCAAAGAGATAAGCCGTCCAAGAATCGCTGTCACTCCCCAAAGGATGACGCAGGCATGAAGGCGCAGATATGCTTGTCGTTCCCTCGCTAGATTTTTTTTCAAGGTCCGCCTTTTCAACAAAATGAGTGACAGAAGTCATTTTTCCATAGTGGAATGAACTCTTATAGCAAAGCGAGAATCCCACAGAGACACGCCCACCATCCGCCCACGTATTCACTCCTCTTTTTTTTAAAGTATTCGTCGACTTTGGTCGAATTGTTCTCAATATGAAGGGTTCGAAGCTTTTCGTCCGGCGGTGACTCACGTTTCTTCCTCATGGCAGTGAGTATCTGCACCACGGATCTGGAGAATATAATGCGAATCTCGCACAAAACTTCATCCTGGCTTCACAAAAATTTTGCTCCCCTGAAATTCCGAGCATTACAATTTCGAGTTGCATCCCACACCCACCGAAATTTGTCACGAGTGTCTATTGAACTCAGACATTCAAAGGCAGACATAGCAGGTTCCATAATTGAAATCTCAAAGAATTCTCGTAATCAGCTTGAGGTTGAAATGGACAGGGGTTGGCTCCATTCGAAGACAGGTTTTTCGACCGCTTGGCGAAGAATTGGGGCCTTCATTGATATCCTGAGCACAAAGAATGTCCCTCCAGGGAGATGGCGAGTAGATTTGGGTGATTGGGTGACCCAAGACGGACCTGTTGCTGGATTTTGCTCAGCATACCCACAGACAACACTTTTTCCAGATAGAGGTTTTACAAACTCGGCTGGTTACATGAAGCAACGATATATGGCACTGCAAGGACCACACTGGTTCACACGCAAGCCTTATATCGTATGGCGAGGTGGCCCAAACGGGCACGGACTTTGTTCAAAAGCTCAAATGGATTGGCGAGACCAAACAATTCGACAGCGAGTACGGCTTTGTTTACTAAGCCAACAACTTCAAAATGCAGACCGCACATTACCGATTGACTGTGCTATCACACCCAGTCCTCGTGACAACTCGCTACCTGTACAGCGATTACGAGAAGTCGGGATTGTTGGAACCCGCATTCCTTCAAATTCGTGGCTACAATATCAATTTGCTATTGATATTGATGGAAATGCAAATGCGTTTACAAACTTTTTCACCCGCCTACTCTTCGGTTGCTGCATTCTAAAAATTTCAAGTCCGTATAACTTTCAACAGTGGTATTACCACCGCCTCAAACCGTGGGTTCATTTCATACCGGTCGCAACGAATCTCACTAACTTTGAAGAACGGATAAGATGGTGCTTCGATCACCCACAACAATGCTACGATATTGCACGAGCCGGCCAAGCATTAGCGTTTTCATTAACCTATCGTCAGGAACGCCGGCACATGATCAAATCTCTTGCAGCAGCAACGATCTAAATTGCTATCCGGCTTTCTTTGAAAAAGTGACACTGCCTCGTGCTCTTTACAAAGCTTTTCTTAGACGACTCATCGCATAAAGCGAATTCGCCAAGGGTTTATTCTCGGTGAATCGTATAGGAGCAGGCTCAGCCGGTATACTATTTCTCAAAGAGTTGCGTTGAAGATTCCTGGCAACGAAGAGAATTTTACGCTTTGATGACAAAAAGCCCTTTCTGATGGAGCACTGCCGTATGTTATGGCGATTACTCTGGCTTACTCCAACTTACTTCCTGCTTCTACAACCTTTTGTACGACCACAGGGAACTGTTGATGATTATCAGCGGGCTCAAGAAATTCGTTCAAGTTTCCCAAAGGCTTTTAGGGAATCTACGTTTAAATATCATTGGTCTGAAAAAGGATTAATTTTTGAAGACAAAAGCCATGGGGAACCTCGATATCGTGTTATTCATTTCAACCCCAGTGACCCATCAAGCGATACACCACAAAAGATATTCATTGATCACCATGATCACTCCGAACTTGAGCCGAAAAAAAGATGGTCCAAAAGTTCTGGACATAAAATTCCGGTCACGATTACATTCCAAAACACATTTGATCGGTCAGTCAGAATTTTCTGGGTCACATTCGACGGGAAACTGAAACCTTACGGCGACGTACCAGCTGGTGAACGCCACTCGATTTCCACCTATGATGGTCATCAATGGGTGCTGGATTTTAGTGCGAATAAACTCGCTGGAATTTTCTCGACCCTTGAATGGAACTGTATTGCAACGCTAAACCCAAAATCACAGCAGTACGCCATGGAGGGATTCCGCGGCGTGACTACGCAAGCACATAAAGACAAAAACCAACCAACAGGAAAACTCTTTATAAAAAATCATAACGTTTGGTTACGAAGTGATAACCACGAAGATCAACTCACAAAAGACGGGCATCAGGGCGACGTATTCCTGAATAATTTTCACTACTCACCAAACAAAGAATACGCACTTGGATTTCAAGAAACACAGATCAAAAAGCGTCAGATCCCACTTCTTACGTCAGCACCTGACGATCGGGTGCAGCCAACCATGCGGTGGATCAACTACGCGAAGCCTGGAGACTCCGTCCCGCAGCGCCGTCCAAGACTATTCCATCTTGGTGAAAAAAAGGTTTTTGCTTGTGATGACCATACATTTCTAGATTCGTGGAGTGTCCGGTTTCTACGATGGTCGCCAGATAACAGGCGAGCATACGTTCTCTTCAATAAAAGGGGTCATCAACAACTCACGCTTCGGTCAATCGATCCAAAAACAGGACACCTTCAAGACATTGTTCGTGAGACGTCAAAGACATTCATTGACTACTCACAGAAAACAATGATTCATTGGCTTGACTCATCGAACGAAGTCATTTGGGGAAGTGAACGAGACGGCTGGAACCATCTCTATCGATATGACGCCATAACGGGGCAGCAACTATGTCAGGTCACACAAGGTGAGTGGGTCGTCCGAAGCATTGAACATGTGGATGAGCGGCGTGGTGTCATCTGGTTTGCCGCAATGGGCCTTCATCCAGACCAGGACCCGTACCACGTTCATCTGGCTCGAGTCAATTTTGACGGAACAGACCTCCGCATACTGACTGATGGTGACGGCACGCACCGTTGGGAATTTAATACCGATCGCTCACTTTTTGTTGACCGCTGGTCTCGGGTGGACTTCCCTGAAGTCGTGCAACTTCGTGAAACTGAAAAAGGATCTGTTGTAGCTAAACTATTCACCCAGGATATCTCTGAACTACAACGACAGAAATTCACGACACCGATACGCTTTGCAAGCGCAGGCCGAGACGGTAAGACAATGATTTATGGGACACTCATCCTGCCATCACATTTTGATCCCGAGAAGTCATATCCTCTCATTGAACATATTTACGCTGGGCCACAAGATTTTCATGTACCAAAACAATTTGGTATCCAAGTCTCAGAGCGAAGGCTCGCTGAACTTGGCTTCGTCATTGCACGAATAGACGGCATGGGGACAAACTGGCGGTCGAAAAAGTTTCATGACGTGTGCTGGAAAAACCTTTCTGACGCTGGCCTGCCAGACCGCATTGCCTGGCTCAAAGCTGCAGCAGAGCAATACTCATGGATCGACTTGTCTCGTGTTGGCATCTACGGTGGGAGCGCCGGCGGCCAAAATGCTCTTGCTGCACTTTTACACCATGGCAATTTCTACAAAGCTGCAGCAAGTGACTGTGGTTGCCATGACAACAGAATGGATAAGATCTGGTGGAATGAGGCATGGATGGGAAAGCTCGGGCCTCACTACAAACAGAACTCAAACGTCACACACGCCAGCAAGCTTCGAGGTGACCTTTTCCTCACCGTGGGAGAAGTTGACACGAACGTAGACCCTGCATCAACATTGCAGGTGGTTGATGCGTTAATTCAAGCCAAGAAAGATTTTGTATTTATGCTTGTTCCCAATGGCGAGCATGGCGTTGGCGAGAGCAATTACCTTTTTCGACAACGGCAGGATTTTTTTGTTCGATCACTCCTTGGCGTTGAGCCGCGCAGGTAATCATCTCGTGATATATCCACTTGCGGGCCGATTTTTGCATAGTAAGTCATTTGAAATCCTCTGTATTTTTGAATACAAATAGCCGCAACAAAGAAATTGTTATGAGTCGCTTATATTTTTTCGTCCTGTATATCCTTCTTGCCACCACGCCGACCACTCGTGGTGAGGATCGACCCCCGATACAACCAGCCCATGAGTGGGTTTCACTCTTCAACGGAAAAGACCTCGCTGGCTGGACAGTCAAGATTACGGGGCATCCTCTTGGCACAAATTTCGCCAATACATTTCGTGTCGAAAATGGGATCATGAAGGTGTCGTACGACGGCTACACGCAATTCAACAATCAGTATGGGCATCTCTACACAAACATCCCGTACTCAAAATATCGCCTCCGCATGGAATATCGCTTTACTGGCACGATGATGCCCGACGCCCCAAAGTACGTGAACCTTAACAGCGGTGTCATGATTCATTCACAATCACCACAAAGCATGGGACTGGATCAGCATTTCCCTGTCAGTCTCGAATTCCAGTTCCTTGCCGACGAAGGCAATGGAAAACGGCCAACCGGCAATGTCTGTACGCCTGGTACGAATCTAGAAATTGATGGGAAGCTCATCACGCAGCATATTGTCAAATCGACTGCACCTACCTTTCCAGCCGATCAATGGGTCGCCATTGAAATTGAGGTCCAAGGAAACGAACACGTGATTCACAGAGTTCATGGAAAGGACGTGCTTCGGTATCAGCATCCACAGCTTGACCCAGAAGGACGGGTTGAGTCAGCTGAAACTCTTTTACGGGTAGGATCTCCTCTGCAGCTCAATTCTGGATTCATTGCCTTACAAGCGGAGGGACAGCCCGTATGGTTCAGAAAAATTGAATTGCAACAGCTTGATTAGCTTCTGAACATGCTTTTTTATAACAGGCAATCGGCTCCAGACATAAACAGGCAATTCCGTTGCTAAAAAACCAAAAAGAAGCCAGCATTCATAGCATCACACCACCTGCTGCTTACCCTCGTTTGCTTCCATTTTCCCGACACCTACAGAGCACGAAACCAGCCTGACCTGTTTTCGATCATTTTTACTATCATTGTTTATATGAAGACTCAAAGTTCCTCTTCTCAATTAGATACTCGCACCGGCCCAGCCAAACCGCGATCAGTGAACGTCACCAACAACTGGTTGCCGCACCAGGACCAGTCTGAAGTGACCTTATCTGCTGACAAACTTGCACTTCTGTCAGACGCCGAGGCTCTTCTTGCCAAACAGAAAGATATCAGTGACGACGAACGTCTAGTTAGGCTCGAGGTTGTACGAGCGGTCATCACCGGCACAGTGATTCGACCTTCAGATGATTCACCAGAAATGCGTAACCCAGCTTATTGGGTTCTTAAAAACGACAGCTTTGTTATTGCCCCAGGAGTTGATCCGGTCGACGCCATTGAAGACCTCTGGAAACTCCATGGTGCTGATGGCGTTCCTGTCCCTCGCATTCGTTGCCTGAAATACACAACACTTATTCTTATTCAGGGCATTATTCAGCACTTTCGCACAACAGGAAATTCTGCTGGCATTGACGCCATGAATCATTTTCTTGCCAACAAGGTTATTCCTGACGACCTTCCGAATAAAGGATATGACATTCTTTGGAAGCGTCATTATGAAACCGATCGGCTACTTCCTGGCGACCAGGTATGGTTTGATAATCCATTCTTTGAACGTGGACGCGATTTATTTCGAGAGCAATTCCAGCAGGATGCCCTGCATGCCGGAAAAGATCCTGAACATGCTGCGACGTGGGCGAGACTTCGTGCCAAAGCCGTCACTGCGGGCGAGGAAGGCAGCAACGCGTTCTATGTTGGCAACAATCAGTTTATGCTCGGAGCTGATTCACTCGTCACAGCGTTTCGAGGACCACTTCCGTCTGAGAACTCAAACCCGCTGGTAGCACACGAGCAGGTGTTCACACAGAAACTTTTTAGCCTGGAACGTTTTCGTGAACATATGATGGAAGACAACTTTTCTGTACAGGCTGTCATCCGAGCAGACTCCGAAAGCGTGCACCCGGGGTGCTTTCCTATTGAGCGAGTGCGAACACCGCTGGAGTCCAAATATTTCCTTCAATACCAGGCATCGCATCCTCCCGTCAACGAAATCAATAGCCTGATTTCGAGCATCGCCAGCTCCAACTCACCACCTCATGTACATCTTGAAAACGAGATACTCCACGCCACATTCTCGCCAGACTATGACTGGCATGAGCAGGAACGAGTCCGACTTGCTCTCGATGCTGTTATAAGGACAGATGCTGATGCTACCTGGTGGTCTCTTCACAACAACCGGAACGATGATCGGTATGTGCTCACCGCGACTCGAGGCACGGACGTACGGAATTTTACTCTGGGCATGATATCGGGCGATCTCGCGCACTCAAGGCTGTGTCTACCCTTCACTCGCCGCCTACCGCTTGTCCCGGGACGCCTCCCTGAGGGCTTTCACCCAGAGCGTGAGTTTCTTCGGCATGAAAAACAGTGGTCTCGTGAATGCATGCCGCTGTTTGCGATGCAGTCGGCACTGTGCACGATTGCAATTAGACAATGGGAACATGTTGTGGCAACCGAGCCTGGCGAGGATGGCAGAAGCCACCAGTTTTCACATGAAGAGAAAACAAACTACGTGAAAGCTCTTACTGAAGAGATTGATGAGCTTGCTCGTACCCATCTCGCTGCACATGAAGCGACAATTTTACCATGCCGACCCGCACCAGCGGGCTGGGAAGGTTTTGATAACACTTTGATCAAGTGAGTCGTAATAGCACGGAATCCAACGAGTATTCATCTGCTCTTCCATCAGCTTATGATCAAAGTGCATTCTGAAAAGATATATGTACAAAAGAAAATCAATGAAACTTGGCAGAATCTTTGGTGACTTACTGTCCAGACTCCCGGTACTCGGCCGGTTCTTTAGGGGCATACAATCCAGATACCGACAATTTCGCTTACATAATCAGGAGCAAAAAGATCATCACTGCCGTGACACAACCGCACGGCACAAGCGACCATTTTCTCTTTTTTTCTACTACGATTTACTTCCGCAATCTCCAGTCACAATGGTGACAGGGTCTTCAGCCGAAACGCGATCTGACAGGAAGCTCGTAGAACGAATTATTGCGGCTTATACTCTTAGCTCTGCTGAGACAAAAGAACTCGGAGGGCCTATCTGGTCAAGTATCACTACAAAGTCCAAGGACGTGCACGACGCCTTGATTTCTGGTGATGTCCTCACCGTTACTGATTTACTTCGCTATCCAGCCCAGTCAAATATCCTTTATGGATTTGACATGGTGTTCAAAGAGAATGCTCATAGGAAACGCGCGGACCCACAAGCTGGAAAGATTTCTGCTCAACTCGCTCACGACAATCTAGTGCGTCTTGCAGAAACTATCGGTGCCATCCGCACGTACTTACCAGAAGTAGACTTCCAGGAACGAGCCTGGAATCCAGAGCAACTCATCACAAACATTGAGGAAACTGTTGGCTTCACGCTTCAGTTTCCCAACACTATCCCCGAGGAATACGGCATTCAATCAAGCCGTGGCGTAGTTTGCACACGAGCCGTTCAGGCTCTGTATCAAGCATGGCGGCTTACCCAACTGAAACCATTTGTTCAGGGTGAGAAAACACTGGAAATTGGTGCCGGCTTAGGGCGGACTGCTTTTTTTGCAAACCTTTTTGGGCTTACTGACTACACGATTATCGACCTGCCATTAGCAAATGTAGCTCAGGCATACTTTCTTGGCACATCGCTGGGCGAAGAACAGATTGTTCTTCACGGAGAACCCGCTGATGGACACTCACGAATACGAGTCGAGAATCCAACATGGTTTCATTCAACAAAAAACCACTTTAACATCGCACTGAATTGTGACTCCATGGTCGAGATTGGCATCGAAGATGTTGAGAACTATTGGCGAAAACTTATTCAGCAGGCCGATCTCTTCATGTCCATGAACCATGAAGCCCAATCTTTTCGTGTTACTGACCTTCCTAAAAGACTGAAAGTTGCACCCCGGTGCCTTCGGTCCCTTCATCCATTACGAAAAGGATATGTCGAAGAACTTTTTTTCTTGGCAGACATTCCTGCAACGCACACAAAATCTTTTCAAGGATAAGAGCCGCTACCCATGCTTCATGACAGGTTTCAAGAAGCAGGAACCAATCTTAGACATCACCGTCGCGGCACGCACGCAGACACACCCTTGCCATACGGACCGGGATCTTTTCTTAATTGGCTTTCTTGATGGGACAAATACATACCACGCCACACCACAACATTCTTATACCAAAGAACTTTAATGGCTTTATCAAGCCTACCGACGCATGAGACGTTTTTCACTAACGACCAGAACTATTTCCTGGTAATTGAATCTACACAGACACCCAAGGAGAACACCGATAGCTATCGGGCAACATCTTTCCAAAGCTTTCTATCAACTTCAACTGTGGTACGTGGATTACTCAAGACTGTATGGCGATACAATAAAGAGTTTTTTCGTTGGCTAATATCTTCTACCAACAGAGCTTCAATCTTCCTCTTGTGTTTTCTTTTCTGGTACAAGGCTTTTTTCTTGCACTAGAATTGTTCCCAACTGCTCAACCGTTTCAGCTGCAAGTTGTATCAGCAGTTCCTTGCGACGCTGCTGTATCGCAGCGTTTGAAGAGAAGCTCAGAGCACTTGGTCGCAATCGGCCAAGGAATTCGACAGCTGCTTGTGGCTTCAGCCAATCAACATGCCAATCACAGGCACCTGTTTGAGATAAATCAAGGATCAGTAATTCAAACGACGCCGGCGTAAACTGCCAGGCATGCGCATCTCGATACGTTTGATCACCACCAGCAATCTGTTCAAAAACAAGTTGAGCTACTCCTGGCTCATGGGCAAATGCAAGTTCAGTAGCTGTTTCACCAGCTGCCCAACCCGGCCTACCACCTAACGTCATCGAGTATGAAATTTCATTAAAAAGAACCGCGGCTGTATGTATTTTCCGACTTTCGTGATGTGCAAGTAAAACATCACCGGCAAGCGAAGCTGGCCGAAAGAAGTCAAAGCACCATCGCTTATCAGGAAGCGCAAAAATAAGCATGCCGTCGTCACGAAGAAGCCGCCGACAACTGTCAAGAAAGGCTAAAAGGTCGGGCATATGTTCAAGCACATGGGAAGCAACAATAGCATCAAAACTTCCCCACTCTTCAACAGGAAAAGCCTCATGAAGATTTCCCTCCTGCCAGATGACGTCCACATCCTCGATTTCATTGGCATCAATGACTGCCTTCTTATATTTAGCAAGCAAGCCTTCACGTGTGTCATGATCAACAACGCAGGTATTCCAGCCGTCTCGCTTCGGAACAAGTGGCCGAAACGATGCCCCGACTTCAACAATGCGTGACTCTTGAGAAATTCCTGCCAGTAACGCGTCACTGCGCAGGCTGTCTGCTTCACTCATAGGGTAGCGTTGCCTCAACGATGGCATCCGCAAAGCAGTTCCAACCATATTGACGTCGCACAAAATCAGCATTTGCTTCTGCCACACTGGCATACTGAGATCTATCTCGCACGAGACGAATCGCCTCATCAAGCCCGGTATCCCAATCGTGTGCTGCACAAAGTCGACCAGCATACTCACCAGCCATGGCTTTCGAAAACGGTACGGTCGGTGTTGCTACAGTCCAGGTTCCAACTGCTGCTGCCTCGAAAAACTTAAGTTCACTCTTACAGTTCGTAAAAACATTTTCCTGAAGCGGCGCAATGTTTACTTCCACTTCGGCGATCAGTCGCTGGAGATTCATCCAATCATGCAACGGCAGCCGATCAACCCGATCACTGTATTGTGCTAGCTCACCAATATCATCCATAAAGCCAACAATCCGAAAGCGAACATCCGGATAGCGATCAAGGATGCGACACACAGACTTTATAACGATTTCAAAATCCTGCTTATGACTTGGAGTACCACTAAAATAGCCAATGGTGAGAGGACCATCGCTTGCGAATTGTCGGATTCGTTTGGCTGCTAGAAGATGATCTGAGACTTCTTGTTGGAGACGGTTCAGGAAATTGGGCACGATGTGAACCGGCCCTCGGACAACTTCTTCCATTCGCTCGGCTAAGCATTCATTCGTGGTAATACCACCGTCACAAAGTCTGGCAGTAGCTTCGATACGGCCAATATACGCAAACCACCAGTCTAGGTCTTCGTGTGACTTGCCTTGCGCAAGGACATCAAGAATGAGGTGAACGTAGCGAGTATCAAACACGAGATCATCGCAATCGAATAAAATCCGAACGCCATGCGACCGAGCTGTCGCAATAAGCCTTGCCACCTCTGCGTCATACCTCACCCGAGCAATCACGAGAGTGTCGATCTCTGCAAGCTCCGGCAAGAGCGCAGGAATATCTTTCAACTGAAACCAGGTAGCCGAAGCACGCCCGTGCCTGTCTGCACGAAGACTCTCAACCATGTTAAAGACACGATACCGATATGTACTGGTGTCTGGTTTTTCGTACAGCCAGGCAACACGAGGCCTTTCACCCTGAATCGAAGAGACCCGAGAATCAAGTGTTTCTCGTTCCCACGGTGGGTCATATACAAGTTCAGAATTCAATAAAGAAGAAAACATACGCGGCTATATACCTACGGTGTAAGGTAGGCAGCGGTATCGCTGCCGTGGTCGAGTTTGCGACCAGACACAAGTTGAAGTTGTTGGGCAGAAGATTGCACTGCGACGCCACCAATGTAATGTGCTGCCATACGTTCAACGATGTCTTCGAGTGACACCGTCCAGTCACGGCAGATACCGTCTGCTGCCATAGCTTCCAACCGAGCATCATTGTCACATGCCTTTTCGGCAAGTTCTTTGAGCCCGTCTACAAGCGACTGGTGATCGGTATCAGCCATGATAATATTGGTTGAGTAGTTACTGAGATCTTGCTTACTACCGTGCCTATTCGTCAGCACAGCAGCTCCCGCAGCAGCAAGGTCGAGTGGTGGGTAGGACGGATGTGGTGTATCCATCAGCACAAATCCTGCATCTATCGTTCTTACAAAGGCGTTGTACTCATTCCACGAGAGCCCCTCGACTCGCTTCGGCTCCATTGCACAAGGAAACTCGAGGTCGGGCATGTGGCTTCCAACGAGTTGGATATCCCAATCACGCGGCGTAAACACGCCCTGTAAAATTGCAGCAGAAAGTGCATCAAGCCCGGCACAATAAAGATTTCGTGGATGATTCGGGCGAGCATAAAAAAATAACTGCCGCCGGCCAGTCGGCGAGGCCTGACGAGGCTTACTTTCTTTCTGGTGACCGGGGAAGGCTGGCTCGAAGGGGTATGAACGCTCGGCTAACCGAGGAATTGAATATGGCCCAGACGTCAGATGGTGATACAGCAGGTGTGTATTGATTGCTACAAAGACCCCTGGCTCCTGCAGCGTGTGCTGGCAACGCAGTCGCTCATCATTGAAGGGGTAAAACATTCGCTCATCTTCTTGCAAGATGTAGCACAGACGTTCTCTGTTGATACTCGATAACAGTGCCCGAGTTGTCCACCATGACGTTGAGAGAAAACAATCTTGCTCAGAAACAGAAAGGCTTCGGTTCCCGGATGGTGGAGTAAAAACCGCCTCAAACGGTTGCTGGAGTTCGATCTTGGCCGCTGATAAGACCTGCCCCAGAGCCCCTGCGTCAGGTGGCTCATTCAGGGTCGCTAATCGAAGTGTTGCACCAAGCCGATTGGCAAGCAACGTGCCGAGAATAAGTGCCGTGCCAACACCGCCAAACAGCGATGATTTGCCAACGCTATCTGTGACAACAGTGAGTCGAAGACGATCGTCTGGTATCGGGAAGATATTGACTGGCTGGTGACCACTACGTTGTTCGTCAAGCCATGCAGCCACGGTTTGTCGTTTTGCCCATACTTTCTGAATCTCTTTTGTCAGAAATGGCTGAACATCAGAAGTAGTTGTGTTTGATTTCTTCTCGCGCAATCGTAATCGAACCCGTCGATATCTTTCCTGAACCGCTTTGAGAAAAGAACCAAGCACAGGAACCCGTGACATTGTGTCACCAAAGATACGTCCAACTTTCATCGATGCTCTATCTGTCTGAGGACAGGGGAAAGCAGCCGTTAGTTTGACTGCAAAATAATCACAACGAACGAACAAATCATAAGCGTAGGACTCCCAAATCGACAACATTACTACCGGCATGGAAATTACAGGGCAATACAACGGCCAACGAGGAAGCAGACTTCAAGCGGGGCGAACAACAGACGTTCCCATCAACCAATCGGATAACCTCTCTGATTCTGAGGCTGAAGTCTCCGAACAGGGGACCAGAAACACCACAAAATAGCTTGAAATAGACTCCGATAGACCAGATTCGAAAATGAGCATTTGCCCGTCCTCTGGATCTTCGAGAGGGTCTGTTCGCAGCCTTTGATATCGCGGTTGGGCTCCTTGGTCATTTTGCGGCGCGCTTTTCTTCTCTTTTTGTTGTTTTGTGAAAATATGATAATCGACGGCCACTTGCCATTTTGTTATCGTCATGAATTTTCCCAGATGTCAGAGATATGTTGTTGAAGTTTTGTCAATTTGTGGCGAAAGTTAGTTGTGTGGTCAAGCATCACGTGCGTGTGAACAAATATCACAAATGGAAGGATTTCAAGTCTCGTCATTATGAAGCAAGAAAAATATGGATTAACTCTTAATTATGCGCAGGGTAAAAATCATTATTTTAAAGTCTCGAAAATGTGGAGAACTTTATCTGAAAATGGTTTTATTGGCTTTGGAGCTAATTATCATTCAGGAGAAATTTTTCGTTTGTGGTCAGAACATAATTGTTATTTAACTAATTCTATAGTTATCTGTAAAGAAATTTTAGATGTTGATTGTTTTATCATTGATGACTTCTTCTCAGAGCAAATCTGCGATATTGATGATTTTGTAAAAGATTATCAAATTGATAAATTTAGTATTCCAATAAT
>CAJXFK010000057.1 GCA_913052575.1 uncultured Planctomycetaceae bacterium
AGCAGATCTTCTCTCCCAAGGGAATTGTATTGTGAAAGGTGTCGTACGCCTGCACGAGCAAGAAGCGTATAGCGGTGCTCCATCTTGTCGACAGCCCAGGCCAGAATGGCTTCGGCCTTCTTCATATCAGTGACGACTGGATGCATGAGGTGGGGAAGTGATTTATAGGGAGTGAGCTCTACCATCTTTGGATCGATCATGAGCATTCGCACTTCATCTGGCCGTCGAGTCATTAGCATCGATACGATAATAGAATTAAGGCAGACGCTCTTTCCGGTGCCAGTTCGGCCTGCAATGAGAAGGTGGGGCATGGTGGCAAGATCAACCACCATGGGATTTCCAGCAACATCTTTGCCGAGGTAGATCGGTATTTTCATTGCCCGACTCTTGGAGTTTGTTTCCTCCATCACCTCACGAAGACGAACCATCTGCCTGTCGGTGTTGGGAACTTCCACGCCGACGGAATTTTTTCCTGGTATCGGTGCTACGATTCGAACACTTGGCACACGCAACGCAATAGCCAGGTCGTCTGCTAGATTTGTGATCTTGGCCAGTCGCAATCCTGCTTCAAGCTCAATTTCGTACTGTGATATGACTGGTCCGGTTTCAACTTCTACGACGCGGACCTTAAAACCAAAGTTCGCAAAGGTCTTTTCAAGAATCTTTGCTCGTTTGCGAACCTCAGCCTCCTGCTCGTCAAGTTCCATTTCTTCTGGCGGAAGTAAGAGGTCGACCGAAGGCAGTTCATAGCTGCCTTCTGGGTCTGGTGTAATTTCGAGTTCAAGTTGACGTGTGGGTCGAGAGTGTCTGTTTCTTATAGGAACAAGTGCGGTTGGTGGAGCTACGGTCTCCTCCTCAACTTCGTCTTCTTCTTCTATTTCTTCTTCTATTTCTTCCTCTTCATATTCTTCTTCGGCACGCTCTACAGGGAGGGGTTTTCTTCCGCGAAGCTTTATGGCGAGATCGCCTTCGTTTTGTTCCTCAGAATCTTTAGCTTTGAGAGTGGCACGCCGGCGACGCTGCCACCATTCGAGTTCAGCAGCTTTTTCAGTGGAACTGTCGCTGAGAGCACCACGCAGAAGAGTGTATTGGAGGAGCTTAATACTACGTTCACCTAGATACGTAAGCAGTCCGGCTGAGAAGCGAAGGACGCGAACTACAAGGCGATCAGCAGCAAGAAAAAGTCCGACCCCAAGAGCCGTAACAGCTGCAAGCGCTGCACCAGCGTTTGCGAGGTAGCGAGTGGCCATGTCAGCGACGAGCGTGCCACCAAGGCCACCAGGGCCCCATAGAGGTCGGGGAAAAAAAGAAGGCATAAAAAGAGTACATAGCATTGCGAGGCTTAGTACGGAAAGCACTGCGCCGCTGGCCCGCCAAGGCAGGTCTGTATAGCGTTGATTACGAAACAGACCAATGGAAAGTCCTGCAAGAAAGGCAACACCTAACCAGCCTGCAACGCCGGTAGATTGGTATATGAGTGTTGATACGGTTGCACCAAGATGACCGCACAGGTTGACAGGCTCATGCCGCGGTGGAAATCCTCGACTGGCTGGCGGATCAGCTGGGTCAAAGCTGATAAGTGCTACAGAGACGAACACCACAATGGGAACAAGGACGATGGCAAAAAGCTGCCGGAACCTGCCAATGCCAACTTGATGTGGGACATCAGGGTCGATAATGTAGTCACCGCTCGCAAGCCGCTGGGCGACCCCACCGGCAATTTGCTGGTTGGCACTAGCCATTCGTATATTTCCTGTGTGTTGAAAGAACCTGCTTCCATCAACTCTACCTGCCGGATAAATTGCAGGTCGCCCGATCGGTCGCTTTCAAGACAAAACAGAAGCAACGGTCGCGCCGACTGTGCCGAATGGGTAAACTCTGGTACCCGCGGGCCTGCCGTGTGTCTTAGAACCAGTCGGACTCAATTGTCGTGAATACGCTCTTTTTTGGCATAGTAGCCGGTTTGACAGCTGCATTCTTCAGCTCTGTATCGTATCTGGTCGCTCGGCATCATGGCACTCGCGACAAGCATATGAGCAGGCGCCTACTGATTTTTGCTCATGCGATTATGGGCGTAATCTGTGCCGTTACAGTGGTGTCGATTTTTTTTAAAGATGGAATCGTGTTCGGTATTTGGCGATGGAGTATTTGGTATCCATGCTTGAAATCTACAGCGGCCTATTTCGTTGGAACATCCGTCGTATTTCGAGTCCTCAGAACCTCGGATGCTTCCAGAATATCACCACTTTTGGGTCTAAAAATAATTGCCTTAGCATTCATCGTATCGTTTATCTATGGAGTAACGTTGGGGTTTGTTCAGTGGTTCGCAGTATCCCTTTGTGCGGCTGCCGCCATTCTTCTTCAGCGGGGTGGCTCGGGATTACCAGCACGCTCGTTGGTCCTTTTGTCATGTGGTTGCATCTGTTTCGCAACTGCTGATCTCGGAATCGTTGAGATGATTGATGCCATCCAACAAAGCCTGCCACTGGAGCGGTTCTCTGCAGGCTGTCTTGCACTGCTGCTGACCTACATACTAGGTGGAATGGTCGTGCTCCCCTTCGTATTCTTTGAGTACGCTCGTCAGCCAGCACCTACAAGACAGGACTGGATAGCGGCAGTGCAATACTCTGCTGCCTGGCTTTCTGCTATGTTTGGTCTTTATGCATGCATTGGCTGTGTTGGCGTCATGCTGAGCACGATTTTACAATCAACGCGAGGCATCATGTCGGTGATTCTTGGGACAGTGTTAGCAAGACATGGCTGGAACAAACTTGAAGGCCCTGTTGATCACAGTATTTTATTCAAACGTTTGCTTGCTGCAGCATTCATGACGATTGCAATTTCGATCTATGTCATAGCCAATAGTTCTAGGTGAGTGGCTCCTGACAGGAGGCTTTCCATCGTAGCCGCCATGGGGAATAATGAAGACGTTCAGATTTCAATAATATTTTTTTGGACACATTCGCTCTTTCATAGAGGAGTATCAGTCATGGGGAATTGTCACAGAATGCATCAGGTGCGGAGTTCTGCATGTGGCCGCATGCTTGGGTTCACGCTCATCGAACTGTTGGTGGTGATCGCCATTATTGGAGTACTCGTAGGGCTGCTTCTCCCTGCGGTGCAGTCGGCTCGTGAAAGTGGGCGAAGAATTGCTTGTGTGAATAACCTTCATCAGGTGGGCGTTGCTCTTCATCTGTATGAGAATGCGCTCGGTGAATTTCCCGTGGGGTGGCTGCCTGGTGGGTCACGGAAAGCTGAATGGGGTTGGTCAGCAAAAATCCTCCCAATGCTTGAACAAGCCGTTTTGTACGATTCGTTAAATGTATCCAACCAGACACTTCGCGATGCCATTGGTGACGCCTCGACTCGTCCGTTGCTCACGACATCAATAGGCATGTTCCGATGTCCGAGTGACATCACACCACCAACACTACCTCGTGAAGATATCACAAGCCCCCAGTTCGATCGGCGTTTTGACTGCGACAACTGCCCAAGTGGATTCGAGCCGGCCACTTCGAACTATGTTGGCAATGGCGGGCTTAATGATCCTAAGCCGGTGATTGGTTCGAATGGCAATGGAATTTTCTGGTCAGAGTCTGCTGTGCGCATGCGTGATATTACTGACGGCCTTACGAAAACATTTGCCGTTGGCGAAAGACATGACCGTTGTCGTTCTGCAACATGGATAGGAGTTCGAAACCCGCCTGGCCCCGATATGTGGGGTAGTTACTGGGTGCGGGGGAGGGTCAGCATAAAGCTCAATGATCCACGACCAATAAACCCGACAAATTCATGCACCGAAGGATTCAGCAGTGCTCACCCAGGAGGAGGTAACTTTCTTTACTGTGACGGCAGCGTTCAATCCCTCAACGACAACATTTCCTTTTCCAATGGTGGTGCAACCTTCAATAACAGCAGCCCAACGTATACTGCAGCGGAATTAGGTGTGTACCAACGCCTTGGCATTCGAAATGACGGCGTTCCAACGGTGTCGCCTTAGGCTGTAAATACCTTCTAAAGAGAAAATATATTTCGTGGCGAATGATTTTGGACAGCTTGTTGCAATAGTTGGAGCTATTGGAGCCGAGCTTTACCGACGGGGCAAAAATAAGCTTGCCAGCCGACCACAGTTGGCCATTGGTCTTGGCGTGCTACTGATTGCTATCTGCCTTGTACTTTTTGGTAAGGCCGTCAGCTGGGTTTTCTCAGCGGATGCCCGAACACAACTCGGGCGAGTTTCTGGGACAGTGGTGCTTCATGGCAAGCCATTACCCCGCGCGACCATTGAATTCTCTCCGGCCGAGGGTTCGCCGTCCTACGGTATCACTGATAGCAAGGGACGCTATACACTCCAGTATCTTCCAAATCAGAGTGGAGCGGAAATCGGACGGCATACCGTTCGAATTACAACATATGATTGGCAAACAACTCAAAATGGTGGGAAACTAGAGGTCCCAGAACAAGTACCGGTTCATTACAACAGTGAAACAACACTGGAGGCCGATATACAAGCAGGATCACAATCGCTTGATTGGGACCTTCAGAAAGATTAATTCCCCGATTTATAAAATACTGTGATGCACGTTCAATAAGTATTCCTAGAATACGTTTCACCGGCAGGCCAACCTGAATGAGAAATGCTGTCGCCTTCGTACGCAATGAACTCGGGCTCTTTTTCGGGATTGGTACTGCACTTCTCTGGTTCATCAACGGGACAACGTGGGTGTCTGATCTATCACACCCAGGTTGGGCAGCGATTCTATTTTTCTGGCTGTTCATGTCTATATTATGGCTCGCATTCGGCGTTGTAAGGCATGCCGATGCCCTGGCAATACGTCTTGGCGAGCCGTACGGAACCATCGTCCTAACGCTTGCTGTAATAGGTATTGAGGTAGCAATGATTGCTGCAGTGAGTCTTTCAGGAAAAGCACATCCGGGACTTGCCAGAGATACTATGTTTTCTGTGGTGATGATTGTTCTTACAGGGATGTTGGGAGGTACGCTCCTTGCAGGTGGATTACGCCATAATCGACAGGAATATAATCTGTCGGGGGCGAATGCCTACCTCGGAGTTCTGGTGCCTCTTTGTGTGCTCACCTTAAT
Organism: uncultured Planctomycetaceae bacterium; assembly: GCA_913052575.1. Taxonomy (GTDB): domain Bacteria; phylum Planctomycetota; class Planctomycetia; order Pirellulales; family UBA1268; genus UBA1268. Next base: position 5,104 of record CAJXFK010000057.1, read on the forward strand.
TGTTCCCCGCTTCACACAATCAGCACCCGGCGGCAACGTATCATCGCTTCAGGCGGCATTTCTGCTTATCACTTCAGCCGGCCTTTATGTCACTTTTTTACTGGTGCAAACAGGTAGTCAAGCTGCCTATTTTCTTTCTCCAACAAACGTGGCACCAAATCATGATGAACCGCCGTACACAACAACAACCCATGCAGCACTGCTCGTTATGACAATGCTGCCAGTCGTTTTTCTAGCAAAAAATCTTGGCAAGCTTGTTGACCATGGGATCCACACACTCAATGCTCCACCTGCACTCGGTGGTTTTCTTGTCGCTATTTTGGTGCTTTCACCGGAAGGCTTGTCTGCACTTCGTGCCGCGATAAACAATCGTCTTCAACGAACCATCAACATTCTGCTCGGGTCAGCCACAAGTACGATTGGTATGACTGTTCCGGTAGTCTTAGCTATCGGGTTCTTCTCCGGCAGGACCCTCGAACTTGGTCTTGAACCGACTGATATTGCGATGTTAACTCTTACGTTATTCACCAGTGTGATCACTCTAGGCACCGGCAAAACAACACTTCTTCAAGGCGTTGTACATCTTATTCTTTTTGCGGCCTACGTCATGTTGATATTCGATGGTTAAATCGTATCGTGACGAGTACCTAGACTGATAACTACCAGTACGGACACCCACATGCGTGTTGTGAACCACTTCTTCAGACAAACTGAGGATCAGTCTGGTGAGCCATTCAAGATAGTGAGGGGATCACCAACACCAATTCTTGTGCAGCCCATACTCAGGTAATCAACACATTCGTGCCATGTTCGTATCCCTCCGCTCGCTTTGACCCCTAATCTCCCGTCGACCGTCGCCAGCATGATCTTAACAACTTCGCGAGTAGCGCCTTGTGGTCCAAAACCGGTCGACGTTTTTACGTACTGTGCTTTTGCCGACTCTGCTATCTCGCAGGCTTTGACGACCTCTTCATTTTTGAGAAAGCACGTCTCAAGAATCACCTTAACGGGAACTCCAAATGGTAATGCTTGGTCCACCACTGCTGCGATGTCGTCATAAACCGCCGTGTCATTGCCATTGAGGAAATCACCGATCGCCATCACCATATCGAGTTCAACTGCTCCATCCTCAATCGCTAGTTTTGCTTCCTGTGCCTTTACAACGGTCCGATTTGCCCCATGTGGAAAGCCAACGACACTGGCAAGACGAGTTGGCTGGTCACGGAGTTGGCTCTTCACATAACAGACGTCCGTTGGGCGGACACAGAGACAACCTATGTGTAGTTTCCGACAAAGTGTTATCGCTGAGACAAGAGTGTTACGTGTCTGCTGGGGTTTTAGTACCGCAAAGTCGAGCGATGTCGCGACGTCAGAGACTGAAAAGTTGCTCATGATGGCGGTGTCTTCCTATTTCTCAAGGCTTGAACGAAAAGAAAAAAGCACCGCCCGAAATAGACACCTAGGGCGATACCAACGCAGTCTGCTACCCAGTCCAGAAATTCAGCCTGGCGTCCGAATCTTGGCTGAGTAATCTCATCGAGTCCGCCAAAACATGCGAGCGCACCAACAAGAATAATAATGTTTCTAAAGCTGGCACGACCAGTAATACATAACACACCTATCGCAAGTGTCGCCTGGCACCCATAAGCAGCACAGTGAAGAACCTTATCAAAGCCTTGAATACGAACAATTGTATTGACGTTTGGGAGGTGGGTCGCAAAGACAAGCACTATGCTGTACAGCACGAAGCCCACCAACAATGCTGCTCCCAACACGCGTTTGCGGCCGCTGCTCGATAATTCCTCGACGTCGTCTTTGGCATACGGCTTTGTCATGAAGGGGCAATACTTCTCACAATAGGATCTCTGGAGCACGAAAGTACAAGATGACGGCTTCTGGTTCTATGCAATCTCATGAGTGGGGTGAACTATCGATAAAATTTGGGCGAAGTCGCCATCCACCACTGGCAAGTTTTTTGAGCACTCCCACCAAATTTCCTTCTTCATCAAGTGCAGCAACGCACTCGCCTACGCTGTCCGGAGTGTTTTCGAGGTGTCCACCTCTTGATGCATGGTCTGTTTCAAAAGGCGTTAATACCCTTTTTGAAAGATGGGGAACCGCAGAAACTAGAGGCAAGAGGGCACCGCCGAGTGATTTCTGGCCCCTTTCATCAGGAGTAATGACAGCGAGTGGTAATGAATTAGTGCGTTTATATGGACCGACAGCAGTGCGTAACAGAGTTTCCATGACAGCCGTTGTGCCAAGGTCGTTCGCAATATCTCGGCCAACAGCTCGCACAAACGTTCCGCTTGAACAGACAACAGTGAGTTCGAGTTTCGGCCACGCGTAGGACGTTATCTCCAAATCACTTATACAAACCTCTTTTGGTTTGAGTGTAACCGTTTGGCCAAGTCGCGCTAGCTTATAGGCTCTCTTTCCACCAATTTTTTTCGCGGAATAGACACACGGAAGTTGCTGAATAACACCACATTGATTGCTGACCGATGCGACCACCTGATCGAGTGAGGGGCGTTTGGGATCGCTCTCGATAGTGAGTTCCGTCTCTAGATCATCTGATGGACTTGATCGTCCGAATAAAAAAGAGACCGTGTAGGCCTTCTCCTGCTGATGAATAAAGTCAACGAGTTTTGTTGCATGCCCCACACATACGACGACAACTCCTGCAGCCAGTGGGTCAAGTGTTCCTGCGTGGCCTACAGTTTTTGTAGAAAGCGTTCGGGACACAGCATCAACCACGCGTCGTGATGTGACGCCGGGTGGTTTATCAACCACTATGACACCATGTACATCAGAATGAGTCATATGTTTTTGCCCGATACTACAAGTCGAAATGAATATAATTTTGCAACGTGATCTGGAGAAGCGTTCGTTAAACACAAATGTCTTTGTATGAACTGCGGGCTCTCTACAGCTCCGGCAATAAGCCGCTGGAATTTTTCATCCACAAGGGTACGAGTTTTCTCTAGATCAGAATGTGCATGGCCTAAGGGGAATAAAATCCGATCACTGTCAAGCTTACCGAGCCGACTGTGAGTAATAGAAACGCGCGTTGGGAGTCCTTCTGGATAGAGTCGGTCATATTCAGGACCGCCGTGCACTATATTTATTTTCTGCATCATTGCGTGGACAGCGACATCGGCTAAAGCGGCCTCCGAATAGTCTTCCGGTAAGAGCATTCCCTGCGACCATCCAAAGTTCTTCCGAACTGTGGCACCCATACGTGCAGCTTTTTGAAGTACCGTTGCAAGAATGAACGGCAGAGAATGATCGGCCGACTGTCTGGTGTGGGGGGTACGCTTGGCTGGGTCAGCAATAATGGAAAATGCTGGTTCGTAGATTGCTACATTGATCGTCTGAATATTTTTGATGTCTTCAGCGAGCGAAGGGTTTTTTTCAATGATTTCAATAACTGACTGTATAGCAGCAGCTGACTGATGCTCGTACAGGCCAAGCTTGAAGTGCATGGCATGAATGGCAAATGCGTTGCCCGACTCACCAAGTTCCAGATCAAAAGGACTCATGCCGCTCTTGCATGGCTCATTGAAACAATAAATCGCAAGTGGGTTTCGAAAAATATCCTTGGGGCCCTGAAAGCCGTGAAGGGCACGATGTGCTGCCATGACTGCAGTTTCAGCCGCAAAGGCAGCAGACGCCCCTTTGCTGTCAGACAGCTGGTGGCCTGAACGTAGTGCCCGAAACGGGACATACTGCGAGACAACCAGTCCAATCGCTGATTCAATTTCTGCTGAGGTTCCTCCTAATGCAGTGGCATACACTGCAGCGCAAGCAATCGCCCCGTGATGCACATGATCAATCGCGTACTTACGCAAAGGAAAGACTTCTGCGAGCCGCCCCCGGATCTCATCGATGAGTAGCATTAATCGTAGTGTGTGATTTCCATCCAAGCCGGCCTCACGACCCGCTGCTATAGCCACTGGATAAAAGTCATTATGTCCAAACTCACCCGCCATCCGGCCTGAGTTTTTGTCGTATCCAAAATTTGTTCCATTTGAGTCCCATTCCCTCACCGCCGACACATTGGCAGCTACACTTTTTGCAGTATCGACTGGGTCTGATGCACCAAAACAAATCCCTCCTTTTGAAGTGCCAGCTGGCTTGGTCCGCAGTGCTTCGTCACGAAGCACTGTACACGCATTAGCTCGGTGGTGAATGGCTGAAATCGCACAACCCACACTGTCCAGATGAAAGCGCTCCATTAGGTCGAGTGTTTCGAGGGAGATTTTTTTTGGATTGAACAGGAAATCACGACAGTATTCACCTAGTCCCCGTGCCTGATTTGAAGACGCAGGGAGCAGGCATTTCGTTCCTTCGATTGGTAACTCCTGTTTTTGCAAGACCTTCACTACCTTTCAAACGCTCATCTGAAAGAAACTATTTTTAACCGTTTCAATAGTTACGGCTACGTGGATAGACTAGCTATTTATGGAAGCACAGCATATCGGCCCTTACATACTGATCAAACGTCTTGGCCGAGGCGGCATGGGCGCTGTCTATGAGGCAAGGCATGGTGAAACAAATGACCATGTTGCTGTCAAAGTACTTGCGTCACATCTAGCTGATGATATAGGTCTCAAAGAGCGTTTTGAGGCCGAGATTCAGACGCTCAAGCCACTGCGGTGCCCAGGTATTGTCCAACTCATAGCTTATGGTGAAGATGATGGGCAGCCATACTTTGCAATGGAACTGGTAGAGGGCCAAAGCCTTGAAAAACTTATCCGCGGTGGTCGGAAGTTTTCACCTGAAGAAGTTACTGGGCTTTCGATTGAAATAGCGAGGGCACTGAAGGTCGCACATAATCATGGCATTATTCACCGTGACCTGAAGCCAGCTAATCTGCTTGTCGCAGATGATGCTGTGAAAGCAGGAGCACGAATAAAACTTGCAGACTTCGGTATTGCAAAGTTGTTTGGTGCCGCGAGTCAGACAGCCCATGGCAGTATCGTAGGAACTGCTGAATTCATGGCGCCCGAACAGGCTGCTGGGAAAACCCTTGATGCCCGGGCAGATCTCTACACACTTGGTCTTGTTATGTTCACGATGATTGCAGGCAGGCCCCCTTTTCGAGGAACTCAATTAACGGAAATAATTAGCAAGCAGCTCAGGGATACTCCACCCCGCCTCAATAGTCTGCATCTTGATATTCCAGATGAACTCGATACCCTGATCGCGGAACTTCTCGCAAAAGATCCCACGAAAAGGCCTGCAAGCGCACTCGCCGTTGGCCGTCGTCTTTCCTCGATAATGGAATCACTCTCTGGCAAGGATACAGAGGAGCAGCAACGACTTGCTAGCGATGCACCATCTCTCATCATAAAGCCGAATGCCGACCCGAATACTCCGACAAAGCATGACCGTTCATCTGCTCTTACCCAACCGCCGACTCATGCTGCGAAGGCCCCTCAGGCCAGCATTTCGTCGATTGACTTATTAGCGGAGACAAAGGATAAAACACGGTCGGCTGCAGAAGAAAATACACCGAACAGTATCGACGCCACCACTGAACACCCTCGTAGTTTCAGTGAAAACGATCGTGATATTGAGACGTCGCAATCATCAGAATGTGTGACGGCTGCAAAGAAGCAATCCCCCGAAACCGTGAATGCTGAAGACAACTATCACAAATCAGCAAAACATGAGATTCCACTCCACCATCGGCCGACAAGACAAGCTACCGGGAATGCAGAGAAACAGACTACAAGTAACGACACAGATCCTGCGGCAGAGACACTCGTAGACAAGCCAGAACGCCGATTTGTAACGGTAGAAGACCTCGACAATGCAGCTCGGAGAAAAGATGATCAGGACCGCTCAAAATTAGTTCGCATCGATACCCTCATCACGTTTATCACAGTAGCACTTGGGCTTGTGGCCGCATATTGGGTGACTCGGCCCAGAACTGCTGATCAGTTATTTCAGACGATTACTGCAGAATCGCAGAGTGCAGACCCAGATTTAAGAAGTATACGGGCCGAACTCGATCAATTTCTTAATCAGTACCCGGCAGACAGGCGAGCGGCTTCGATTGCTTCGCTCCAGCAGGAATTACGGGTCGACATACTCGAGGCTAGGATGCGACGGAGAGTGATTGGCCCGCGCAGTGTGTCTGCTATTGAACGAGATTACCGATCAGCGCTTACCCGAGAAACGGAAAGTCCCACAGCCGCACTTAAAGCGATGGAGGCCGTACTGACTTTATACCCCCACAAGCAATTACAAAGCGATGACATGTATTCTGCAGTGGACTATGAGATCTGGCTCAAATTGATTCAACGCCAAATCAAGCGGCTCGAACTACCCGCAAAAATAGAGCAGGAAGAAGATATTGCACGCGCAACCAAGGTGGTCGATAAGGCTAATGCACTCTACGATCAAGCGTTGGCGAAAGACAACTCTGTAGATGCTGACAAGCTCTTGGAACAAAGCAGTCGCATGCTGCAGAGCGTCATTCAGACATATAGTGGACGACCGCATGCGGCTGATATTGTTCAAACTGCCAAGCGTGCCCTAGAAGCCACCACGAAAAATACTGCAGAACGTCAAAACTAAAGGAATCGCAGAATGACCGCTCCTCGTAAGCTAAGCCATGGTGCTTTTGAACGTGCTCAAAAACTTATTCCGGGTGGGGTGAATTCACCAGCGAGAGCATTCGGGGCAGTGGGGGGCGAGCCAATATTTTTCAAGGAGGGGTCTGGCCCATATCTTACGGATATTGATGGTGAGACATACCTTGATTACATCGGGTCTTGGGGACCAATGATACTTGGGCACAGGCATCCTCGTGTCGTCAAGGCAATTGAGGAAGCACTTTCCCGGGGCACAAGTTATGGGGCTCCGACAGAAGCTGAGAGTGGACTTGCCGAGCAGATTATTGCTGCCGTACCAAGTATCGAAAAGGTTCGAATGGTGAGTTCGGGTACAGAGGCTGCTATGAGTGCAGTGAGACTTGCGCGTGGAGCTACTGATCGTGAAGTGATTATCAAGTTTGCCGGGAACTATCATGGTCATGCCGATAGTCTTTTGGTTGCAGCTGGTTCTGCGGCAGCAACGCTTGGAGTCCCAAACTCTCCGGGTGTCACAACGGGCACAGCGAAAGACACATTGGTTCTGGAGTATAATGATACGGAGTCTCTCATCGAGACTTTCAACACGAGGGGAGACACCATAGCAGCTCTGTTGATGGAACCCGTGGTCGGTAATATGGGCCTTGTTGAACCCTCTCGTGAATTTCTACAGGCTGCTCGCTCCCTCACTGAGAAGCACGGCTCTGTTCTTGTTTTTGATGAGGTAATGACCGGCTTTCGGCTTGCTTTTGGTGGTGCACAAGAACTTTATGGTGTGACCCCTGATATTACGACGCTAGGAAAAATTGTTGGAGGCGGGCTGCCTCTTGGTGCGTATGGTGGGCGGGCAGATATCATGGATCAGGTGCTGCCAACAGGCAAGGTTTTTCAAGCAGGAACACTCTCAGGAAATCCGCTTGCGGTGGCAGCTGGGTCAGCAACGCTTGCAGAACTGAAAGAGCAGCCGCCTTATGAGACTCTTGATCGCCACGGTCAACTTCTTGAACAAGGCTTTCTCGATGCCGCACGAGAAGGTGGAATACCGTGTGAGGTCGCGCGAGTCGGAAGCATGATGACCATGTTTTTTCAAAAAGATAGTTTTCCGAATGGAACTCGTCATGTCACAGGTTGGCAGACAGCCTCAAAAAGTAATACTGAGCAATACGCTCAATTTTTCTGGGGCATGATAGCAAAAGGGATTTATCTTCCCTGCAGCCAATTTGAAGCACTCTTCTTTTCGATAACACATACGGAAGAACATATTCAGAAAACAATTGCTGCTGCAAAAGTGGTGCTTGCTGAAATTAACAGTACTTCGTGAAAAAGCAATCACCCAGGCTTCCAGTTTCGCTGGCGCTGAAACTAGCTGGCACTAATTGTGAAGTCGACCACAACGGGTAGATGATCACTTGCTTCGCGTGCCAGACTCGTCCGAACGACTCGTGCTTGGTTGGATTGCATTCCCTCACTCATAAACATTTTATCGAGTCCACCAACAGGTAGCCATGAGGGAAAACTTCTGAATCGCGATGTCGGCGTTGTAACCTGCCGAAAACCCTTCGACGCAAGTGCTGCATTTCCAAGCGTATTTCTCCAATCATTGAAATCGCCAACAATTACTGTTGGTAGGGTCGCGTACGATTGGAAAAGTTGATGTTGTAAGAGGTAATCCATTTGCCAATGGCGTTCTCTTTCATCAAGACCTAAGTGCGTATTCACAAGGTGCAAGATTCCGCGTGGTGTTTCAATGTGGACAAGCTGTGCCCCACGAGATTTTCGCTTTCCACGCTTGAGTGAAATTCTATGCGCACTTGCAATAGGCCATTTTGATAGGATGAGGTTTCCATACGTCCCTGCGGCTACTGACACATTTGACTGGTAATGGGATAGCAAATTGAGTGAGTTCCCAAGCAGGCGTGGTTGGTCATCAAAAGAACTTCTTTTGACAAGTCTGTCGACCTCTTGCAAACAAACGAGGTCCGGGTGCTCATGGTCAATACAATCGATTATTCGTTGCAGTGAATACCTTCGATCTCGGCCACCAATGCCTTTATGAATGTTCCAGGACAGGAGCCTCATTGATGGTTTTTATCCTCTCACTCAATAGTACTGGCACACCAACATTAGACCATCTGCAGAAACGCACCATGCACTATACGGGTGGCAGGTTATATCCTGTACGATACTCGCGCTGAAAAAAGGCATCTGCTTCTTTATCCGGTGATAATTCGGTTTCTGGATCTATCACAAGCCCTCGCCCGAGTTTGAATGTGTTTGGGTGACGTCAGCGTTCTTCTTCTGAAGATGATACTCCAAAGTAGCGAGTGTCTGCTCCACAGGCTTATCTTGGGCTGCTTTTGTTGATGCGCAGGCCATTGAGCTTGCTACCATCGCAACCGCTGATTCCACAATGAAAAGTGGAGGTTGAAAAGTCAAGAATAGACAGCGTGCGCATAGCCCTATTTCTTTAATTTCTGAAATCTACATTATCCAACGACGTACTAATCAATAATGGTGAAAATTTATACTGATGTGCTTCACGACAACAAAAGGCTTGTTTTGCTATTTTTTGTAATACTTTGAGTACTACAATCAATGGTCGATTTTTTTCAATCACGGGTTTCGTGCAGAATGTATGAGTTTGCGGTATAAGACGATATTCTCAGGGCCCATTTTTATGCCAAACCTAATATACCGATGGAAATTGCGTTGGGTTACTGGGTTGCTCACCTACAGTGCTCTCATGTCATGCACATGTTTCGCATATGATCCGCTCATACCAAACGCTGTAAAGACTCAAACCCAGTACTTGGAGATTGTGTCTTCTCAAGCAGATCGCGTTATTCCTGTTTTAGTCTCAATACCAAACAGGAAATCAGTGGCCCCGGCCATTCTCTTTAGTCATGGCCTTGGGGGTTCAAGGGAAGCAGCGTCATACCTCAGAGAACACTGGACAGCCCGGGGTTACATCACAATTTTTCTTCAACATCCGGGAAGTGATAGTTCTCTGTGGCTAAACGTGTCTCGGCTGCAAGCTGGACGGCAGCTTCGTAATGCCGCCGGTCGTGAGAACCTCGAATTGCGTGTCACGGACGTCACTGATGTTCTCGATATTCTGTCAAAGTGGAATTCTACACCTGCTCATCCACTTTTCGGGCGAATTGATATTGAAAGAGTGGGGCTATCAGGACATTCTTTTGGAGCTCGTACAACACAGATCGTTATTGGTCAGAAGGACTGGCTCGTACCTGATAAAAAAGATTCACGCATTAAGGCTGCCGTCTTATTCAGCCCAAGCAGTCCTCGATTGGGATCAGCAGAGACTGCTTTCGGGTCGATTGATATACCGTGCCTTCTTCTTACGGGAACAAGGGATGTGGTGGCAATTGGTAGCCAGACGGCGGAATCGCGACTTGCAGTATTCCCAGCACTTCAACCTGGCGGCACGTATCAGCTGGTGTTACATAAAGCCACACATTCCGCATTCACAGACGGCGTAGCTGGTCGTGATAGTCCACGTAATCCGAACCATCACAGGGCGATCAAGGCCATAACCACAGCTTTTTGGGACGCGCACCTTCAGGACAACGCACGAGCAAAAGGGTGGCTGAATACCAATGAAGTACGCAATGTGCTTGAAGAAAAAGATGACTGGCAAGCGAAATAACAAAGAAACAAAGGAGAACCACATTCGACTGCAGCTCTGGAAGACGAAACCCTTGACTTGCTACGGCCTTTAGCCAACCGTGTACCGCCCAAGGAGAACATCCCAAGTGCTGGCTATCAGAGATTCCAGCGGGCTGTCGGTCACGCACATAAGTTAGACTCGGGGACAGCTGATCACCGTATCGAGGCTGCTTTTTGCAAGTGACTGAACCATTCGCAAGCAGCAAGACCAGTCACCAATAGCCTGACGCCACCAAACCAATGGCCGCAAAGAATCATTCGCCACCACATGGCGTACAATTATGCAATGCCTTCGGCTCTCATGAGCTCCCAATCAGCGGCATTTGGCTTCGCAATTGTGCCGCAAATATAATCTCCAATTGGGAAGGCAACATTGAAGTTTTTATCTGGATACTTGTGGTGAAGGAAATGATGGCGGGCGCAAAATTTGTACAACGACCAGTTTGCGAAAAATCTTCCCGTAGGCTGATGCATCTCAAGATGAATCTGATTCCAAATTGTATGGTGAAGACCAACAACAAAGAGAAACATACCAGCGCCAATAGGTGAGAAGAACAAGAGAATGAGCGCCATCGGTAGCCCTTCAACAAGACCTTCGAACACGTTTAGGCGTATGCCACGATCCTCACCCTTAGGTAAGGGATCGTCATGGAAGGACTTGCGATACTGTGTGTGGTGTTCAACGGCATGACTCTTGAACATCTTTTGACGCAGCTTCAGATTCTTAAACAGATTACGAGGCTTTTTGTGCATAAGCCGACAGTGGATCTGATGCTCAATCAGAGACATCAGAATAACCATGGCGACAAACCAGATAGCAAGCGACAACACCTGAAACAACATGATATTCACAGTTCTATATAGTTGGTGAAAAACACACGCAATTTGGGCTTTGCAGCCCAGAAACCACGTCCGGGTTGTACCAACAGCGACAAACTGCCGTTAGATCAATTTCATCGACTATTTTGCTGCTTTAACGTGAAATTTTCTTTTTCTGGGTGGCCGTTTCGTTCCGTCCCTTTGAACTTCAGGCCGGCGTCTCTTGCGTGGATCACGCTTTGCATTGGGACGATCCCGTCGTTTGCGTCGTTTATGCCGTCTTTCAGGCTGTTCTTCTTCAAAACTCTCGTCAAAGACCTCTTGTTTTGGCAGGAGACGGTGAAGCAGCACTGCAGCAATATCTTCAGCCTGATGTCCCTCATCCAAAAGGCACTTCAAAAGTTCTTTTTCTTTGTTGAGTTCAGTATTCTTGAGATCACTTCGAAACGACTCAAGCAGTTTTTCTGCCTGCAAATGACGAATTGCTGATGCTGAAGGCAAGGGCTCAATATCGAGGTGTGATCTGGTGAAACGCTCAATCAGCGATACTGACCGCATTCCAGCACCGGTAACGAGGCTCAGAGCGAGCCCCTTTTTTCCAGCGCGACCAGTTCGGCCAATACGATGGACGTAGTCTTCCGGGTCTTTTGGCAAATCATAGTTTATTACGACACCGAGCTCATTGACGTCGATACCTCGTGCGGCCACATCTGTTGCTACGAGATAGTGAAATCGTGACTTTCTGAAATTAGCCATCACACGCTCGCGCTGTGCCTGTGCCATGCCACCGTGCAATCGATCAACAATGCAGTCGTTACTTGCAAGGTCATCAGCTAATTTTTCAACCATCTGTTGGGTGTTACAGAAGATGACGCCGCTTTGCGCATCGTAATATCGTAGTATCCGTAACAAAGCATCAAACTTCATCTGATGCCGCACCTTGAAACCTATTTCGGTGACAAGAGGTGCTTCTTGACCAGCATTGTGTTCGACGGTTATGTACTGAGGATCCGTTGAAAACTCTTCTACAAGATTCTTGATTGAGGAGCTGATAGTTGCGGAAAAGAATATTGTCTGTCGTTGGCCAGATGCTTTCCGAAGAATTTTTTCAACATCGTCACGGAAACCCATATCAAGCATGCGGTCCGCTTCATCGAGCACGAGCATATTAATAGCTGACAGATCAATCGTTGACTGTTCGAGATGATCAAGAAGACGGCCGGGCGTCGCAATGATAATTTGTGCACCATCACGAATGTCGCGAAGTTGATCTCTAAATGACACGCCACCAAAGATCACCGCTGTCTTAAGCTTCTTTTTATACTTACCAAACTTGTGAACTTCGTTGCCTACTTGCTTTGCGAGCTCTCGTGTAGGAGTCAAGATCAGAGCTTGTGGTACCTTTCGCTTCGTGCTGATTTTTTCGACCATCGGAATACAAAAAGCAGCAGTCTTGCCAGATCCCGTCTGGGACTGCCCAACAACATCAAGACCTT
>CAJXFK010000058.1 GCA_913052575.1 uncultured Planctomycetaceae bacterium
CCCGACCACTTGGAAAATGCTTCTGCGCATCTGCGTGAAGGGCAACCGCAAGCCCCATCTGCTTTAGATTATTTGCGCATGACAGACGGCGACCCGCTTCTCGAGCCTGTTGGACTGCGGGTAATAAAAGACCAACTAGAACTCCAATGATTGCAATAACAACAAGAAGTTCAATCAACGTGAAAGCACGTGAGTTCTTCACTGAATTTCTTATATCTGACACTTTAAAACTCCCACTATGGTGTTCGTTATTCTATGTAGTACTGTGTTAAACCGATTCTCGGGACGCGTGTTTTCTAAAACACTGAAAAACCGTTAAAAAATTCTATGATGTTCGGGTTGGCTCCAAGCCTGGCATTGTTCCAGTTGACGTAGCAAACCGATCTACAGAGAGACCACTCTGCTGAAGGATGGAAAGATACAGATTCGGAAGAGGATGGTTTTTGTTTTGATCAAAAGCAATGTGTTGCCCATGCCGAAAACCACCCCCTGCAAAAAGCACTGGCATATTCCTGTTGGAGTGGCTTGAAGCATTGCCAAGGTTGCTTGTCAAAATGACACTTGTCGTATCAAGAATACTTTCTCCTTGCTCATCAGTCTCTCGCAACGAGCGAAGGAAATCTCCCCATGAATCAACGATTGCTTTTTCAACGATTGCCAGTTGAGAAAGTTTCTCTTGGTCAAGTCCATGATGACTCAGCGTGTGATACCCCTCTTCTACACCATCGATTGGAACAACACCTGATCCACTTCCGAAGTGACACACTACGTACCGTGAAGAATCTGTTGCCAGTGCCAATCGGATCATATCGCTCATCAGCCTTTGGCGAGCAATAAAGTCATTTGGGTTGCTAATGTCTATGGGTTTTGATTCTTTCACCGTTGGCTTCGGACGGTGAACCCAGGCTTCGTTTGAAGCGAGCCTTTTTTCAAGATTACGAACACTTGTAAAGTAAGCATCAAGCCGATCTCTGTCACCGGCACCGACGCGTCTTTTTAATGAACGGGTATCGTCAGCAACAACGTCCATAATGCTTCGTCCCTCACGAGCTCGATGCATCTGCCGGCGGCGATCAGCCGGCGAATCTGCAATAAAAAGTTTTGAAAACAGCTTTGCAGGCGATGACTCTGCCGGAATCATTGACCCATTCTCGGTATACGAAGGGCTGTTACTCCCGGACAATGATAAAACGAGCGAAGGAAACCTTGTTTCATGCCCTAAATGTTTTGCCAATAATTGGTCAACTGAAATCGTATTCCCAGAGGGCATCCCTGCTGACATCGGCGCTGCCGATAAAAGACTTGACTCTGCACGATGGCCACCATTCACACCAGGATGAGAAGTGCCAGAAACAATCGAAAAGGAATCTTTCAAATCCTGGAAATCTTTTAGATATGCCGAGGGAGCGTAGGCATTACCAGCTTTGATTGGATTCAAATTATCAGCGAGTAGACCCAGTCCAAGAGTCATTGCAACGAACCGTTTCGGGACGCTCTTTTTTGAAGCACCAAATGCTGACTCCATGGCCGAAAGCCACGGCATCGCCATTGAGACGCCGGCGCCTTGAAGAATGGTGCGACGGTTAAGACGCTTCTGAAAATCGCAACGAACCCGTAATGTCACTTTTTACTCCTTTGAAGACGGTATATTCAGATGTCATCTACTTATGACATGTTATGCGCGTAGTCTGCCACAATGTCTTTTTATCCCTATTTTTCAACAAAAAGAGGGCTCGTGACGACAGCTTTTAAGAGGGATCGGAATCCATACTCCGAATTTTGAGCACTGGCAACGATTTGATCGACTGTACGGCGATCCGAGAACGATAATTCCCCACCCGTTCCGTAGACAAGAAGGTGCGATACGACACCTTTCGCGATCTTTTCGGGCTGTGAGGCGAGCAGTTGCTTCAATTCATCAACGTCTGAAAAATGCTGCCCATTCGGCAGCTGACCTTCTGATTCGATCCTCGATCCAAGCCTCGTCTTACCTTTTTTCACCGCCAGATAGTGACTTCTCCACTGTCCTGCTGGATCAAATGATTCAAGTGCAAAGCCAAATGGATCCATCTGGCGATGACAGCTGGCACATGACTCATCATCACGATGCTTTACAAGCTGCTCTCGTATCGTAGTAGCTCCTCGAATATCCGGTTCTATAGCAGGCACGCCAGCGGGTGGTGGTGGAATCTTGAGGCCTAAAAGGCGCTCAGCTACCCAGGCACCTCGGACAACCGGTGATGTCGCAGTTCCATTCGCAGTCACTTTGAGGATTGCCCCTTGTGTGAGTAAACCACCGCGATGCGAAGCCTGCTGGACATTTACCTTTTGCATGCCATGGCGAACATCCTGCTGAAGATTGTAATACTGGCAGAGCCGACTGTTGAGATAGGTGTAGTCGGCTGCCACAAGATTCTTCACTGGACGGTCTTCGGACAACATGTCTGCAAGAAATGCATGCACTTCATCAAGCATTGCCATTCGAACAATTGGATCATATTTACGGTAGCGCTTTCTATCGGGCTGTGTGAAATCCATCTGGTCGAGATCAAGCCACTCCGCTGAAAAATCTTTCACGAACTGCATCCATCGGGTATCGAGACCAACTTCATGGGTACTATTTCCTGGAACAAGTCCAAGCAAGCGATCAACTTGCTGCCGACGCACTTGCGGGTCAGATAATTGTTTTTTTATAGCCAGTTTCCGAAGGGTATTGTCGGGCGGACTCCCTGTCAGAAAGTAACTCAAACGGCAGGCAATCTCTTCATCATTGAGTGAGCCCGGACGCTCTTCAAAATACAAAAATTCCGGGCTACAAAGAACAGTCCGATACCCTGCCCGCAATGAATCAGCGAATGACTGGCCCTCTGAAAGTAGGTTTGATGCGAGGGTTACTGCATTGACAACTGCTTTCTTTTTAACACCTCGACGAAAAGCTCGACAAGCAAAAGCATGAATGAGATCAGCGAGTTCTTGCCGTGGTTTCTCCGGCAAGGGCTTGAATTGATCAGGCTTTTTTTTATCAGCCTCAAGCTGCATGGAACCAAATAACTTTCGCTGCACATCCGTCACGGAATAACGATGCACCTGCTGCATTTCAATTCTATCAATACCCACTCCTGGGACTTTTTGTGGCTCCCCTTCACCAACACCAACCTGGCCCCCACGAAAACTGGCTCGCCTCAGAGTACTGTCTTGTGGCCTGATCTCCAGCATGTGCCCTTTTGGTAACCATGTCTCAAATTCAATTGTTGTTGCAGTATCACCAACTTCAAAAGATTCTACTGCGGTAAGAATGGGTGCCGTAGAGACACACGGACCAGAGTGGATGGCCGTCCAGATACCACCGGACTCTGGCATATTTATCCCAGAGCACGAAACACGAAATTGATACCAACCATCAGCAGGTGCTGTTGTGGCAGGAATACGTCCGTAGTACGCCATTGTGGATGACCACACAACAGCCTGGCCCTTCCGCATTTCAGGTTCTCGGCAACGTCTTTTTGGATTTGATCTGGCAATTGCTTTCGGCCCAAGGTCCCTGTGACATGGTTGAGGTGGACTGAGTGCTCTATGGAATGCTTCATCGAGCGCATCGTCCACTACCGCGAGATGCTGGGCGAGATAGTAGCGAGACATCGTTTGATGTTCCGCGACGGTTGTAAAACCGCGAGGACGGCCTTCGGCTGGTAATTTTTTAACGAGGGGAATATCGACACCCAGAATATCGTGCAACGATCGCTCGACATGCAAGCGTGTCAATCGACGAGCACGCACACGGCCGTAGGTGCGATCCCGTTTTTTCTGCGTTGTCTCAAGCCATTGACCAGCTTCCGCAATAAATTTCTTCCGATTTTTTAATGTAGGCTGCTCTGCCTCTGGTGGTGGCATTTCACCCGCAGTGACACGATCAATTATTCTCACCCATGCCTGGTCGTACTGAATGTCTTTGGAATCAATCCCAGTGACAATGGTTCTGCTGATATCGAATCCAGCCTCACCGTCTGGGCCGTCATGACAATCAATGCAGCTCGCCTTCAAAAAACCATGAAGATGAGCAGGAGTAATAATTGAGCTTTCAACACCCGCTGTCTCTGCGTACATGGGCAACGTAAAAAAAATTTCCCCAAGTATCCCAAAGAAGGCACACCAGAAAAATTTTACAGCTGAAAGAGAGGACACATTTATTATCGTTTTCATGAAATCAATTCGAGCAAAGTGACATATTTCCTGAGGTAATAGCGAACCACTAGAAGACAATGTCTAACGTCGAAAACACCTTATAACGGTGAATTATAGGACGCTTTTGCACGGTGTAGCACAGATACATCGTATTTAAAGCAGAATGAACCCGGTATTTCCAACATAAAAAACCGGAGAATATCTGTTCAGCATTTATTCATCGCTGCTGCGAAGATCTGCTAGCACGGTGTAATCCTCAAGCGTTGTCGTATCACCCACTGTTTCGCGTCCCGCAGCTATGTCCCGCAGAAGGCGTCGCATAATTTTGCCACTGCGTGTCTTCGGAAGGGTCGCCGTAAAGTGCACGTCATCTGGTGACGCAATCGCACCGATCTGCTGGCGAACGTGCTGCCGCAACTCTTTTTTCAATGCTTCATCTGGCTCACCAGACTTCAGGGTGACAAAAACTGAAATGGCTTCGCCTTTCACGTCATGCGGACGTCCAACAGCTGCTGCCTCTGCAACACAAGAATGACTTACCAATGCACTTTCAATTTCAATTGTCGAAAGCCGATGGCCAGCAACGTTGAGTACGTCGTCTATACGGCCCATAATCCAATAGTAGCCATCCTGATCCTGCCTTGCGTTATCACCAGCAAGGTACTTTCCTGGAACCCGTTCCCAATATGTTTCTACAAAACGTTCTTCGTCTCCCCAGATCCCACGGAGCATTCCGGGCCATGGCTTTGTCATCACAAGCCAGCCACCTTCACCCGGTTCAACTGGATCACCAGAAGCGTCAACAATTTCTGGACATACTCCTGGCAACGGCAACGTGCAGCTACCTGGTTTCGTAGGAATACAACCAGGAAGCGGGCTCATCATGATTCCGCCCGTCTCTGTTTGCCACCACGTATCAACGATGGGGCAACGCTCGCCACCAATTGTCTCGTGGTACCACATCCATGCTTCAGGATTAATGCCTTCTCCAACCGTGCCAAGCAAACGAAGGCTGGATAGATCTTTGCCCTCGATATGCTCAGGGCCCCATTTCATAAACGCCCGAATAGCGGTTGGGGCTGTGTAAAAAATAGTTGGTTTTTCTTCTTCGATAATCTCCCAGAAACGTCCTTGATGGGGAGCGTCTGGTGCGCCTTCATAAATAAGAATTCCAACGCCGGCTGCAAGCGGGCCATACGTGACGTAACTATGCCCCGTTATCCAACCACAATCAGCCGTACACCAGAACAGATCATCATCGCGCAGGTCGAAAACCCACTCTGCCGTTGTTTTGGCCCACAGAAGATAACCGGCTGTTGTGTGCTTAATTCCTTTTGGCTTTCCGGTTGAACCACTCGTATAAAGAATAAAAAGCGGAGACTCGGAGTCCATCGGCACCGGTGCAAAGTCTTCCGACTCAGCATTGACCATATCATGCCACCATACGTCACGCCCATCGACCATCGTCACTTCTTGACCGGTTCGTTTTAGAACAACAACATGTTTCACTGTAGGTGATTTTTTGACAGCTTCATCAACGTTTGCCTTGAGTGGCAAGGCACTTCCTCGACGCCATCCACCATCAGCCGTGATTACAGCCACAGCCTGCGCGTCATTATTACGATCTGCAATTGATTCGCTTGAAAAACCACCGAAAATAACTGAATGCACTGCACCAATTCTTGCACATGCCAACATTGCAATGACGAGTTCCGGTGTCATTGGCATATAAATAGAAACAACTTCACCTTGTTTCACACCCAACCTCGATAAGCCTGCAGCTGCTTTGCTGACTTCTTTTTGGAGTTCACGAAATGTGATTGTTCGTCGTTCACCAGCAGGCTCACCGACCCACACGATTGCAGTCTTGTCACCGAGTCCGGCTTCCACATGCTGGTCTACACATGCAGCTGAAGCATTTGTCTGCCCGCCCGAAAACCATTCTACATGTGGCGCATTCCACCGAAGAACCTCCTCGTATGGCTTCGTCCACGGCAATGATTGCGCACGCTCGGCCCAAAAACTGGTGGGGTTATTGGCAGCCTCGTCATACAAGGCCTGATACGCTTCCATTGATCCGATTCGTGATCGGCCTGAAAATTCTTGCGGTGGTGGAAACAAGCGGTTCTCCTGCATCACGCTTGCAACTCGACCTGCCGCCTTATCATTCGCTGCCATGATCTGCTCCTGACACAATTAAATAATGGATTTCTTGCTGCGATTCAGCCAGTATCCCCAAAACTTATTCCCAGTCCACGACCAGTTTGTACGGCCGAACCATGAGGATCAACTTGCGAGAGTAATTTAATCGCAGAAGCGATCGGCACACTCTCAATTTCTGGTGGCCGATAGCATACCATTTCCCCGAACCGCCCTTTCTTGATGAGCTGTACTGCCAGTACTCCAAATTCTGTAGCCAGTACCCGATCAAACGTGGTAGGGCTTCCACCTCGCTGCAAATGCCCCAAAACAACAGTACGAGTCTGCCTGTCTAATCGTTCTGCAATTTCCCCTGCAACAATCTGACCGATACCACCAAGCTTCACTTGTTCGTTAACTTCTGTTGGTGCCATACAAACCAGATCACCGGTTGGTAACGTTGCTCCCTCGGCAACCACGATTAATGTATGCCGTCGACCGACTGATTCACGATTCATTATTTTTTGACAAATAGCGTCAAAGTCCCAAGAGATTTCAGGGATAAGAATCACATCAGCGCCCCCAGCAAGACCAGAGTGGAGTGCGATCCAGCCGGCGTGCCGACCCATTACCTCAAGTACCATAATACGTTCATGACTCGCTGCAGTTGTTCGCAGTCGGTCTAAAGCATCAGTCGCAGCAGATACCGCAGAATCAAAACCAAATGTAAACGCAGTAGCGCCAAGGTCATTATCAATTGTTTTTGGGACCCCAACGACTGGAATGCCGAACTGATGAAACTGATCTGCTATTGCAAGTGATCCATCACCCCCAATGCAGATCAATCCACTAAGCCCTAATTGATGTACCGTCCGAGCAACACTACCAAGCAGACCTCGATCAATGGAAAGACGATTATTTTCACCAACGGTTGCTGAGAATTGTCCCCTATTTGTTGAACCAAGAATCGTTCCACCTGTCGTCAAAATACCATTCGTATTTGCCGGAGTGAGCGGCATGTATTCCACTGGATCGACAAGGCCCTCGTACCCTCGCAAAAAACCAATGCATGAATACCCGAGCCTTTCAGAAGCCAGAACAGCAGCTCTGATAACTGCATTGAGTCCTGGACAATCACCACCGCTGGTAAGAATGCCAACGCATGGTTTCTGGGTTTTCATTGTTGTCTCCTTCGTTTACGAATCTGGCTTCAGTTGCACAACACAATAGGGTTTCTCAGCAGTTTTTGCTCGGCCGAAAAGAGTTTTCAGGAAATGTCCATTCCCGCTTTGTCTCTCAATTTGTCCACAAAACATTTGTGAAAGGGCCAATGTTCCCTGATAGCAACACGAAAAAATACCGTGGTGCACAGATTACCACGTGGCGGAGTGGGCAAAGTGCGAATGAAAGAGATGGCAGAAACAACACCAACGATCGAAAGCTTGCTTTTTGTCGCTGTAATAAAAAGCGAACAAATCACTTTACGGAGATTACTTAGCTTGAAGATTTCATCCGACCACCTCGCCGGAGCCGGGCAAAGAGCCGTGAGTAGTCACTAAGCCGAACTGCGGCAACGGTTGGATTACCAACCTCATCATCAGAGTAGTGATCCTCTTCAATAATGACCATATCTGAATCATCTGGTTCGCCTTCGGAACCCTCATCCGTAACTACTTCATCTTTTAATGAACGCGCCTCAGTCGAAACGTGTGGAGCCTCGACGCAGTCGTTACTCTGCTCATGCTTTGCTGGCACATCACAAGCCATTTCTGAAAGCTGACGACTCATGGATTGACCCTCACGGCTAGCAACGTGAAGGTGCCGGTGAAAGTCATCCGGACCCTCCATAACAAAACGTTCAACAATGTCTTCTTCTTCTGCAAAACACTCTGCAAATGGGTCCGGTCGTCTCGCCTCGTCTTCTGAATCGAACGGAGGGTCGAACACGAGCTCTATATCTGAGCCGACACATAATTCATCATCTGAGCCAACACACAATTTGTCATTTTGTACGCTTGGTAATTCTGCTGGTGTCCCACTGATGCCAGGGAAATTCTCAAGCCCCTCCTGTGCTTCTCTGATCAAAGCCTCAACAGCAAACTTGGTCGCTCGCTGGGAATCTTCAAACCCAATTGATGACGGTGCATCTTCCATACCACGTTGTTGTTTATTCATCTGGGAATCACTGTATTCGGTGGAGCGTTCCGAGAAAGCTAGAGTGGAGCTTTCGGCTTGTGCTTCTTGATCCACCTGCTCGTCGTGCGCAAATTCATCGTCCTCAAGCGCACCAAATTCAATGACAGCTGGCTCCGCCTCATCTTCAAAGCAGATCTCTTCAACTGCCTCTGCCTCAGGCCCACAAGCTTCAAAATGATTTATTGCTTGAGGAATTGATGCATTTGACTGCTCCGGCACATCAACACCTGAGATTTCACTTCGCAGCGATGCAGGCGCGGGCAGGTTTTGAATTTCTTCCCACGCAGCTGCAAGATCTTGTTTACCAACTTCATCTACGCTCCTCTGCTCAGCCAACCGAATAGCCTGATCGCAAAGTTGGTTGATCAGTCGAGGAACACCCTCTGTCAGTGAATATACAACCGCGTCACATTCTGGCTCAAACCTCGAATCCCAATTGAGGCCAGCGCAATACATCTGTGTGCGAACGTATCGACATGTTTCTTCATAATCGAATGCTTCTAAATAGCCACGCACCGCTATTCGCTGAGCAATGCCCTCTAAATTAGATTCACCAAGCATTTCTTCAAGACGAATTGTACCAGCGAGTACAAGGTGGACAGCAGGATAGGCCGTCACAACTCCATTCAGCAGTCGCAATTCTTCCAGAAGCCTTCGTGGGAGAGTGTGGGCTTCGTCTACAAGAACAACCAGCCCAGAACCTGTGGCCGCCAACCCACGAATGCGATCAACGAGTCCAATCCGCAACTCTTCCTCATCGAGGTCACGATAGGCTTCACCAAGATCTGACAAAATTGACTGCCAGAGTCCTCGGCGAGTGCAGATACGCGCTCCTGAAAGCAAGGCGACGACGTAATCTCCATCGATTCGTTCTCGAAGACAGGATAACAGCAGGGATTTTCCACTGCCCGTTGGACCAACGAGTAAACCAATCCCTTCGGCTCTGCGAATAACACGTACTAATCCGTCGAGAGCCTTCGTCGCATCGGGAGATGGGTGAAAGGAACCAACCCGAGGAACTGTCATGAACGGACGAGTCGCCAAAGGATAAAAGCTTTTCTGTGATGACATATATATAGTTGCTAGGATGTGCTCGACACGTTCGAATAAGTCGCTAATGTTTCAGCAGTATGATGAGGCCGACTGGACTAGAATATTGTCGACCGAATCGAGTGTCTTCCTGTACCGATGAATCAACGGATAGACTTTTCCGATTGGGTGAATCGACTCGACTAAGGAGACCCACGTGGAATCTGCGGATCAGTGCAGTTCGTCTGCATTGAAATATTGCTGATGACTACAAGGATTTTTATGTTTCAGGTCAAAATATGTGGTGTCACCTCTGTAGAAGATGCGTTGATGATTGCATCTTCAGGAGCTGATGCTATTGGTCTGAATTTTATTCCTGGCTCTCCACGCTGCCTTGATCTCAAGCGAGCTACTGAAATCGCTCAAAAGCTCCCTTCTGATATTGTGCGGATTGGAGTTTTTGTAGGACGGCCTTCCAGCGAGATGCTCATGGTCGCAGAACAAATTGGGCTTGATGCAATCCAACTTCATGGACTTTTCGATGGGCCACCGGAGAAAAGTGACCCTCCGTGGCGTTGTGATGAACTGAAGCCGTTGCCAGTTATTCGAGCAGTACGACTCGACAAACCTTCGGTTGATCCGGATCGATTGGCAACGGCTCGACAGTGGATTGATGCGGCTGCCGCGTGCGGATGCCCTCCAGCAATGGCGTTACTCGACGCAAGTGTTTCAAGTGGAGTGGGTACCGGTGCGTTTGGCGGGACTGGTAATATCATAGATTGGAAGTCCGTAGCGGAAGTACCTATCCTATCCATTCCAACAACACTTGCTGGTGGACTCACACCGGATAATGTCGCTGCTGCAATACAAACGACGCGGGCCAGTGCGGTTGACACAGCGAGTGGGGTTGAATCATCGCCTGGCCAGAAAGATTCCATTTTAGTCCAACGATTCGTCGCTGCGGCAAAACAAGGTTTTTCTGAGCAAGCCGATATCTAGCCGCCTAATCCCCTACATTCCCGGCAATCGTCGTTTTTCCTAAACCCGACTTACGTGCTGTTTCATGTTCTCTTACGCGGCAACAGGAAAACGGACTGTGCGCAGTGCATTAAAGCGTTACAATTTAGCCAGTTGCAATCGTTACGTAACACGGCAGTCATGCGGCTGCCAGCAAGTTTTTCCATGTCTGAGGAGGTTCCTGTGGCCCAAGTTGATACCCGTCTGCCATACAAAGTTGCTGATATGTCCCTGGCCGAATGGGGACGAAAAGAAATTGAACTCGCTGAAAACGAAATGCCAGGTCTGATGGCTCTCCGCGAGAAATACAGTGATTCAAAGCCTCTTGCCGGTGCTCGAATTGCTGGATGCCTCCACATGACAATCCAAACCGCAGTACTTATTGAAACTCTCGCTGCGTTGGGTGCGGAAGTTACTTGGAGCAGTTGCAACATTTTCAGCACACAAGACCATGCCGCGGCTGCAATAGCCGCTACAGGAATTCCAGTGTATGCATGGAAGGGTGAATCTGATGAAGAGTTTGATTGGTGCATCGAACAGACTCTTATGTTTCCATCAGGAAAACCACTGAACATGATTCTTGATGACGGTGGAGACCTCACCGCGATGGTCCATGAGCGATTTCCTGAACTTCTTTCAGATATCCACGGTGTCAGTGAAGAGACAACTGCTGGCATACATCGCTTAGAAGTATTGAATACAACTGGCGCGCTCCAGGTTCCAGCAATTAATGTAAATGACAGTGCTACAAAGAGTAAGTTCGACAATCTTTATGGTTGCCGAGAGTCGCTTGCAGACGGTGTGAAGCGGGCAACAGACGTCATGCTGGCTGGAAAAGTCGCCGTTGTTTGTGGATACGGTGACGTTGGCAAGGGATGTGCCGCAAGCCTGAAAAGTTATGGCTGCCGTGTCATTGTGACCGAAATAGATCCGATCAACGCACTCCAAGCTGCCATGGAAGGTTTTGAAGTCGTCACGATGGAAGATGCCTGCAGAGAGGGAAATCTCTTTGTTACGACCACAGGGAACAAGGACATCATTCTTGGCGACCACATCAAGCATATGCCAAATGATGCAATCCTCTGTAATATTGGTCACTTCGACACTGAAATAGATGTCGCTTGGCTTGAACAGCAGGTTGCTGATGGCACGGTCACAAAGGATGAGATCAAAGCAGCAGACATTGGTGCTGTTGATCGGTATACGTTTAGTGATAATGGCCGCAGTGTCATTATTCTGGCGAAGGGCCGTCTTGTGAATCTCGGATGTGCCACTGGCCATCCAAGTTTTGTGATGAGCACATCCTTCACGAATCAGGTACTTGCACAGATGGAGCTCTGGTCTAATCGTGAGACTGATCACTACAGTGTCGACATCCATATGATCCCCAAGAAATTGGATGAGGAAGTCGCTCGACTGCACCTTGAAAAGCTTGGTGTTAAGTTGACCAAGCTAACGAATGAGCAAGCCGACTACATTAATGTTCCAGTTGAAGGACCATATAAGCCGAGCTATTACCGCTATTAATAGCCTTGATAAATCGCTTCAAGAGCTGCAGAGTGCGACAGCATTCTGCAGCTCTTTTTTTATTGAACGACTTCTCGCACATCTTGTTTCATGTGAAACACTTCCTGCTTTTACTAGTTTAGCAGGTGCTTCCTGGACCTGTGCTTACTCGTTTCTAGACCTGATTTTCTGAGACTGCGTGACACCTCTGCCAATAGAAGCTCCGCCGGTCCGAAAGATCTTCATTCGCCAGTATGGGATTCACCGTTACGGGATTCTTTTTCTCGTAACGGTCCTGCAACCACGTTCCCCGATACCTGCAACCCACCAAAAGAACATTGATCGAGTACGGTTGTTGATTCGTTTTGTAAGGAACCACTGGTGACTTGCACACCATTCACCTAATCATTTGTAACTGTATTTCAAAACCGATGCATGGGCTAAGAGCGTCGATGACCTACGGACGAAGATGTTCAGTAAGGTGATTGCCATGCCTTCATTCGATACCAGCAGGACGAGAGCGGAAGAGTTCGTTGCTGATGCTCAAAGAACTACTTCTATCCCCTACTTTTTCCAGCCACCAAGAATGCTTTCCGGAGATTATTTCTTTTCTGCTTGCACTCAACTGGCCCTCGTTAACACCTCCAATCAACAGGCACTTTTCATAGGATTCCATCGCTGATCATCCAGGGGTTCATTCTTGATCTTTTCAAAATCTTATGAAGACTGATTTCGTCGACGGTTCCAAAAACAGGCTGCTTGAACCTGCAGACACTACGTCGAGAGCGTTCCTTCCAACCCCTGAAGAAAAGAAGTGAGGTGTGCTGAAGACCTGTGAGCATCCTCAACCAGTGGCACTCCCTCACTGTGACTCTCAAAGCAATCAAGAATCTGAAGTGCATATTGAACTCACTTTTGGCTACATTCCATACATCGAGTATTTCAGTAACACGTGATTAATCCTGCGTTTCAGTTGCCTATCTCACGATCCAATCATGACTCTGGTTTTCTGATCTTCTCATCATGAAAGGTCGTTTCACGTGAAACAGGCAAGGCTAGTAGTCTGCGCAAAGTTGTTCGGTTTCACGTGAAACACCGCCCACCAGAGTCCGATGATGACGACCCCACCGGTTCGTGCCGATACACCGAGAGCACGAGTTATGCGTTACGAAATCATTTATAGGAATACGCGGATGGGCCGGATTGTGTGTGTTGCAAATCAAAAGGGTGGCGTCGGGAAAACAACGACTGCCTCAAACGTCGCAGCAGGACTTGCCAAATCTGGTAGGCGGACACTGCTGGTTGACCTTGATCCCCAATGCAATGCAACTACTGGTCTAGGTGGCAGCCCTGCTGAGACACATCCACTGGTCTCGGAAACCGCGCTGAGTGAAACCATTATGAGCACAGCCGTCACAAACCTTTCATTACTTCCCGGTAGTCGAAGCGTCCGTGATGTTGAGCGATTAGCCGAACAGGCTCGAAATGGTTCAATGGTTCTTTCAAATCATCTTTCATGTGGGCTCAATGCATGGGACTACTGCCTTATCGACTGCCCCCCTTCTTTGGGGGAGCTCACCCGGACGGCACTTGCCGGTTCGACTGAAGTACTCATGCCAATTCAATGTGAATACTTTGCACTGGAAGGTCTGACGCAGATGATCGAGGTGATTCGAGATGTTATGGCTGATCAGCCTGGCCGACTTTCATTTAGTGGAATCGTGCTGACGATGCATGACGCGAACCTGGAACTTACGACAGAGGTTGAGCGAGAGGTTCGAGATTTTTTTGGAGAGATTGTTTTCGACACGGTGATCCCGCGGGACGTCGCGGTGTCGGAGGCACCGAGTCACGCATTAAGCGTGCTCGACTACGCACCACGTTCTTTGGGAGCACGGGCGTATACAGAATTGTGCATGGAGGTACGCGACTGTGAATAAGGAACGACGGCTTGGGCGAGGTCTGGAAGCACTGCTCGGCAGAGCTGGCATGGATCAGTCGATACCACCAACTGATGGCACTGGAGCATTAGCAACTCAGCCTGAAAAATCTGATCGGACACGATCAGCTGCTGCACAACTCATTCTGCATAAGGCTGAAGATCTCGAGCAGGCTGCTGCCGCAGTACCTGCCAGTGAAATTTCAACCGCAGCAATCGATCCAAATCCATGGCAGCCACGAAGCGAAATGTCCGCTGATGATCTCGTCGAATTAGCAAACAGTCTCAAAGAGCATGGGCTTGTTCAACCAATTGTTGTACGTTCGAAAAATGATCGTTTTCAATTAATTGCAGGACAGCGTCGCCTGGCAGCGGCGCGTCGATTAGGCTGGGAAAATGTTCCGGTACGTCTACTGGAAGTTGACGACCGGCAAATGTCAGAAATTGCAATTGTCGAAAATCTCCAACGTCGTGATCTTGACCCTCTTGAAAAAGCTACCAGTTTTAAGCAGTACCTTTCAACATGGGGTGGCACTCAAGAGGAACTTGCAAAAAGGCTGTCGGTTGATCGATCAACTGTCGCCAACTTAATTCGTTTACTCGAATTACCAGAAGTTGTTCAGCAAAAACTTCGTGGCAGCAAAATTTCAATGGGACACGCCAGGGCTCTTTTACCACTGGGCGATGAACATGAACAAATAACACTTGCTGAAAAGGTTGTTGCCCATGGACTTTCAGTTCGTGCAGTTGAAGGTGAAGTTCAAGAAATACTTCGGGCTGATGACGTTGAGGAACTGTCTACGTCTCCAACTTCTTCTATAACGGAGACGCAACCGATTGGCTCATCAACGCCGAAAAGAAAGCCCGGGCGTCCAGCTTCACGGCGATCGAGCCAAATTGTCTCACTTGAAAATGAGCTTCGGAGGGCTGTTGGCACAAAAGTTGTGATTCATGCAAATAGTAAAGGGATAGGGAGAATTGTCATTCCGTTTGGTAGTCCTGAGGAATTCGAACGGCTGCTGGCCTTTCTTACAGACTAAAAACCTGGCTTGTTTCCGGGTTTTCTCTTTACTACTCTGCCTTTTGTGAGTCTTAGCTATACTTGCTGAGGCTTCTTAGACGGTTTTCGTGAGAAGCCACATTCGGGGCGTAGCTCAGCCTGGTAGAGCGCTTGGTTTGGGACCAAGAGGTCGCATGTTCGAATCATGTCGCCCCGACTGTTTGCCTTTTTTTAGGTAATACCTAGAAACACAGGAAAAATCTTTACCGGTCACCCGTCGTGATCGTGCCACTTTGGATCATGGTTTTTATTTTTATCGGATACGACTCTCAAAAAGCACCCGATAAACGAGCCATATCGGAGGGTACGAAAGATAGGTAGACGATCTAACAAGGCATTTCCGCAGGCACGATTATACCCGGTCAAAAGTCACTTACGACTCCAAGGGTGAACGGTCGTGATTTTTGTTTAGGTAAATCCCGCACCAGACAGCCAGACGAAAAACGTTCTGCAATTCTTGCCTGGCTGCCGGCTGACTCCAAACAGAAGCGTCCAGAACGCTTTGAGGTTGCGTCTATCGGAACTATTTATGACCGACCCGCTTATGACCGACCCACTGAGCCTTGCAGAGCTGCTTGATACGAATACCTATAAACAGAACCCGCCAAAATCTTCACAACAGTGGGGACGGGAACAACAAAGCCAACGGTTGGGCCTTGGCGATTCACTGACAGTGCGTGACGCACTTCTCTGAGTGAGCGTTTCTTCATCGCATTGTCTCCTTATGGGTTACTAATCGTTACAGAACTATTACACATTACGGAAGTCGGGGCGGTTGATTTCTTGGCCATGGCGTGAAAATGCTTTTCAGCTGAGTTTTCAGGTAAAAAATTCATTTTCTTCATACCTCACGCCTGGCACCTGAAGGCAAAACGTTCAAGCAAGGAAGCTCACCCGTAGGAATGATGATGCTTATGGACGGGCCGCGACTATAGACGGTTCATTGTTGACGGGAACGCATCGCGCAGAGCGCCCTCCATCAAGCACCCCATTCCTAGAAGGTTCGTAGATCACCACTGAAAACAAATTCCAAAACTGTACTAATCACACGCTGTGGTCATGCCACTTAGAACTCGATGTGAAACCTTATCGAAGAAAACTCTCAACGTTCCCCTGACATAAAGTTCTGGAGAGTTAAACGATGGGAAGCCGTACGGCCGGCACTTTTACTACGGCTTCGCCTTGCCGCACTTCGTGTATTTCTTGGTTGTTGTTGTGGCAACACTCATATCGTAATGATGCCGTGTCGTGCGTATTTACTTGTTGGACCGTTTACCCAAATGTTGGCTAGTCGTAAAAAACAACCCAGAACAGCATCGGCTCCTACGTCACGATCTCCTTTTTCCTGGTCGGCAGGCATTTACATTCCTCTATTCCTCCAATTCGTATTTGCAGAACTCCATCGCTGTCTCACAGGGGGCGCATAAAGGCAACGACAATTCACCGATCGTTTGCACTAAGGACAAATCACAGAGACAAACAGCACATTCGGTGTCTACCAGTTCGTACTGTTCATTATCGCCAAAAGTCATAACTGTTTCATGTTTCATTAGATCCCTTTCAAAATTCGAGAACTATTTCGCCGTTTATACTATTCCGCCGTTTATAAGGAAGCTACTACTGGGCAGCTACAAGAGCCTTCGGTGTATACATCAGTGCTGTCTTGAAACCCGTTGCATTAAGGGTTTTCAATTGGTACCAAAAATCCATGTGACACGGTTCGTACAAAATTTTCCTACCCACTACGTTGTAGCTTCTTGTGTTTGTTGGCGTCTTAAGTCCTGCCACCGCTTAGCTAATACCAGAGATTTAGACGCTAACGTTCGATGGGCCAACTGAAGGTCTTCATATCGCTTTTGAAGAGCCTCATAACAAGACTGAGAACTATGGTGCCGCTGGTCAAACTCATCGAGACGCTGATAGAGAATGTTTCGGTTCTTGTCAGAGCATGCAAGGAGTTTTTCCGTCTTTACAAGTTCTTCCTTAAGTTTTTTTATCACATTATCTTTATCTATGACGTTTGGTTTCATGTTACTCACCATTTTTATTGAACCCCATTCCTTTAAGTTTCCATGATTTCAATTCGCAGTGAGAAAAAGCCTGGCCGCAGGCAGTTCAGCAACCCATCGAACGGGCACACGCACTACGTACGGTTATTCAGGATCAGCAGTCTGAACAGCACCGTCGACAACTAAATGCTGGCAGCTATGAAAATAAATCCTGAGAAATCTTTCCTTCTGGTTGTCTGTGAGTGTCTGAACGCGTTTGATTTGTTCTTGTCCTACTTTTTCCATTGCATCCGTTTCCTATATGTGCGTGTTTGTCTAAGCAACACCCCGTCAGGTATGCGAAAGGCAGAGCAAAACTTGACGGGGTATACGTTGCGGAAGTTACTAGCGATACGGCCGGGAAATACCGCTGGTTCACACCAAGAAAGCTTTATCCGAAAGGCGCACCGCAGGAGTTTCACTGCAGTAAAAGCAATGAAGATGCGAATTATCCAGAAAGCGCAGCAGAAAAAACGCCGCCCCGGTCTGACCAAACTGGGGCGACGTTCTTTCATCAAAAGCAGAAAGGTAAAGACTTTTGATGTTTCCGAATTATTTAGCGTCCCA
>CAJXFK010000059.1 GCA_913052575.1 uncultured Planctomycetaceae bacterium
CAAGTTGTTCACGAGAATTTGACGAAGCCAAGCATGAAACTCCGCTATAGAGGCACCTCGAAATTGTGGAAATCCTTGGTGTGCTTCTAAAAAGGTGTCCTGCACAACATCAGATGGACTTAATCGTGTCTGCAATTGCCGGCCCATCTGCCCAAGAGCAAGAACCTCAAGGTAATTTGAAAACGACTCGAGAAGAAGTCCGAGACTTTCGTCCGAGCCATCTTTGGCTTCTGTGAGATACGTCTCTTGTAATGTCAACAGCTCACGACACATAAGGCTACAAATTCCCATTTGAGTACAAAAGCGCTTAATCGTCTTACGTACTAAGGCCGGTTTTTGTTTAAAATGTCACGGAAATTCTCATTCGGTAAATATGCACTAAAAACAAGCTTTTCCGACCCCGAATGGCGAATTCTACATAATTTTTGAGACGATTTGTGAAAAGATCATCAATGTGCCAGCGGAATAGGATCTCAGTACTGAGCTATTCGGTAAACAACTACGCGATGCTGCGAACAGATCGTAGTTCAAATGTACCCCGGCAATATAGTGGAAATCGAGGTATTGGCGTTGAAAAAGCTCTACAGCTGTGACGGGTCAGACAATTATCTGAACAGCTATGGTAGTGTCGGTAGAAACCATCACCGATGCACGAGGCATGAACACAAACGGTCGGTTGCCGAAAGACAAATTTCACTAATTGGCACGAGGCAGCCAACGCAAGATACACGCATTCCCAGTTGCCTTCATTTATGCCGTTGTCCCTCTTCCGTTTTCCCTTCAAAACAGCGTTTCATTCCTACCCCCATAACCTCTGAACCACCGTCACTATTAAAAGCATTTGTTGCATGTTCATAGCGACGGAAGACACTTCTTCCCACACGGTATCCTATTTATGCATCACGTTCGAACATCAGTTTTTCATGCAATCGCCTTCTGTCTTCTTACCATCTATTCTGGGAGTTACAGTTGGCAAACAGTCCATGCTGGTGATTGGCCACAGATTCTTGGTCCCAATCGTACCGGCATCGCTGATCCTGACGAAAAGCTTGCCTCCCAATGGCCAGAGACCGGTCCACCAGAAGTCTGGCGTCGCCCTGTTGGAAGCGGATACGCCGGCATCGCTGTAGTCGACGGAGTCGCTTTCGTTTTTCACCGTATTGATAATCGTGAGATCACCGAAGCACTGGATGCCAAAACAGGCACAGTGATTTGGAAAACTGAACACCCGACTCGTTTTCGTCCACAAGTAGGAGGTGGTGACGGACCTCTTTGTACGCCAACTGTCTCACAAGACAGGCTTCTGACGTTTGGAGCCCAAGGCATGCTGACATGCCTCGATAGACGCACAGGAAACCAGCTCTGGCAACATCGGACACACCAAGAATTTGATGCAAGTGAAGGATACTTTGGTTCCGGCTCAAGCCCACTTGTGAGTGGCAACCACGTACTCGTCAATATCGGTGGTCGCAACGGTGCCGGTGTTGTTGGCTTTGACCTTCAAACAGGCAAGCCCGCGTGGAAAACAAGTGATGAACAAGCAAGCTATGCAGCGCCGTCCTTAGTACGGCTCAACGACAAGCAATACGCAGTAGTCATTACGCGGTACCAGTGCCTTCTCATTGATCCAGCAAATGGATCTATCGGTTGGTCCTTTGCTTTCGGCATGCGAGGTCCGACGGTCAACGCTGCCACTCCGATCACCTGGAAAACCATGGACAACCAGCACCATCTATTTGTTACGGCGTCGTACGGCATTGGATCAGTCTGTGCTGCATTTACTCCTACAGAGGTCAACCCTGAATGGAACGGTACAGACAGCATTGCCAGTCAATACTGCACGCCCATCCTGCGCGATGGTCACCTGTACTGCATTGACGGTCGTGACGATGGACCACCTGGAGCAATAACGTGTGTTGATATCCTCAGTGGAAAAGCCCTATGGCGTGAAGAAAACTTTGGATACGGAAGCCTGCTGGCAGCAGATGACAAAATGATCGCTGTCAAAACAAATGGAACCATCACGCTTCTCGATGTGTCACCTCAAGGCATGAAAATCTTGGGACAAAGCCAACCACTCCCAGGAATCATCCGCGCCTTTCCGTCCCTCTCCGGTGGAAAACTCTTCCTGCGAGATGACAGCACGCTTATCTGCCTTGATGTAAGTCCCTAGCTGCGATTCTATGAAAGCTAGCTGCGCTTACGTGAAAGCATGAATTCATTGCCTTCGGTATCCGCACACATTGCGAGATGAGGCACTTCTCCATTTTCTTCACGTGGTTCGTGGGTCAGAATACCACCTGCTGCTGTCACTTCGGCCGCTCCAGCAACAACATCTGCGACCTGAAAGCTAAGGCCAGTCCACGTACGCTTTCCTTCACCGCCACTGTGAATACCAACAGTGGATCCGCAGATGTCGAGATCTGTAACCGCTGGATTCTGCCGTGTGATGCGTGCCCCAAAGAGTGTTTCATAGAACCGGACAGCGCGATCAACATCAGCAGCCCAGATTAGATACTTAACCCGTTCGACATTCATTGTCTCTCTCCTTGGCGTCCACAGTGCAAAAACTTCGTCCAGAACTTGCTTACCTTAAAATACCATAGCCTCATCCACCATAACGCATACCTACAGGAATACCCGCTCCTTGCCCTACACCCATAACACGAACACCCTGTACACACAGTTTTTTGAGTGTTGTAATGACTGCCTAACGGGCTCCACTTTTTGCACCCTATAGGACACGGGAATGAAATCACTGACCAAACACCTCTTTTTTCAAATCCCCGCAAGAATGGGCTTTGAGAACATTACATCGACGGTTCAGGAACTTGTCACGGAGTCTGGTGTCCAAGAAGGCCTTTGCCTTGTGAACGCGATGCACATCACAGCGAGTGTCTTTATCAATGACGACGAGACTGGGCTGCACGCTGACTATAAAAAGTGGTTAGAAAAACTCGCACCCTTTGATGCCAGCCCAAAGGTCTACAACCATAACCGAACTGGTGAAGACAACGCGGACGCTCACATGAAGCGGCAGGTCATGGGGCGAGAAGTGGTTGTCGCAATCACCAATGGTGCACTTGACTTTGGCCCGTGGGAACAAATCTTCTATGGCGAATTTGACGGCCGCAGGCGAAAACGTGTTCTCGTGAAAATTATTGGTGAATAACAACCACGCTCCACAAATACTTACGACACAACATTCTGTGGTGTCTCATTGAAAAACCTTTGGATATTCTCAGACGTGGCTTCAATAAGCCGCTGACGGGCAGCCCGACTCGCCCATGCTATGTGTGGAGTGATCAGACAGTTCTTTGCAGTCAAAAGTGGATTCGTCATGGGAGGTGGTTCAACCGAAAGAACATCGAGCCCCGCCCCTGCAATCTGCTCACTATTTAAAGCCTCAGCAAGATCGTGTTCATGAACAACACCACCCCGTGCCGTATTGATGAGATATGCTGTTGGCTTCATGACAGCAAGCCGTGACGCGTCAACAAGCTTTTCTGTCTCCGGTGTGAGCGGGCAATGCAACGAGATAACGTCACTTTCTCGAAATATTGTCGAGACGTCCGTAAACGTTGTATCGTCATCACCGACACCTTTCCGTCGACGAACCGCAAGTACATTCATCCCCAGCGCCCGACCAACAGCGGCAACTGCCTGACCAATGGCGCCGTACCCAATAAGCCCAAGCGTTCGGCCATCAAGCTCAACCAGTTCACCTCGCCAGAAACAGAAATCCGGGCACGAAGACCAGTGTCCAGCTCTGACCTCCGCAGCATGAAGAGCCGTCTGGTTTGTAAGTTCCAGTAATAGTGCAAAAACGGCCTGCGCGACATTCGGCGTACTGTACCCAGGAACGTTGCAAACAGTGATCCCGTGAGCACGGGCAGCATCGAGATCAACCACGTTTACGCCGGTAGCAAGCACTGAAATCAGTTTTAAGTCAGGTAACCCTGCAAGTATTTCTGCAGTGAGTTGCGTTTTGTTGGTGAGCACGACCTCTGCACCTGCTGCTCGCTGCTGAATTTCATCAGTGGCTGTACGATCAAATACCTGAAGACCGCCATGCTTGGCAATGGAATCCCACGAACAGTCACCTGGGTTTGTCGTGTACCCATCAAGGACAACACTCTTCATCGCAATATATTCTCTCTCAAGGGTGTGAAGAAATACATAAACCGCATTACGACGCTGCAGGTTTCCGATATTGATTTGCAGTAATCACCTCACCGATCTGATCAAGAGGTACTATTGCATCCGTAAGACCGGCATCGACAACCGCTTTTGGCATGCCATACACCGTACACCCCTGTCGGTCTTGTGCAATCACGGCACCGCCTGCTGCCTTCACACGACGACACCCCTCTAACCCGTCTGAACCCATACCAGTAAGAACTGCTGTCACAACTTTTTCACCATACACGGGAACAAGCGACTCGAGCAGACAGTCAAGAGAGGGCCGGCAGCCCTGCCGCGGTGAATCCTCCGTAAGCCGACAGAAGACATTCTCATCTTTTTTCATCACCGTAAGATGAAATCGTCCCGGTGCGAGGTATGCAGTGCCAGGTTGAATGAGCATGCCCGTCGATGCAAGTTTCACTGAAAAATCGACAATGTCATTCAACCGACTGGCCAACGATGCTGTAAAAGCAGACGGCATGTGCTGCACGATGAACAATGGCACATCGAATGTTGCCGGAAGAGATCGTAACACCGTCCGCAACGCCTTCGGACCACCCGTCGATGCTCCAATCACGATAACATCCTGCATTTTTGTTACAGAACACGGATGTTTTCTGAAGCCTCTTTTGGCAGAAACAAAACCACTCGCAGGACTCACAGAACGATTCTGAAGAATTGCTTTGACATGTTCCTTCAAAGCCTTTGCGATACTCTGCACTTCTGCCTGTGCATCGACTCCAGCAGGCTTCAAAATGCAATCAATAGCGCCATTTAATAATGCATCTACCGTGGCCGGGGCACCTTCGGCTGTCACACTACTGACCATCAGCACAGTTGCATCAACAGACCGACGAGTGAGTTCCCGCAATACACCAAGCCCGTCGAGCCTCGGCATCTGCACGTCAAGTGTTATAAGGTCGGGCGATAATCGCTCAATTTTCTCAAGCGCTTCAACACCATCAACGGCAACATCAATAACCTCAACACCCTCAAGATCGGCAAAAGCTCGTACAAGCATCTGCCGATAGAGAGCCGAATCATCGACTACCAAAACACGTAAAGGACTTTTTTCTTTCACCAACGCACCCACCAACTGACACACCAACTGACTCAACAGAACAACAACTATTCAGACCCACCGTGTGACAACCACCACCCCAGAAAACTACCAGAAAGCAAACTCCTCAGGTCCGTTCACAACGACTATAACGGACAGAAGCCTACGGAACTGCTTTTTCGCATCGCGAATTTGCTCGCACACCAATTTCCGACTATATCCTGACTCATGAGATCGCGCTCACCGAAGAATCTATCAAGGCTTTCACACGCTAAAGACGGCACATGAGTATCACACCTTCACCACAACCAAAGACTTTGCATTCTATTCATCAAAGCAGTCAACCAAATTCCACATCACCTCAATTTGTGGGATTTCGACTTGCGAACCAGAACTACATCTTCCGTATCGAATCAATCCAGGAAATTGTGATGCCTTCTCGTGTCGCAAAAATTCCTGAGGTACCTGCTTACGTCGACGGTGTCAGTAACCTCCGCGGCATGATTATTCCAATCATTAACCTACGATCACTCTTCAGTCTCAATCGTAAGCCTTACGATGAAGACACACGTACTATTGTTGTGAATGTAGGCACTCGAACCATTGGCTGTACCGTCGATTCTGTCCTTCGCGTTATGCGGGTACCCGCTGACAACATTCAACCAGCCCCCGATTCCGTCAATGGAACAGGCCGTCGATTTATTGCAGGATTCACTCGTGTCGAGGAAGAACTTTTTGTCTTGCTCGACGCTGATCAACTTCTCGAACCTTCCAACCTCCACCAGGTACACCAAGCGAGCATTCAATTCGAAAAAGAATCATAGAAACTGTACGCCAAGACAAAACAACACGAATCGAAGTGAAAGCTACGTCCCCAACGGCCCTACGAACCTCACAGTAGGCAGCACCTCGACTCAGCACTTATCATCTGTGTTCAGAAAGTGACTTGGAGAGTTCCTGTATACGGTCCGCTGTACCGAGAGCAGATGCACGAGCCTTACGGACTGATTCTTCCTGGACACCAGCGATACGGGGTGGCGCATCTGCAATAGAGCCGGATGGATAACCATGGATTTAACGAAACTAACATCAGACGAATTCGATCGGTTCCGTGTGTTCATTTATGAAGAAACGGGTATACGTCTGGCTGATGGAAAAATTACTCTTCTGTCAAACAGAATTCGTCGACGGCTTCGTGAACTCGACATTGAATTATTCGAAGAGTATTACAATCTTCTGACACAAAAAAAACTCAAGGGTGAACTTGAGCACTTTATTGATGCTGTCACAACAAACGAGACGCATTTCTTTCGAACTGGCGGACACTTCGACTGGTTTATTGATTCTTTTTTACCAACGATTCGAACTGAAGCATCTGAAAAAAAACGTGACAAGTCTTTGCGGATCTGGTCAGCCGCATGCAGTTCCGGTGAGGAACTCTACACGCTAGCTATCTGTGTCGATGAATCTCGTCATCAATTCGCAGGCTGGAAAATATCACTCCTGGGCAGCGATATCAGTGAAACCATGATTTCTGCTGCCCGCAAAGGAGTCTTCCCCAACCGTTCACTCGATCAGACCACAGATGAACGTCGCTCCCGTTACTTCGCACAACTACAAGACGATGCCGGCTGGTCGATTCGCTCCCGCCTCATCAACATGTGCGGATTCAAGCGACACAACCTGCTCGACGCAGTTCCTGATGATCCGTTCGACTGTATTTTCATACGTAATGTCTTCATCTATTTCGATAAAAAATCGAAAGAAGTTGCCGTACAAAATCTTATTCAGGCTTTAGCACCAGGAGGCTTTCTTGTCGTTGGGCCAGCAGACGGCATCTATGACCTCCTTGGTGACCTCAATAAAAAAACAATTTTCTTGTATCAAAAACCATACTAAACACACTCTGCTGTAGAACACCGATCACACCCAGCTTCAATTATGAGCAAACACTCCTTCCCTGACGACCTGCCAGCTGACGAGATGAATGACTATTTACGTCTTTATCTCGATGAAACAAACGAACAGCTTGACAGCTTAGTGGAAATATTTCTTCAGCTAGAACATCAAACACCCACACCGGAGGACTTGAATGAGGCATTCCGGCTGATTCATTCCATCAAGGGTTCGGCTGCCCTTCTTGGACTCGATCGAATAACGTCACTTACTCATCACCTCGAGACACACTTCGAAAGACTTCGTTCGGGCAAGCAGAAAATCAACACGTCTACAATAGATGTCGTACTTCGCTGTATTGATTTTCTCCGCCAAAGCAACCAACATCTGCAAGAAGGTGAACCGCTTGAGACTGCGGGAGAACTCCTTGAGCAGGTTCAATCACTCGACCACAACACGTCGGGTTTAAATGAGCCAAAAGCATCTGGCGCACAGGATCAGAAAGCTGCAAAGTTATTGCAACCCAATCAAGCATCACAGGCTGATCAAAACCTCGGACAGGCACCAGTAGTCACGCACTCTTCAGCTCAAGACAAGGAGATGTTCTGGCGGATCGAAATTTCTTTGGGTGAGACTTCATCATCAGCAGAGGAAGCAGCCAACAACATATCTGAAAAAATAGCGTTGCTCGGTGAACTCATAGAAAGCCAGCCACCGCAAACTGCTTCAAAGACCATCGATGGCCCAGTCAAATTTGTGCTCATTCTGAAGTCATACGCCCCAGAGGCTGAGATCATTCAACTGATTCAGGCACATGGTATTACGACATACTCTGTTACCAGAATTTCAGAAGGCGCTGTTGCCATGCGGCCGGTGGCGCTGAATGAAACTTCCCCACTTGCTCAGTCTTCGAAGAAACCATCTGAGGACTCACCAGCAGGACCAAAAGATGAGCTACCGCCACCGCAAGAAGCTATAAAAAATCCGGCACTTGCGAAAACGGTACGTGTTGACGTAGACCGGCTCGACGTCCTTCTAAACCTTACGGGAGAACTCGTTGTTAATCGAGCTCGTCTCACCCAACTTGCTGAAAACGTTTCACCAGCTTTTCACAAGCTTGGCTTGAGTGCACACACCACGAACCTTCTTGAGTCGATCAAAAAGCTCACAGCAAGACTAACGGCACAATACGGCGAAAGAGTGAATCTCGAACTACAAGACCTCGACAGCCAGATTGAGGTTATTGAGAATCAGCTCCAAGGCTGGGAAAGCAGCCGACAAAGCTTTGCAGAATTTACTACAGCCATTGATCAACTGACCCGTGTTTCGAACAGCCTCCAGCGAGGCGTCCTCAATACTCGAATGGTCCCAGTCGGACCACTCTTTAATCGATTTAGACGTTCGATACGAGACATCACACAGGAACTCAAAAAACAGGTGAACCTGGAGATTGAAGGTGAGAAAACCGAACTCGACAAGCGAATGATTGATGAAATTGGTGATCCACTGAATCATCTTATCCGCAACTGTGTCGATCACGGAATTGAACCTGCTCGTATGCGAATTGAAAACGGGAAGCCAGAAATCGCAACCGTGACACTGGCAGCTTCTCACCGTGGCAATAATGTTTTTATTACGGTCCAAGACGATGGCGGAGGTATTGATATAGACCAAGTGAAACAGACGGCTGTCGCACGAGGAATTATTACACAAAATGATGCTGACTATCTGACGGATGAGGAGACTGTGGAACTTGTTTTCCAACCAGGATTCAGTACCGCCAAAGAAGTCTCGGACATATCCGGCCGAGGAGTTGGCATGGATATCGTCAGAACAAAAATCGGACAACTTAATGGTACTGTTGAGGTCTCCTCAAGGAGTGGGGTTGGAACGAAATTTATTATTCGGTTGCCACTGACTCTCACCATCACTCGCTGCATGCTCTTTCGG
Source organism: uncultured Planctomycetaceae bacterium (assembly GCA_913052575.1). GTDB lineage: Bacteria > Planctomycetota > Planctomycetia > Pirellulales > UBA1268 > UBA1268. The sequence continues at coordinate 9,092 of CAJXFK010000059.1, forward strand.
CTATCCCACGGTGTCCTTGCTGTGCCCATTGAAAACGTACGAGAAATTGTCTCCGTATCTGGCTACCAGCGGGTCACCGCCAATGGTCGGCAGATGTGTGACATCCGCGGCGAGTTCCTGCCTCTTCTGTCAATCGAAGATCTCTTTGATTTTCACGCACTTACTGGCAACAGTCATAAACCGGCTGTCAATAATGATGACATGCAAGACAATAACCATGTCGTCATCCTGCATGCTGCAAACAAATCTCTAGGGCTTCGTGTTGATGGGTTACTGGGTGGGCAAGATATTGTTGTCAAATCACTCGATGAAAATTTTTCCCATATTAAAGGCCTTGGTGGTGCAAGCATTCTCGGAGATGGCTCAGTGTGCCTCCTTCTGGATGCAGCAACCTGCATCGAAATTGCTGCCGTCGGATCGAGTAATCTCAGAGATGAAATAGCTGCTGACTAACGCTACCCGGCGTGTCCCCTATGCAACTTTCAATTGACATTTCAGGATCTCAATACGCCCGGTGACCCTCCGCCGCAAATGTCTGACAAAAGGCGGTACTCCAGAAACAGCGTATTCTCGCGACCTATATTTCCGGCACAAACGCAGGAGATACAACCAGCCCCTCATTCCTACTGGAAAATCCTTGGGGTTACGCGTAATGACTCGGCCAGCCACCACATTACCTCCGCAGAAAGCGAGTGATTCAGATTCAAAAGTTGAAAAGGATCATTTTGTCTATCCCCAAACACCGAAAGAAATTGTCAGGAAGAACTCCATCGATACAGTACAAATGTCGAAGAAGATGAAAGTTGCATTTTGACTAAAACCGTAATCTTATTTCCTGAAATGCGACCCCGAAGTCTCGCGGGCAATCCTACTTGGCGGTAGAATAACGACGAAATCGTGTTGAATACTTCTTTTATAAAAACAGTGAACTCGAAACCAAAGCACTCTTTTCACAATGCTATTGGCATGGGTCAGATTGCTGTCGCAGCACACTCAGGGATATTACGGACATTAGTCGGATCATGTGTGAGCGTGGCTCTATGCGACTCAAATTTGCATGTTGCTGGATTAGCACATGTCCTTCTTCCTGATTCACATGGAGCAACTGACGAACCCGGGAAATTTGCTGATACGGCAATCACTGAACTCCTACGCCAACTTAGAAAACTCCCTGGCAATAAAAAGCCTCGTTGGGAAGCAAAAATAGCTGGTGGGGCAGCAATGTTCCCTGGCCACGACGAGATGACTGTTGGTAGGCAGAACATCACGGCAGTAGAAACTGCGTTACGTCAAAATGATATACCCGTTGTCATGAAATCATGCGGTGGAGAACTGGGCCGTCGAGTAACAATTGATGTGGCAACTGGATCGATGGACATTGAGTTCACCGTTGACTCAAAACACCACAATCCGCTTGAAGAACAAAAGCAGATTCACAAATCTGATCGAGCGTAAAACACGCACGCGTCATGTGCCCTCGAGCCAGGGAGGCCGAGCATTGAGGGTGATTTCAGCATCAAGAGCCTTCATTTCCTCTTGAAGGCTGGACACGACTTCAGGATATTTTGCAGCAAGGTTTTCTTTTTCACCAAGATCTTCTTCAAGATTGAAAAGGAGCACCTGCGGCGAGGTCAACGTCGTCCTCTTTCCTTTTTTCCTCGGCAGCTTCACAAGGAGCTTCCAGGGTCCTTGCCGAATCCCCTCTAACACTCCATGAGATGTGTAATACAGAAATTCTTCCCGTGGAGCAGCATCGTCTTTGCCCTCCCACAGCGCTGACATATCAACGCCATCGATCCGATGCTCAGATGGCAAACTGCTTCCGAGTAGAGCAGCAAGTGTAGGCAGCACATCAATCGTACCGGTTAATTCATGAGAGACCGAACCAGCCGGAATCCGTGGACCACGCAAAACACACGGCACTCTCTGCCCACCTTCGAACGTTGTCCCTTTCCCATCCCGAAGCGGTCCGGCCGATCCACCGTGATGCTTAAACTGAAGCCACGGGCCGTTATCGGTTGTGTACATCACATAGGTATTCTCACTAAGATCTAAAGTGTCGAGCGTATCGAGCAACCTTCCTACTTCTGCATCGATGTGCTCAATCGTGTTGATATACGCATACAGCGGATCGGGGTTCCGAATATCCTCTGGCACATAAAGTGGAATATGTGGCATCGAGTGTGGAAGGTACACGAAAAAAGGCTTGGCTTTATTTTTCTCTATGAAATCAATCGCTTTCTGTGTGTAGCGACGTGTCACCGTACGTTGATCAACAGGTAGCTCAACGATCTCTTCATTCTCAATAAGCGGTGTCTTCCATTGCGTCAGTGTTGATTCAGGATCAGCCCACAACACATCCATACCGTCAGCGCCACCTTTTGGTTTCCCTTTGTTGTCCGGGTAATTCATGTCATTCGAATAGGGAATTCCTAAATAGGTGTCGAATCCATGAGCCCGTGGCAAAACCTCAGGCTGATACCCAAGATGCCATTTTCCAAAACAGGCAGTGGCGTACCCCAGTGTCTTCAGATGGTCTGCGATGGTGTGTTCTTCAGGATTCAACCCCTTTTTTGAAGTCGGAAAAAGAACATGCTGATGAAGACCAACACGTTTGGGATAGCAACCAGTCATTAAAGCAGCCCGCGAGGGCGTACAGACGGGAGATGCCACCATGAAGTTCGTGAACCTTCGACCCTGTTTTGCGAGCCGGTCGATGTTTGGAGTATTGATTGTTTCAGAACCAAAACAACTAAGATCACCGTAACCTTGGTCATCAGCAAAGATAATGACAACGTTCGGCTGACTGGCGTCTATTCGCGAAAAGCAAAGCAGTGCACACAATGCGTAACCACACAAGAATCGAAAACATCGATAGGACATTGATTGTTCCCTGAAGACCAAACGTTTTTTTACACACCCACAGTTTAGTTGAGCATCTTCGACACACGAAAACAAGATTTTGCTGTACTCGATTCCTCCATACAGCCTATTCAACCGAATGAAACTTTCGATCATTCACCTTTTACTCTATCCGCTGACCGAGGTACGGTATAAAAACCAAGGCGAGCCAACCCCCGTTGTATATGCGGACTGCGATGCAGATATTTCCAGATGAGCTGTGTTGCATAATTCTCAAACATCAGTGCGACAATACCCTTGTCGATGGCGAGATACGACTTCCCGACCCAAGGCACATCGCCCTGTGATTTGGTCTGAAAACTGTACGCGTCAAAAAGCCCATACTTTCCAGAAAGCCCAGGAATCGTCCGCATATGCTCCAGAGCTTCTTGCGAGTATTTCGGAGTGAATACAACAAAGCCCAAGGCGCCATACGGTGCGACCGTTCCATCCATACGCAGAAAATTTCGATCTGCCGGCATCGATCCATAATGTCCTGAATAGCCATCTGTCGGACTCATGCTTGCAGACATTCCCCATGAGTTCGGCCCCAAACCTTTCACCGTTTTGGATGAATCGATTGCGAACTGCCGGGCCGCGAGGGCCGCTTGGCGGGAATTTTCAAACCAGTCACGACCGTTCTGATCGACAATGTGTCGAAAATCAATAAAGCAATGACTCCATTGATACACAAACGCGGACCCTGTCCTACAGTAGACGAAGGGCTCACTTTTATAGGAGCCAATTGGTGTCTGCATGGCTTCATACGGACGGCCGTCAGTGCCATAACGAGATCGCGGCGCACCAGCAGCTAGCACGTACATCAGAAGATGCTCTGAATAGGCTCTCCAGTGTCCAAACATCCCCCGTTCATCAACACGCTTTCCCTCCGGCACCTTCTCTGGATGGCAGGCCATATAAAAATGCTGCTGGGTCTGATCAAGAAACCAGGTCCAATCAATACGCTCATAAAGTTTCTCGACTCGATCACGAACGTCACCACCAAAATATTCAGCAGCAACCAGCGCGCCAGCAATCATGGTCGCAGTCGACATGTTTGATACCTCAACATTTTTACTGCGCCACCCGGGACCACCAGTTTCAATATCGATAAAGTGATAGTAGAAGCCGTTGAAATGCCTCAGTTTGCTCAGTGAATCGAGCGCAGCCAGGACTCTCTGGCGACCGGCCTCTCGATCGATCCAGCCACGCTCTACACCGAGCACAATAACGGGAAAGTAGAACCCCTGACTTTCGATTGCAAGCGGCACATATCGATGAATGCCTATGTAGTCTCCTGCGTTTAAACCATATGTCGGCAGTGTTTTATCGCGGACCCACTCATTCCAGAAAAAGTTGAAACACCCCCGCAGCTCCTCCTCCATATGTGAGGTGAGACGCTGCGGATCCGCGACGACAGGAAACGAATCGGTTAACACATTGGATTCAGCGGGTTCTGCATGGACGTACCCAGAGCAGAACAAGACTTCACCGGTACACACGAGTAGAAAAAATCTGACAATAACATCAGCGTATGGCAGAAAACGCCGAGCGGTGCACGCTTTCATCTTCGCCCACTCTCGATCGAGCTATCTTCGTTTTGAGGTACATCATATTCCCGACGAAGTTCTGCCAACTGCACCTTCAGCCGCTCTCTTACGCTACGGTATGCCGGATCCTGATACACACTCTGAAGCTCATCAGGATCTTCTTTCAGGTCGAATAGTTCCCATTCCTGATGTGGCTTATAATAACTGATCAATTTGTACCGCTCAGTCCGCACACCTTCGAATCGTGGCAGGTTATATGCCGTGTCCATGTAGTAGTGGTAATAAATATTTTTTCGCCACGCGAGCGATGCTTGATCACCAAGCAATGGCAGCAGCGAACGCCCCTGCACATCACCAGGAATGGCAAGCCCTGCCACATCAAGCAAGGTCGGGGCATAGTCAATATTCTGAACCATCTGACTAATGCGAGTGCCGGGCTTAATCACAGCGGGCCATCGCATAAGGAGTGGCATTGCCAGGCTTTGCTCGTACATCCAACGCTTATCATTCCAGCCATGCTCGCCAGTAAAAAACCCTTGGTCGGAGCTATAGATAACCAGGGTGTTCTCAGCAAGTTCATGTTCATCAAGCCAGTTCAGTATTCGACCAACGTTGTCATCAATGGCAGCCACGCAGGCGAGGTAATCTTTCATGAATCGCTGATACTTATACCGATCTAGTGCCTTTTCTTTGAACTGTCCTTGTGACACGAGCCGTCGATAGCGTTCGTTCTCTGGATCATATGCTCGGTGGAACACCGCTCGCTGTTCTTCTGTCATTCTTGCCAGAAATTCATAAGGAGGTTCGTCAATATCATAGTGGCCAGCCAACGGGGTGATGTTGAGCACATGTTCAGCCATGCCAGAAAGTCGCATCCAGCATTTCTTTGCGTAGGAAGAGCGTCCCTCATAAGTATCAAAAAGCGTTTCTGGTTCCGCCACCTGCTTTCCATCGAACAGATTCATATGTCTTGGTGGTGGGATCCGATGAATGTGCGGTGCTTTAAACTGGCACATCAATAGAAAAGGCTGTTCGTCCTGAGACTGTTGATTCATCCAATCGATTGATGCATCAGTAATCACATCTGCTGAGTACCCTTCAACCTGGAATGACCGGCCATCAGAACAGCGAAACTGTGGATTATAATAATGTCCCTGCCCTCCAGCACCTTCGAGCACCTGCCAATCGTCGAACTCATCTGTTGGCCAGCCACGTAAATGCCATTTGCCAAAAAGTGCTGTCTTGTATCCAGCTGCTGACAGGGCACGGGGGAAAACGAATTGATTGCCGTCCCACCTTGAACCATTCTGCAGAACGCCATTTTTATGGCTGTGCTTGCCAGTGAGAATCGTCGCCCGAGAAGGACAGCAGATTGAGTTGGCACAATAACTCCGCGTAAAGATCGCTCCCTCAAGAGCGACTCTATCTATCTGAGGCGTCTGGTTCAGCCCACTGCCATACGCGCTCAGAGTTCGAACCGCATGGTCGTCACTAAAAAGAAAGACAATGTTTGGTGGAGCCGAAACTGCGTTGCTTCCCAAAAAGCTTCCAACGCAAGCAATTATGATAACGACCACACACCAAAGGCGACCAGAAAAACGAAAGCCTGCTTGTTTCATGCCGTTCATTTTATATTCCGAGCAATCTCAATGACATCCATTTTGTACAATCAACTTCAAACACTCAAGATGCTTTAGTTACCTATCACAAGTACCTATCATATTATGAGCTCGTGCTTTCCATGGAGCCGCTTGACCGAATTCCTGAGACAGCCGAAGCCCGTAGCCACAAAACCATGAAGTGATTTCCAAGTGTATCGACCACAGAATCATCCTGCTATTCGCGAGTCTTGTTTCTCCATCACTAGACTGAATCAGATTGCAGACTTTTGCCGTTTTTGTCTGTCTGCTCGGAAATTCCTCGTGCAGCGATACTCCTGTCTCTTAATCGCCATTCTCTTGTGCTGCTGTGCTGGCAATGCCGGTGCGACGTCGCCAAATATTATTCTCTTTTTTGTTGATGACCTCGGCTACGGAGATGTGGGATATCAAGGCGGCGATGTTCCGACGCCACACATTGACTCAATTGCCAACAACGGCGTCCAGTTTACTGATGGCTACGTCACATGCCCGGTTTGTGCACCATCTCGCGCCGGTTTGCTCACAGGCCGCTACCAACAGCGTTTCGGATTTGGTGACAACCTTGGGCCCTACCAACGAGAGGAAGCCTCGCATATCGGCATTCCGCCAACAGAGCCGATTCTTTCAGACCGGCTCCGGGCACTCGGTTATTCCACGGGGCTTTTTGGCAAAACGCATGACGGCAGCGATGAAGAACAAATGGCGTTCTCACGCTGGGATCAATTCTTTGGTTTTAACAATGGTGCTTCGAATTACCTTGCGGAACTGAATCGGGCTCATAATCCTATTTTTAACAACCGGACCCCTCTCAAAACATTGCAGTCTCGTCAGAGTACACCTCGAGCTGAACTCATTGACAACGGCACAATCTCCTCAGATAAATCCAAATACCTTACCGACAGCATCGGTGATGCTGCTGTGAGGTTTATTGATGCCAACAAAAAAAAGCCGTTTCTCTGTTATGTTCCTTTTAATGCAATTCATGGACCGTTTCAGGCGCCGCAACATCTTGTGCAACGCTTCCGCGATGAGCCGAACCAGAAGCGTCGGCTTGTCAAAGCCATGCTCTACGCTCTTGATCAGAATGTCGGCAAGATACTTCAGTGCGTACGAAACCATCGTCTTCAAAAACAGACGCTCATCATTTTTCTCAGTGATAACGGCGGCCACGACCACTCGCCCAACACGCCACTCCGCGGTAAAAAAGGAACAATCTGGGAAGGGGGCATTCGTATTCCCTTTTGCATGCAGTGGCAGGGAGTCATTCCTGAGGCAAGCATGTACAACTTTCCCGTGAGTTCACTCGACATTCTCCCCACAGCGGTTGCCGCAGCCGGCGGCACCGTATTACCACAATGGAATCTTGACGGCGTCAATCTTTTACCGTTCGTCTGTCAGAAGTCAGCCACCAACCAACGTCCACATCAAAAACTGTACTGGAGCTGGGGACCCCGAAGAGCCATTCGTAACCTCGATTACAAATTACTTACCAGTGATAGTGGAAAAAGCTATCAGCTGTTTGATCTCGCGACAGATATGAGCGAGAGCACAGACCTCATCGCATCACACCCTGAAATTGCAGATCGTCTTCGCAGCGAGTTGCAAAAGTGGCAGGAACAGATGCCCCCGAACAATTCCGGATGGAACCCACGCGTCGGACCAAAACGCCCCGACTTTGCAAAACCACAACCCTACCACCAGCCAGTGCCTCCACCATCACCATAATTTCACAAACACAAACTTTCTACAAAACTGAAAGGCCCTTCATGCATTCGTTCACAACTTTTCTCCGCAGCACTATTTTCTTTCCAGTTATTTTCTTGTGTCTGACGTCAGCGCCAGTGAACGGCGTTGAACTCAATCCACCACAGGCAACACAAGCTGAACTCGCCAAGGCATCATATTCAGAGGAAAAGAATCTCGCGGACTTAGCTGCTGCATTTTTTGACACGAGTCCAGAGCCAACAGGTGACGGCCTGGCAACCGGCACACTTGGAAAAGATGGCGGTGCTGTTGAACCGGTCCTTGCATTTGCTGATGAAATTGCTGCTGGCACGCATGGAGAAGTTGACAGCCTACTGATCTCATACCACGGCAAGCTGATCTTCGAATCGTACTACCGCCGAGGACGCATCAATTACCCGCACTATCAAATGTCTATAACGAAGTCGTATACGGCTCTTGCTATCGGGCGAGCGATTCAGTGTGGATTTCTCACTATGGACGATCTCGAACGACCGGTCTGCGACTTCCTCGAAGAACTCGACCTATCACAATGCGATCAAGGTGCTGCCGCAATTAGGATTGACCGTAGAAGGACACCGCCCCGCAGTGCGCCAGGAAAATTCAGCTGATCTACTTGGCGACGATTTGATTGGCGATAGCGTTGCCAGCACGCCTGCTCTTGTTGCTGCTAGCACACCTGCTGCTGTGGCAGCAAGCGGAGCACCAAATCTTCTGGGCGATTCGCCAGTACGAGCGCCGGTTAGTCAACC
>CAJXFK010000060.1 GCA_913052575.1 uncultured Planctomycetaceae bacterium
CTTGATCGTTGGCAGCCAGACTGGATTCGAGATAAATATTTTGATGGCCGCGACAAGCAGAAGCCGGAGGGGGCTCCTGATACGAAACGGGATACGAAGAAATAGCTTTGATTGATGAAGCTGCTCCCTTCGTCAAGGCTGCCATAATAGGGCCAGTTTGTCGTTGAACGGATGACAGGCCTTGTACAGAGAGATATTCTGCGAAGGTCTCATTGGTCGTAAAGTCATCGTCGTCATACAGTGATCAGTCAGGTTGGTTTTCTTCAGGATGATATGCTTTTCTAAGAAAAAGACATGGCACAAAAAGAAAGTGGCTTGAAAGAATATGGACGTAATCAATCAAAAAGATGCTGTTCCGTTTACAACGGCTGATGGGTCGACGATTCGTGAGCTGCTCGCTCATCGAAACTCTGCAATCACACAACAGTCGCTGGCTGAGGCACGTCTGGCACCGGGTGCTGCGACCACGCCGCATCATCACGCGGTGACAGAAGAGATTTACTACATTTTGGTTGGTAAAGCAGAAATGACCCTTGGCAAAGAAACTCGTGCCGTTGGGCCGGGTGATGCGATTGCCATTCCTCCTGGTCAACGCCACACAATTCGAAACACTGGTGATGAGGAGTTGGTTTTTCTTTGTACGTGTGCGCCTGGTTATGAGCACACCGATACATTTTTAGAAGCTTGACAGGCTCTATCCAGGAGAGTTGGGCATAGCCCAAGGTAGGCTGCCCTTTGCTATCCTGATAGTTGCGCGTGAGAGCCCCGACTGGTCCTCATTTAGCAAATACATAGATATTTTCAGTAGACCGATCAAACATCGATTTCATGCGTAGAAGACATAGTTCAGTATCTTTCATATACAACGTTAGGTGGGTATGAATATGAAATGCGAGAGACCAAGTCGATGCAGATTTGAGAAAAATGTCATCGCTGGCGCCCTTATCGCCGGCTGGGGTTGGGAGTCACCAGCGATCAAAACGAGTGGGTGCGGGAAGCAGGAATCTCCTGCAAGGAAATCAAAGCCAGCACGCGCGGATAAGCATCAGTATAAAAATGATTGATGCTGTATGAATCATGAACTTGTTATTCGAATGCTATTTTGATTATCTGAAAGTTATCGAAATAGATCGTTTCCTGAGCGGTGGTCTCCCATGAGGCATCTCCACCACCAAAGAACGTGCTCAACAAGAAGCCGTCAATTGCAAACGCATCGGTGTCACGGAACCGAATAGAATCCATTTTCAAAACGGGCTGGTTGTCGAAGAACGCTTGTAGCGTCCCATCTCGTTTTCCCGGCGTGTTCATACACACTCGATGTACGACCGTGTGCCATTGCCCCGGGATAAACCTGATTGGTTGTCCGGTGGCTTGATCGATCCAAGGAATCTGATGGCCATATCGTGTCGGCTGATCAGGGTAATAAAGATATTGCACAGCCCGTCCGTCTTCTCGCCACATCATACGGGCTGAAAAGCCGTCACGGCCAGTTGGTTTTTTTCCGCCAGTATTGCCCTCACCTCCGAAAAGCCCCGGCAGTTTTCCGCCCCGAACAAAGTCAAAACCTTTTCTGAACATGACATCAAAGTGAACTTCAACAGCAGAGTAGGATGCATCAAATTTGAGTTTCCAGACAGCACCGTTTTTTTCAGGGCCATAGGTATGGGCAGGATACGTTACAGCGATCGCTCGGGTTTTCGAGTCGGTTGTAACAACCGACACACGCCGCTCCTCAATGCCGTCTGACCACTCGGGGCTGTTCCACTCCTGATTGAGTTGTTCCTCTGTATAGATGCCAGGTTTTGTGTGCTCAAAGTCTGCAGTAAAAATCATATTGTCTGGTACGTCTCGTAATTTGGGTGACGATGAGCCAGAGGACGATGAATTAAAGGTTGAACCGATGTCATCTGCGTAAAGAGCTTCAACAATAGGGAACAGCAGAAGGATCAAAATGAGAATTGCTGTGCATCGAAAAGAACGCATTGGTGACATGCGTGCTGTGCTCAGTGCTGGCACCATCATCAAAAGTATTGCTTTCACAGTCGGTGCCAGGCAGATACTCATTCGCCGCCCTGCCCTACGAAACATGCTTACGCGACACCACTTTTATAGGCTAAACAAAAAGCTAGGGGTTCACTCGTTCAATGGTCAGCTTCTTCGTATCAATCTCAAATATACCAAGGTCTTGAGATTCACCTCCTATGATATCGCACGTGAGAGATTTCTCCGTCGGACGTGCGAATTGATTGCGTAAGCGATCCTTTGATATTGGGTCCATAAGTGTTTTTTGCGGCTTAGCCCATCGAAAAGTCATGGCGTAGCTACCGGCAGGTGCACCATCATGCGTTTCGTAGGTGGTGAGTTGAAAGGTGCCATCGTCACCAGTCATTCCTGAGGGCCGAAACGGGTCACCTTCGGTGATGAGTGTTGATGAATGCAGGGTCACGCGAACATCACTGGCTGGTGTTCCGTCGCTAGTTTGAACCCGCCCACTCACCGGGTAGGGGCTGTTGGGATACTGTGTTCTCGTGCAGCCAACGAGAATAGGAACGATAATGAGAAATAAAAATCTAGACAAGAGGCACTCCGCAGGTGTCAGGCAGTGGTGTCAACTCACAATGAACGATAGTTGATCAGTCACTACCATTTCGTGTAATGAAAGCTATGAGAGTTTCGATGTCAATGTTTTCGTTGATAAATCGAACTGAACCATCTGCAAACGCAGTGTTCGCTCCACCAGGGTGAAATGAATAAAGCCCAAGGTCGTTGCTGCAGTTTACACCGCATGCGCCCGGCCCTGTGGTGCCGGTTGGTAAGCTTCCAGTGAACTTTGTATTGCCGCTTGTCGTATCAGCCCAACCACCTAAGCCCCCGTTCACTCCTGGGATTTGATTTCCAGTGTTTATGCCGTTCTGCCAAACCTTGTCTTTCCCTGCAAACTCAGCCACAAGAATTGTGTTGGAGGTGCCGTCGACGATCTCTGCATAACTGGTCAGCCCATCGTCTGATTCATCTCTCGGGACAGCCTCTAGGCAACCCGCAAGTTGAGAATCGGTAGCGCTTTTTCCAAGATACGTTATGAGGTCCGGATTAACTCGAGCAATTGGGGACATATCAGCGACATAGGCCGTCATTGGAAAACCGTAGCCGCTGAAGGTATAGGGGCCACTCGGTTCAGGGCTCGATGGGCAAAGAAAGTCATCAATGGGGGTGCTTGCCACAGTCTGGTTTTGAATACCATATGCCGAATTGTCTAAGAACCATGGGGCATCAAAGGAATATTGTTCATAGAGGTTGTTCCGTTCAATAAAGGGAAGAAGGAAAAGTCCCCATCCACAGGTTTTTGCATCTACATTCACTGCCAGGGGAGCGAACTCGTTGTTGTTGGCAGATGCCTGATTGGCATAGGCGAGTGCGACCTGTTTGAACTTGTTCTGGCAACTGAGCCTTCGTGCAGCCTCTCGTGCCTGTTGCACTGCGGGCAATAAAAGCCCGACCAAGACACCGATGATTGCAATGACAACAAGTAACTCAATAAGAGTGAAAGCTTTTTTCATGACGTTCTATGATCGTTAGCGAGACACTAAAGACGAATTTTTGCCGGCAAGGTCACGTCGTCATGTACCGTGTTTTATGTACTATAGCCAAACACTTGAGTACATTACATAAAATAATATTCGGTCTAAGTATCCTTTGTCTAGCACGTTTCAAGTTTACCGAACAAAAGCCAGAAATAGGCATTTCTTCGAGAGAGTCGTGAAGAACTCGGCGAGATGGACACGTCGTCTGGAATAGTTCGAGTGCCTGAACTCGACAGTACGGCCACGACCAGCCTTGTACTAAGCCGCTGGTTTGCAGAAAAATGCTGGTATCTGGTACTTCAGATCCTGGATCTTTTTTATTCTCAGTGTTTTAGATTTACGACTGTCTTCGTTTCATGTGTTTGCTCTGACACACAGTGAGCTAGTCTTGGCCGGGTAGCAGCAACTCTTCAACCTTGTCGTCTTGGGTGGTGCCAGGAACCTGAATGGTCTCCTTAGCGTTTCCCCCTTTGGTGATGACTTCTTGAGAAGGTTCTCCAGTGCACCCGGTGAGGCCACAGAAAAAAAGAGCAGCTAGAAGTACAAGTCGATCCATCATGGAAAAGTATTCTTTCTTTGTAAGTTCTACCACTGACAATGCATGCTCCTACGGCTGAGGAATATCTGTTCTGGTTGACATGCATGACTCCCACTCGCCGCACCAGTCTTCTGATTTCGTCGAAGGCCAGATCCCTGCGATGACCAATTTATCATCAGCCATCTCTGGAAGAATCGGTGGCATTCTACGGCATTGCCCCCAGTCAGACTCATCGCGGATCGCCTGCTTTCGCCAAAAGTGGCACGTCGAACAGGCACGGCTGTCTATTGGTTCTGATTGTATGTCTTCTGAAAGTGAGTTGGTCATATGGGAACCGTTTTATCGGACAAAGCAGGTGGAAAGCTCTTGGGCGGTGCACTTTGGGATATCCATGATCCTAGCCCATAGCCAAATATGCTTGCAGTGACACCATAGAAGTCTGATGGGATGCACTGCATATTCAGGAGGAACTGCGGGTAGGCCGGTGAAAAAACCTCATTCGCATAGGTGCCTGACCAGGCGGTACATCCAAAGAGCATCGCCAGGACACAACAGGCCTGATTTTTGGGCCGTCCATAAATGCCACATAGTACTGGTACAAACAATGCTGAGAGTTGTATTGAAAGAGCAATGTCAAGCAGCCCCATTAGTGACTCACCAAGCATTGCCACAGAAATGCCACCCAGGGATACCAAGACAACACTCAGTCGATCTCGAAACAGCGGCTTTCTTTTTTGAAAGAACGAGATGCGTGCAAGAAGGTTGTGCCCAAGAATGGTTGCGGGTGCCAGCACCGCACTGGTGGCTGTCGAAATAATCATGGACACAACAGCGAGCACAAACACCACGAGCATCGCTGGAGAAAGATAGGTATTTGCCAGAAAGGCAACAGGCTCAAGATCACCACCGGGGTGTGTGACCAATGAGGCAAACCCAAGTATCAACGGGAGACAACCAAAGGCGAGATACAGAACGCCCGCAAGAATGCATGCATGTGATGCAGTATTGGCATTTTTGGCCGCAAACACTCGCTGTTGAAGGTCTTGTCCCGGTATGTTTCCAAAAAGCCCTGTCGCCCATGCCGCAAGCACACTCAGAACTGCCGTGACATATGTACGAGTCGAACCTGCCTTGGCGTAGTCGGGCCAAAGCCTGAGGTGATCAGGATGTTCGGCGCCGAGCTTTTCAAAGAGGACTGAAAAACCCACAAATGGATTGCCATTACCAAGGAGTGGGTCGGAAAGTGTCGCTGACGTAAGAATTACTAGTCCAGTGATGGCGACGACTATCTGGAAACTGTCAGTAAGCGTCACCGACCACATGCCGCCAATCAAGGTGTATGCAAGTGTCAGAACTGCTACGAGTAGGACGCCAGTAGAAAATGGAATGCCAAAATATAACTCCAGAAGACCAGCGAGCGCTGAATACTGAAGGGCAATCCAGGCAAAATAACTTGGTACTTGAATAAGCCCACCGGTTAACTCTGCGGCTGGCCCGTATGTCTGACGATAGAAGTCAGCCATAGTGAAAATATTTCTGTTCCAGAGCGGACGCGCGAAGAAGAACCCCGCTATGACGAGAGTGCCAGCACACGCAAAAGGGTCAAGCACAACACCGCGAAGTCCTTCATCACGGACTGCGCCTGCAGCAGCGAACATTGTTGCAGCGCCAAACCACGTTGCGATGAGTGTGCCCCATGCAAGGAAGAGCGGTAGTTTCCGACCTGCGATGAGATAGTCAGATTCCGTCTTGACGCGGCGGCTGGCGACAAGACTGATTGCAAAAAGAAAAAGTATATAGACGCAAATCGCGAATGCTAAGCCGCTTTTTGATGAAGGCGATATCTCAATAGCATTGGTTGCGAAAAGATGGAACATTTCAGGAATCTGTAACTTCAGAAATTTTTTTGAGTACTCAGATCACGTTTTGAATTCGATGCCTAAAGGACGTTTTCAAAATTCAATCATGACGCCACACCGAAAACTGTCATAGGGTAAAAGATTTTCGACACCCTCGGGAAGTTCACCAAGGCGATATGCGATACCATACGTGGGCTAATGGTCTCAAAGGGCGTCAAACTGTCGTAGTTTGCGGGTACATGAGGGGGCGGTTGAGCCAGTCGGCTCGTCTTCTACATTGAGTTTACGGTTTTCGTATATTTGGGTGGTCAATACTGAACAAAGGAAGACTTGATGAACTGGATGAAACCTAGGGACCGAACACGTTATGAATATTGTTTCCAAGCCGTAGGTTCTTCGGGCAGGCTTTTACTCGTTGCATGTCTTGCCGTGTTGGGTAGTCAACAACAATACATCGCTGCGCAGGCAGAAACAGTTCAAGAAACCACGTATGAAGCAAATTGGAAGTCTCTCGATTCGCGGCCGACGCCATCGTGGTTTCAGGATTCAAAATTTGGGATCTTTATTCATTGGGGTCTGTACTCCGTGCCAGCATGGTCGCCCAGAGGAACCTATGCAGAATGGTATTGGCATGCGAAGGATGGACTCCCTCGAAAACACGCCGCTGCGGTGGCTCGATCAGATGCCGTTAAGGAATTTCATCAACGGGTCTATGGAGAAGAATTTGATTACAGGGACTTCCGACCACTATTTACCTGCGAACTCTTTCAGCCAGAACAGTGGGCGAAAATTTTCAAAAGAAGTGGTGCGCGCTATGTTGTGCTCACGTCAAAACATCACGACGGCTATTGTCTCTGGCCGAGTAAGGAGGCTACTGAGAGTTTTGGAACCGCTTGGAATAGTGTCGAGTCAGGCCCACACCGTGACCTTGTGGGTGATCTGACTCGGGCGGTGAGAGCTGAAGGGCTCAAGATGGGTCTGTACTACTCCATCTGGGATTGGTTCAATCCATATTGGCCCGAAATAGAGCATCCATATACTGGAAAAAAAGATGAGAGCCCTGAAGGTGCAGCGGGGCGAAAGAAATATATCCACGAAGTCATGTACCCGCAGTTCAAGGAACTTGTAGCGAAGTATCAGCCAGCCTTGATTTTTTCGGACGGCGACTGGTGGATGGATGATGATAAATGGGAAACACGCCCGCTACTTGCCTGGCTGTATAACCATGCACCGAATAAAGATGAAGTTGTGATCAATGATCGGTGGGGCAAGGTGCGAGGCAAACACGGCGGGTACTTCACAACCGAATATGGCGCCGGATTTGATGATCCTGAAGTTCTGTGGGAAGAAAACCGTGGCATTGGGATGTCATTCGGGTTTAACCGGGAAGAATCTTTTGAGGACTATAACTCTGCCGAACAGCTCATCCTCATGCTCGTCGACACCGTCTCACGCGGTGGCAACCTGCTTCTCGACGTGGGCCCGACGCATGACGGGAGAATCCCGGTGATTATGGAAGAGAGGCTTGCGGAAATCGGAGCATGGCTCGATGTCAATGGTGAGGCGATCTATGGAAGCCGACGTTGGGTAAAAGATGCACAGTGGAGTCCTGGCACGATGCCAGATTTTTCGAAAGAAGACCACCACTCAGGAGATGCACTGAGGCAGTCGACGATTCTCCCAAAGCCAGGAAATGCATCACGTGAAATTTTGTTTACGTGCAATGGTCATACCGTCTATGCAATGAGTCCGGGCTGGCCAGAGGGTACGTCGCTTGTTGTGCGAGATGTTGTGTCGGCAGATAACACCGAGATTTCGCTTCTCGGTGTAGAAAAACATCTTTCGTGGCAACAGGTTGGCAAGACAATCACAATCGACCTCACAGAAATAGGAATTAATGATCTGCCATGCGACCACGTCTACACCTTTAAACTGACAAACATCACTCCAGCGGGCGGGGAACAATAGGAAATACAATGATCGTACGAAATAAAATCATTTGGGTCGCTTTGCTCGTTGGGGCAATCTGCTCTGTACCGCCAGCTCCCGGGCATACGGCGGAAGAATATGATGCGACTGTCGAATCGCTGCAGCAGTATCAGTGCCCAGACTGGTTTCGTGATGCAAAATTTGGCATCTATCTTCATTGGGGTGCCTACTCAGTGGTCGAGCGGGGCGAGTGGTACGCACGAAAACTGTATGAAGAAGGTGGTGATGACTATGCGTATCACCTTACGAAGTACGGCCATCCATCAGAATTTGGGTATAAGGATTTCATTCCATTGTGGAAGGCCGAAAAGTTTGACCCTGATGCCCTCCTCGCACTTTTTAAGCGGGCCGGTGCAAAGTACTTTTCACCCTGTGCAGTCCATCACGATAACTTTGATCTCTGGGATTCAAAGCACCATGCATGGAATGCAGTCAAGATGGGCCCGAAGAAAGATATTATTGGTGCCTGGCGTGACGCGACACGTAAGGCTGGCCTGCGGTTTGGAGTCACAACGCATCTATCGCGAAGTTACAGCTGGCTGAATGTTGCAAACCAGGCAGATATCTCCGGTCCAAAAAAAGGTGTTCCTTATGACGGTGGGCAAGGTGCTGGAAAAGGCCTGTACCCACCAAACGATGGGCAGACCACGCATCCGCGAGCACCGCTGAATGCACCGAAGGCATGGCGAGATCACTGGAAGAAACGGCTTGAGCAACTCATTGACGATTACCAACCTGATCATCTGTATTTTGATTGTGCCGTGCCTTTCCGTGGCGACGACCATGGGCAGACCGGGATGGATGTCATTGCGCACTTTTACAACGCCCGTCCGGAAGGTGTGATGTGCGTAAAAGAGCGACCGTGGCAAGGGCTCTACGCTGATGGTATGACAACGCTTGACTACGAGCGAGGCAAGGCGAGTCATATTCTTTCCGAGCCATGGCAGACAGATGATTCAATTGGATCGTGGGGCTATGACGTCAACAAGCCCTACACCACATCAGATCTTCAGATTGATAAGTTTGTCGATATCGTGAGCAAAAACGGAAACCTACTGCTCAATGTGCCCATTCGGGCGGACGGCACCCTCGATGCGACCGCAACAAAAATTCTTGAAGATATCGGTGGGTGGTTAGCGGTCCATGGAGAGGGTATCTACGAAACTCGTCCATGGCATTATTTCGGCGAGGGGAAGGTCAATGAGATCCCCCACTTTGTTGAAGAATCTCCGTACACATTCCGTGATGTGCGGTACACCACAAAGGGTAAGGATCTCTTTGCTTTCATTTTGAAGTGGCCACCGAAAAACAAAGAGTATGTTGAGCTTGCCTTACTTGCACCGGGGAATATCCGCATTGGAAACATTGTTTCTGTCGAAATGCTTGGGTATGAAGGAGATCTTGTCTGGGAGCAGCACCCTGATGGCCTCCGGGTGACGTTTCCAGAGAAAAGACCAACTGAATTTGCGCACTGCCTGAAGATACAGTTCTCAGATCAATGAAGTTGTCCTATGCCAGGAGGTCTGCCCTGATGAAAATACCTGGCCATGTAGCAACCGAAAGGTTTGTGGTTGGACTGCACGCAGTGTATGGGTGTGTCACTGTGATGATCGCTGTATTGGCATCGACGCTCCTAGCTGGCGAGACATATAAGCCAGAATGGAAATCGCTTGCTCGCCATAAGCAGGCCCCCGAATGGTTTCGTGATGCGAAGTTTGGTATCTACTTTCACTGGGGTCCTTATGCGGTCCCATCTTTTGGGAATGAGCATTACCCGCGGACAATGTATGGCCATGTCAGTGGGAAGACCCCAAAACCCAAGAGGCCGATCAAACAAGGAATAGGTTTCCAGACGTATCGAGAACATGAATTTCATATTGAGAAGTATGGGCTTCCCAAAAATTTCGAATATCATGATTTTTTCCCCCTATTTACAGCAAAGAAATTCAACGCCGAGGAGTGGGCAGATATTTTCTTCCTGGCAGGTGCAAAGTTCGCTGGCCCTGTTGCAATGCACCATGACGGTTTTGCGATGTGGAACTCAACGGCCACACCGTGGAATAGCAAGTTGCTTGGCCCGAAGAAGGACATTGTGGGTGAAGTTGCCTACGCTATACGCAAGCGGGGCATGAAGTTCATCACAACGTTTCATCATGCAAAAGTGGGCCGTGCCGCCGAAGAAGATACGGAGAAACATCGGTGGCATTATCTTGGCAGGGAAAAATATCTTGAACGTGAATCACCGAAGAATGTCGGTCGTGACGATGTGGAGCTACAAAAACTATACGGCACGCTGCCATGGCCAGAATTTCTGGACCTGTGGAGGGTGCTTCTTTCGGAAGCCATCGATCAATACCAGCCGGACATTATCTGGTTTGACTCGTGGCTCGACCGAATTCCTGCACGCACGCAAAAAGAGTTTCTTGCTGAATATTTCAATGCCGCGGAGCGTTGGGGTAAAGACGTGGTAGTAACCTATAAGCAGGAGGATCTTCCGAGTGATGTTGGCGTCGTCGATTTTGAGAAAGGTCGCCTCGATACGGTGACTGAATATGCCTGGCTGACTGACGACACGATCAGCGCGGGGTCGTGGACTACAACTGGAAGTTGGTCATACACAGACGAACTTGATATCAAACCGGCGAAGGAGTTGCTGCATACGTTAATCGATATTGTAAGTAAAAATGGAAATTTACTGCTCAATATTTCGCCAACACCTGAGGGTGTTATTCCAGATGCGCAGCGGGAAAGCCTGCTGGGAATGGGCACGTGGCTACGTGCAAACGGCGAGGCAATTTATGGCACACGCCCTTTCACTACGTACGGTGAAGGTCCGAAACGCCTGACGTCGAGCGGGCACTTTGTGGAGATGAGTGGAGAGTACACGAGTGAGAATATTCGCTTTACTACAAAAGGTCGTACAATTTTCGCGATTCAGTTGGGCTGGCCGGGGTCACAAAAGCGGATTGCAATAAAAAGCCTTGGAAGGAAGCA
Organism: uncultured Planctomycetaceae bacterium; assembly: GCA_913052575.1. GTDB lineage: Bacteria > Planctomycetota > Planctomycetia > Pirellulales > UBA1268 > UBA1268. Next base: position 10,962 of record CAJXFK010000060.1, read on the forward strand.
GCTTGGCACACGAGGGATCAAGAGTATTTCGGTTCTTGATTCACCAGAAGAAATCAGCTGGAGCCTTGAAGAAGATGTACTCTATGTGACATCACCTCTGGTCGCTCCAAACGAAATGGCAATTTGTTATCGCATTGAGACGGCTGGTCTATAAAAAATCAAAGAGCGTTTTGCCGCCGTTGTATGCATGTCTGGGAGTGGGTATGCGATAGAGAAAAACTTTCGGAAAGAAGATGCGCTCCGTGCCGTAATATGAGCGTTCTTGCTTGTTCACGGATAGCGCTAGAAAAGACATCGTAACTGAGAAAGAACCTTTTCTAGATTACATGGAAGAATCAGGGAGGTGTTATGGAAATAACATGGATGCAGTGGTATGCGGGCCTTCAGAAGCCTGGCTGGACACCGGAGCCAGCGACAATCGGTTTTATCTGGCAGGTCCTCTATCCGTTGATCTTTTTCAGTTGCAGCTTTGTATTTTTGAAAGCCTACCGAGGGAAGCTTCCTTGGTGTGTCGCCCTGCCCTTTGCGATCAATCTCCTTGCTAATCTTGCTTTTACACCAATTCAGTTCGGACTACGTAATTTGGTACTCGCTTCTTTTGATATCTCTATCGTTCTTGTAACGATTGTGTGGGGCATGATTGTGATCTGGCGGTACCAACGCTGGGTTGCCATCTTGCAGGTTCCGTATCTGATCTGGGTTGCAATTGCGACCGTCTTACAGTTTATGATTACATGGCTTAATGTGATCTCCCCTTCCATGTTGTGAAAGCTGGCTCAATGAATATTGTATTTGTGACTACTGTCCTTGCTGCGGTCTTTGCTGGTCAGTTGGCTGGTACTACAGAACAAGATGCACTGGTAGAACAAGATGCACTGGTGAATTTTCAAAACCAGAAGGAGGCTTCCGCTTGGAGTGCTGTAAATGATGGTGTCATGGGGGGACGATCAGTCGGTAAAATAAAATCAACAACAGATGGTGCCATGCAATTCTTTGGCACGTTATCACTTGAAAATAATGGCGGGTTTGCCTCAATTCGCTCAGGTCGCTTACAGGTCGAGATGGACCCACAAGAAGCGTTTCGTGTCCGCGTAAAGGGTGATGGCCGTACATACATATTCAACCTGTATCCCAAAACACGAAGGATGGCATTCTCGTACCGAGCCTCCTTACCAACGGTAGCCGGTGAGTGGACTGAAGTAACGGTTCCTCTGGAAGACTTTACGCCGACTTCCTTTGGGCGACGCGTGCAAAATAAGGGGCCCTTATCTCCTGATCAGATCAGTGGAATTGGTTTCATGTTGAGTGACAAAAAAGCCGGTCCGTTTGAACTTGAAATACAATGGGTCCGCATTGAGCCAGCATCTGTTGAAGATAGTCCGTAACTTTGCTCGTTCACCCGGTGTGCCAGAGAGAGACTTGCTAGTGCACCAACAGAAACTCCCGCAACCAGTGCGAAGAGAAGCTTACTTCTAGTTGCTGTGAATAGATGGCATTGATAGGCCGTAACCGCAACAAGTGCCCCAACTCCAAGAGTAAGAAGAGAGGTGGCCTGCGCCTGCTGGCGAATCGGAAGGCTGGTCACCAAAGGCGAAAAAAGAAGAGCGAGTGAGGTGGCTACAGGGAGGGTGATCAGAATGAAGATCGCTGCGTTTTGTCGTGTGTCAGTGGTGAGTGGACTAGGTGTCCAGCGTATGGTCGCGCCAAGCAACCCAGCCACTGCAAAGCTAAGAACAGGTGAAGGAAGTGCGAGTGCAAAAAATTTTTCAATTGGGAGGCCGGATACATAGAGCGTTAGACAATTAGTTGCGGCGATCGCAGGAATAATCCACGCGGTTGCGAGGCGACTTTGTCTTGGGATACTAAATGCTGCTGCAAACCAGAACAGGCCGACGGCGACAGCAGCATCGAGAACACATTGGAAAGATAGTATGCCACTACCATTCACCCAGTCGATGAGCGGGCCCACACAATCACGGACTGGGTCACCGGGTGGTACATCCGTAAAAAACCCGGCGAAGACACGAAGTCCAAAAGCAGTAAACGGAATCAGACCAATGATGAGTTCGAATCGACGGGAAACATACCTCGTTGGCAGAGTCCAAATAAATGTCCAAATGGCAGTAAAAATGACGAGTTGAGCGGTGTCCATGCTGGCTCATGACTTAGGTTTATGGTGATGGAGGGCGAATTGGTGCTTGTGGCGTTGTACCCGTATTTTGAACAAGCGCTATCATGGAAATAACTAGGAGTGTAACCATGTCTGAAGCTGATTGGCACCTTGTTCGAGCCGGCTGCCCACAATTAATTGGTTCTCATCGCCGCGCCACCGGTGAGTCCTTTCAATTCTTGCCACTGTTTCGTACGCATCGTGAGGCGGTGCACTATTGCAGGCAGTCTGGCCTATGGCACCAGAACATTCGCCCACGTCATAACTGCGTTGCGAGCCGGCAAGCGACCAACCAGCTTGAAGGATTTCGAAGTCTGTTGTCTCACGCCACCGCCGAAGGTGTGACGGTTATTGGTGTGTTTGTTGGCTTTAATACAGCACACGAGAGTCGCTGGGAATATTTGCGTTCACCAACAGAGGGAGAGCCTCGTCCGTTGCGGCTCTCGGCTTTTGAACTTCTTCCTGAAGATGAGCGGCCGCTCGATGGCGTGTGATATATAAATAGCTTATGTCTTGAGTTGTTACGACCACAGCCAAGAGAGCAATTCATAGATAAATCTTCCGGGACCAACGAGAAGAAGTACTATAGCGAGTCCGCAGACACTCCAAAGCGTGATTAGCTTGACACCTCGATTGATGCGGCGACGCGACGTTGGGGATAGCGTCTTCATAGACCGTACTATTCCAGAGGGGATGTGGCCAAGAGAGCGAACGACTCACTACCTCAAAATAGTATCTGTTTTTATCTTGGGGACGCAACGGGTGCAGTTTACGGTGCTACTGTGATTTGGTCAGCGATATGAAAAAGAGCAGCCGGCTCGGAGACGATAAACTCTCGCTCCCCATTTTCATTTTTGAAGAGGGCAATTTCTTTGGGATCAAATTCACAGGTCACAATGCCTGCAGATTCAGATGCATGTGGTGACGCATGGCTCAGGAATTGAAAGGCAAAAAATTCAGCAACTGAGAGATCATCTGTCCACGAGATGCCAATGGCATATTTGCTCATCGCATACCCCCGGTAGAGGGTAATTGGCTCATTTATGGACGCGTAGACTGCGCGTTCAGCTGGTGTCATGGCGGCGGATCGATGAGGCCGATTGCACCAGAGATGGTCATGCCACCATGTCCGGTCGTGTGCGAGGTAGTCAGTGACCCAAAGTGTTGCGAGGCAGGACCAGTAATCACGATCACTTAAAGCAGCGGCGTGATCTTCAAACCAAACCTTCCGTCGAGTCGGTGGTGTGGATCGCATCTGGTCGCAGGCCCGGATGTGAGTTTCAATACCTTGGGATTCAATACTTTGTGTAGAACGAACCATCGTGTCTGTTTTTCTGATCCCTTGCGTAAAATGAACGGGCATGAAAAACATTGCCCTTCATGCACTACGCAACAGCTGCTTGATTTGCTCGAATTTTTGTTATCGCGATAAAAAAGAGAGGTTTCAGAGTGGATTTCACGACGTTTTTGCGTATTTACCCACCCTTCCTGGTTTGTTGGTTTCGAAAAGACCTTCGGATGCGGAAAAACGCAGGGTAGACTGGGTTTTCAAGGGGAAGGTCACCACTTTGAATAGCTGTACACGCTTCATGGTCCTTTCTATGTTTTCGGTGTACGAAAGAAAGAGAGCGAAGGAATGGGTATTTTGACGTGGGTCGTATTCGGGCTTGTGACCGGGGCGATTGCTCGATTTTTTGTGCCAGGCAGCGGAGCCTATGGACTCGTCGTCACAGCAGTCATTGGTGTTGTTGGTGCGTTGCTTGGCGGCTTTATTGGAACGCAACTCGGCATTGGTGCGATTGACGGATTCGATCTGCAAAGTATCGCCGTCGCCGTTGGTGGAAGCGTTATTCTTTTGCTTGGATATCGTGCTGTGAATAGGCGATAGGCGGCGCACGTATGGCATTGGCTACTCTCAGACTGGTGGGCAGTCCTGCCTATCCGGGTCCCATGCCGAAGACGTGCATAACGCTTTCTTGGGTATTTTCGGGTGGAATGTACTTTCCATGTCACGATAGGGGCTTTGCGTGCCTTCTTTGAGGTGTTTGCAACTCGAATAAGCCTGAAGCGTTAAAGTATTTCGAGGGTTACTTAGTCACTGCTAAAAAGTGATTGGTAGACCTAGATTCTTCACTCTTCTCATGACGAGGCAACTATGATGCGGTGTTTTTGGAGTATGGCTATTCTTGTCGTTTTCGTGTGTGGAGTTGCACACCTTTCAGCTGAAGAAGGAGTGGGTTCAGACAAGAAGGCAGCAGATACGCCACGAGGCGAACGAGGTCGTCCAAATGGTGCTCCCGGTGGTGAACGACGGCCCGGGCAGCAGCGACCGGGACAGTTTCCCGGTGGGTCTTCTCCAGCGCAGATGGTGGAACGAATGATTGCAGAGTTCGATATGGATGGTGATGAAAAGCTGGACGCAGATGAGTTGGAACAGTTGTTTGTGAAGATGCGAGAACGACGCGGAGCCGGAATGCAAAGACGGCCGGGGCAGCAGGGGCGACCATCTTCTGGTGGTAGAAATTCGACACCGGGTGGAGAATCACCACAACGTCCTCCAGCAGCTGACTGAGTCGCGATGAGACAGATTTGTGTACGCTTTTCTCTGGTAGGAAACAAGACTCGAGCAGGTCACACCATTGCCATGAAACTTCTTTCTACTTTCGCTGGTGTGGTATGTGTGCTGACAGCTTCAGCGACCTTGGCAGAAGAGTCATTGTCGACAGAAGAAGTACAGTTTTTTGAGACAAAAATTCGGCCAGTGCTCGTCCGAGAGTGTTATGGCTGTCATTCAAGTAAAGCAGGCAACGTACGCGGTGGTTTGCGTCTCGATACAAAAGAGCGAATGTTGTTGGGAGGTGCTACAGGGCCAGCTATAGTGCCTGGCGATCTTGAAGAGAGCTGGTTATATAACGCAATGACGCATCAGGATTTCGTGATGCCCCCTAAGCGCAAGCTTCCCCAGGCGGTGCTCGATGATTTCAAGGTTTGGATTGAAATGGGTGCACCTGACCCGCGAGTACTTCTTCAGAAAGATGTACAGGCGGCAATCACTGCTGATGATATTGAAAAAGCGAAGTCAGAATTCTGGGCCTACCAGCAGCCAAAAAGGACGTCTGCTCCGGCTGTGAAGAATGACGCGTGGTGTCAAAATGAGATTGACTATCACATTCTGTCTGGTCTTGAAGCCGTTGATCTCACTCCTGCGGAAGATGCTGAACCAAAAGCGGTTGTTCGTCGGTTGTATTTTGATCTTATTGGATTACCTCCGACACCAGATGAAGTCATTGCCTTCGCAAATGCCTGGTCGCAGGGTAAGGAATATGCGGTTCGGGACCTTGCCAATAAACTTTTGGCCAGAGAGCAGTTTGGGGAACGGTGGGGCCGTCATTGGCTTGATGTTGTGCGATATGCAGAGTCCACAGGCCGATCTGTGAATATGACATTTCCGCATGCATGGCGGTACCGGGATTATGTCATTGATTCCTTTAATGCAGACAAGCCATTTGATCATTTTGTACAGGAGCAGCTTGCAGGTGATCTCCTGCCGGTAGAGACAGATGAAGAGTGGTCTGAGCACCTGATTGCTACGACATTTCTGGCCATTGGCTCAAAAAACGTGAATGAGCAGAATCGTATTCAATTTCGTGCTGATCTTATTGATGAACAGATCGATACGACAACGCGTGTTTTCCTTGGCACGTCAGTTGCGTGTGCACGGTGTCATGACCACAAGTTCGATGCGATACCACAGAGTGACTATTACGCGCTTGCTGGCATATTTGGGAACACGGAAACCTATTTTGGCAATGCACAGTCGTCCTATGGCACATTTTCAGGGGCCCAAACCAAGCAAAATAGTAACTTGCTTCGTCTTCCGGTGCATGACCCAAGTCCTTTCGATAAGAGTCTGTCAAAGGAAGAGGTTGAGGGTCTGCGTAGCGAGCTAGAAGAAAAGGTTTCTAGCTTGTCGAGCCTGCGACGGACTTCCGGGCAAGGGAATCCCGCAACAGCACAGCAGCAACGCATTCGCGCATTAAATGAATTGGAGCAGTTATCTGGTCGGCTCGGTAATGTCGACGAGAATGGAAACCCACGTAGTTTTACAATGGGGGTGCAGGAGCGTGGCACACCGAAAGATATCCCGATTCTTGTCCGTGGTGAAATAGATCAGCCGGCTCAGATCATTTCCCGGGGGTTTCCACAGGTTCTTTGTGATGAGCCTGTTTCTATTTCCGCAGATAGAAGTGGGCGACTTTTTCTTTTGTCTCTTCAAAAACACCCCAAAACGTCCATTTAAAGTTGTTTAGGGGTACTTATGAAAGAAGTGATTGCTTATTATCGACGTTCCACAGCGAATGGACAGGTATATAGTTTGGAAGCACAGAGAATGGAGGTTGAAGCATTTTGTCGTAAAAACAAGCTGAAAATCATTGAATCATTTATGGAAACGGAGTCTGGAACCTCTATCAACAGACCAGTCCTTCA
>CAJXFK010000061.1 GCA_913052575.1 uncultured Planctomycetaceae bacterium
GTGTTGGTAACGGCAATGCCGCGTGCTGCAAAAGCTTCAGTAGCGCCGGCAAGCCGATCAATGACCGTGATGACACGCTCTACGTGGAGGCCAAATTCAACTGCTCGATCAATTGCAAGAAGAGATGAACCGCCAGTTGTCGTGACGTCTTCTACGATAACGACTCGGTTACCTGCTTCAACAGGTCCCTCGATGTACCGCTGCATACCATGACCTTTTGGCTCTTTTCGAACCATGAATCCTTTGAGTGGCAACCCAGCTGTTCCAGCTATTGTGACAACAGCCCCTGTAATGGGGTCGGCTCCGATCGACATGCCACCGATTGCCTCTGGTAGCTCACCAAACGATTGAAGTCGTTCTAGAATGACCTTGCCAACCAGCATGGCCCCATATGAATCGAGAACAACTTGTTTTGCGTCGAGGTAAAAGTTAGCTGTCTGGCCTGAGGCCAGCGTGAAGGTGCCTCGTTTGAGAGCCCTTGCCTCAATGATTTTCAGGAGTTCACTGCAGTTTTCTGTCATAGTTAGTTTTGAATAAGAGTGTCTCGTGCCAAGAAACAAAGTCTACCAAAAGGATTCTAGTACAAGTTGGCTTTGTTGTTTTGGACCGCTGCCTGGTCGTTTCTTTGACTCAGTTTCTCGTGCTCGTAAACTTCTGGTGGAAAAGGCAATAATATTTATAAATCAATGGTTCAAGGTGTTTTCTCCCTCTCTTCCATTTTTTCCCTCTCTTCCAGTAGGGTCGATTGTTATGCGTGGTAGCCACTTCATTATTTTAAGTCTGACTATCATGACTTTATTTATGTTTTCTGATCAGGCCGTGCAGGCTGGTCCGCTTGCGGAAGCTGTAAAAAGAGCGAAAGCTGCAGCCGGCGTGCAGGATGAAGGTGTTGCAGAAGAACAAGTCGCAGAAGAACAGGTTGCAGAAGAACAAGGAGTGCCTCGGAATCCTGTTCAGCCTGTAAAGGTTTTACCAGCGTCCGAGGATGGTCCTCGGAGTACAAGAGTCTCAACGATTAGCGTTGCGATACGGTTGCCGATTACCGGCAGCCGTGACACCACTGTCCGTGCAGCTATTTTGCGACAGCTTGATCGACTACAGAATCTACCAGGCAAGCGTGGCACACTCGTTCTTCAATTCGATGCAAATAGCGACGCACAATCTAGCGGTAGTGACTTTGGACGTTCTTTGGAATTAGCACGATTTCTCACTGATGCAAAATTGGCGAATGTAAAGACGATTGCATATTTGCCAGACGGGGCTCAGGGGCACGCCGTTCTGGTAGCACTTGCATGTGAGGAGATTGTCATGGCTCCCGATGCGATACTTGGACCAGCAAGCCAAAATGGGCAACGAGTAGATGATACGATGCGTGCTGCATATCAAGAAATTGCTGGACGCAGGCGGACAGTTCCGCCTCCCCTTGCTGTCGCACTCGTCGATCCTTCTGCACGAGTTTCTCGGGTAGTAACTGAAGTTGGAAACCAGATTGTTGCTTCAGATCGAGTGCCCGCATTGCGTGAAGAAGTCCAGGTTCTCAGCGTCGAGGATATTGGCCCTCAACCACTCGCACTATCTGGGCGGCGATGTCGTGAGATCGGCGTTGTCCGATTCCTCGTTACAAGTAAAGGCGAGCTGGCAAAAAATCTTGGTATTGATGCTAAACAACTTGTGCCGGATCCATCGATGCAACGAGGCTGGAAAGCTTCTGTGGTGAGTCTTTCTGGACCAATCTCGAGTGATAACATTACGCGAGTTCGTGTCAGACTTGAGGAAGCGATAGCCTCAAAAACAAATTTTTTATGCTTAAAAATTGATTCAGCAGGAGGGTCACCAGAACAAAGCCTTGTGCTTGCGCGTTGGTTGCAAGAAATAAACCCCGCTGAGGTGAAGACGGTTGCGTATATCTCAAGCCAGGCGCGTGGTGACTCAGCGCTGATTGCACTTGCATGTCACCAAGTCGTTATGACAGAGACAGCAGTGCTTGGTGGGGAGGGAGCGGCGACGATTGATACTCGCCAATCTGAGGTGATTGAAGAGGCATGGCAAAAAATTATGCAGGATAATTTTAGTCCCTTAGGATCACTACCTCTTGCACTTGTTCTACCTGGATACCAGGTAAGTCAATTTGTTCAGCAGGCCACTGGGAGAACCGAGTATTTTAGTACACGTTTACTCCGTTTGAGAAAAGACAATGCCATGTGGACCAAACAGCAGGATCTTGAGCCAGGCCCATTGTTGGTGGATGGTTTTCAGGCAGAGGCCTATGGGCTGGCTGAACCGCCTGTGGGCTCATTCTCTGATCTTGCAGATCGCTACGGGCTCGGTGACGACATCACGCTTGTCGAGCCGGGTTGGGCTGATCGGCTACTTGATGCACTTGCAAGTCCTGGGCTTGCGTGGCTTCTTTTGCTCATTGGAGGCGTCGGCCTGTATATCGAATTACAGACACCAGGTCTTGGTTTAGGCGGTTTTATTGCCATGGTTGCATTCATTATTTATTTCTGGAGCCAGTATCTCAATGGGACGAGTGGTTGGTTAGAGGTTATGCTTTTTATGGCAGGAATAATCTGCTTAGCTGCTGAAATTTTTGTTGTGCCTGGTATTGGTATTCTCGGTTTGGGCGGCGGATTGCTCGTCATTGCCTCTTTGGTATTGGCGAGCCAGTCCTTCGTGTTTCCGACGAATGATTATCAAATTCGGCAATTACAGTTTTCGTTGTTGGGTATTCTTGGTGCGGGAACTGGTGTTGTTGCGTTTGGAATGCTTGTTCGACGCTGGCTACCATCGACACCGGTGTTCCGTCATGTATTACTAGCTCCGCCAGACCGAATCGCACCTCACGAACTAGAAACACTTGATCACTTGGTTGGAAAAATGGGCGTTACGACAACGCGATTGGCACCAGCTGGGAAAGCAGAAATCGATGGCCATGTGCGAGATGTCTCTGCGGATGGCATGTTGATTGAATCAGGAATACCAGTACGAATTACAGCCGTGCATTCCAATCATATAATCGTGGCCCCACATCCACAGGAGACTGTATGAGTCCACTATTCTGGGTCACAACATTGCTCTTCGTCGGCCTGTTCGTCATGGTTCTAGAGGTCTTCATTCCGTCTGGTGGCCTTCTTGGTTTCGTCAGTATCGCGGCGATTGTGGCAGCAATTGCGACAGCATTTGCTGAACAAGGTATTGGCCCTGGATTTTTAGTACTTGCAATTACAGCAGTTGCTGTCCCGGCTACTCTTGCAATGGCTTTTCATCTTTTTCCATCGACGCCGCTTGGTCGTCGAATTATGCCATCTCCACCAGAGCCACAGGATTTGGTTCCGGATCAAAAACAAAGAGAACGATTGAGGGAGTTTGTTGGCAGTCAAGGTCGGGTAGTAACAGACCTTGTGCCGTGGGGGCAGGTGGAGGTTTCAAATGAGCGAATTGAAGCAGTAAGTCGAGCAGGCCCTATCTCCAGTGAGACAATCATCGAGGTTGTTGGTACTGAAGGAAGGGCAGTTGTCGTCCGAACGATGGCGATAAAGCCAGAACTCCGGGCTTATTCAGAGCCACCCGATGACGCTCATTCAGACCATTCATTGCCTGAAAAAAGCGAAGAAAGACCGATTTCGAGTGTGAAAACGTTTGAAGACCTTACATTTGATGATTTTGAGGACTCATCTGGCGCTTGACTCGGTGATTCTCTCGAAACAGGCTTCAATGTATTAGGTTGCCGCAAACATCGTGTGGTAACGCATCACAGAAAATGTCATGGAGTTTTCAATGTCGGGTGTGCCTAGTCTGATTGTGCTCGTTGTTGGCGTCATACTTCTGCTTATCGTTTTTGGCTTTCTTGCTCGCTACCTTCGGCTGTGGCTGCAGTCGTATGCTTCAAGCGCTGGCATTGGCTTGTTTGATCTTGTTGCAATGAGTTTTAAAAAGGTTAATCCGGCAGTTATCGTGCGCAGTAAAATCATGGCCGTGCAGGCTGGTCTTGGAGATGACAGTGGAATAACACGAGAAGCTCTGGAAGCACACTATCTTGCTGGTGGACGCGTACCGCTGGTTGTGCAGGCACTCATTGCAGCTTCAAAGGCAAAAATTGGTGAACTCAATTTTATCTTAGCCACCGCTATTGATCTTGCTGGTCGAAATGTTCGGGAAGCGGTGCAGACAAGTGTTTACCCGAAGGTGATTGATTGCCCCGGCGTAAAGAGCGGTCGGAAAACGCTTGATGCCATTGCAAAAGATGGCATTCAACTAAAGGTCCGAGCACGAGTTACCGTGCGGACAAACTTAAATCAATTAATTGGCGGAGCAACAGAAGACACAATTATTGCACGTGTTGGAGAAGGTATTGTCTCAGCGATCGGTTCATCTGAAACACATAGTAATGTGCTTGAAAATCCAGACGTCATATCAAAAACAGTGCTGGGTCGCCGGCTGGACTCGAATACAGCATTTGAAATCGTATCAATTGATATTGCTGATATCGATGTAGGAGTGAACGTGGGTGCTCGTCTCCAGGCGGATCAAGCTGAAGCAGATACTCGTGTCGCACGAGCCAAGGCTGAAGGTCGTCGTGCAATGGCAGTCGCTCGGGAACAGGAAATGGTCGCGGGGGTTGAACGGAGTCGTGCAGCCCTCGTCGAAGCTGAAGCCGAAGTGCCGAAAGCCACATCCGATGCTTTGGCAAGTGGACAACTCGGCATTCTTGACTATTACAAACTCAAGAATCTGCAGGCTGATACTGAAATGAGACGGTCTATTGCAACCACGCCTGCTCCGGTGACATCACCCACGTAATGTATTCATAGATTGGCTTTCATGATGGTTTTGTGCCTTCATGCTTTTGAGAAAGATAGACTGTATGCCCTTTCAATTTATTTTTCATTCACTCTTCGCGGCAGGATTTGACTGGCTTGAAGCGATCTTGCCGCTTCTCTTCGTCCTGATCTGGATAATTTCTCAAGTAGTTGCCGTCTTTCGTCGGGTACGAGGTGGTGTACGAGAGAATACTGAAGATGATGATAATGAAGATGAAATAATTTCAAATATTATTTTAGAACAGCGTATGAGTGGAAGGCAATGTAAAGGCTGTGGAGCAACGTTTGTCGCCCCCGCACTTGCAATTGTTGATTGCCCTGAATGTGGACGGCTGACCCCACCTGAGATTGATGGAAGAGAAGTTTCGGCCCAAGAGGAAGTAACAAATCCGGTTGAAGCAGAGATCAACGCATTTTTGGGTCAGCATACAGGGAAGAATCAATCGTCCCCTATGGCTGGTGGTGGCAGGAAAGAAAATCCTATTACGCTTCCGATTTCAAATGAGATACGTCATGAAAATGTATCCGCGTCCAATGTGCGTTTAGATCAAGAAGCAGAATTGCAAACTTCACAGCAGGTGCAGTCTTCACCCCTGGAAGAGGGTAGCATTACTCGACATATTCACGATGTATTCGATCACAATCTTGGTCGTCTTCCACAGGGTGTTGTTGAAAGCCCATGGGCTGACCTTCAGGGCGGCACACAAAAGATAGTGAACGAAAGCAGTTCAGAAAAAATGAATGCTTCTGATCTAAGAGTCGCTGCAATGCTGAAGGATCCTCGAACGAGGAGGCAACTGTTTGTCTTGAAGGAAATTTTGGATCAGCCAAAAAATCTGTGGGAGTAACACAAAGCGGTGCCAAGGTTCGGATCTCTTTTGTGTAGATCACATGAGTCTTGGTGGCACTAGCATCGTGATGACAGCACAGCGTGCAGTCACGCCAGTATGTTCTCGGTATCTTTCCGCATCGTATTTAAGTCACCCGAACGACCCCTCCGGGAAGGGGGTCCATCTGTCGAGAACTGGCTCTTCGTCGAGCCTCAGTCATCTCTGAAATTTGTCACTTGAGCGGTGGGTCTGCCTGGACTACAAGAGTCATAGAAGTGGTTTGTTTACTGCTTCGTTTGGAACGCGTAGACGAGGGTAGCCCAAGCCTCGTCTACGCGTTTTTTTTGCTAGATGATCTCATTTTCGCATGAACTTGATCTCACAATTTGGCGTTGCGAACAATGGTCAGGGGTGCCATCCTCCCTTCCGATGTTCAACACCATATTTTTTCGACTCCAATCCGTTTGGAGTTGTTGCTGCAGAAGTTTTATTGTCTTTCTGACGATCACGTTGTGGTGTGCACTTTTTCAACACGTTCATTGTGCTGAAGATCAGCTTGCGACAGGCCAGCAGTTTCCAAGGAAGGTTGATGTGATTGCATCACAAACCTATCTGCGGGCAGGTCCTGGGGATGATTTTTATCCAACCGCACGGCTCATTCATGGCGAAACACTAGAACTTTGGAGTGTGAGTGAGTCTGGCTATGGGGCTGTCCGACCCCTCACGGGTAGCTTTAGCTGGTTGCGGGCAGCTGATGTTGATCGAGAGATTGAAAATGATCCTGAAGTTGGTGTTGTCATTACTGACGGTGCAGTCTCACGAATTGGTTCACAAATTAATGCACTACGACATGTTGCCCAAGTTCGCTTAGAAGCCGGCGAACGGGTGCGAGTGCTCGATGAAGTTCGGGTTCAAGAGGGTAGACATAAAGGACTGTGGCTTAAAGTGGCACCACCGGCTGGTGAATTTCGTTGGGCACGTTTAGAGGAACTTGATTTACCTGTTGGCTTGGCTCCACGTACGTCGGCTGTTATCGCTGTAAATGAAAGTCCTTCTCAAGGAGTTCCAGCCGGTATTGGTAAGGTTCGTGAAACTGTTGATGCCTGGCGTGAGGTGAGTGATTCTCTTTCACAGGTAATGACTGTAGCCGGTCAATTACCAGCAGAAGATCTTGAAGCACCTGACGAGCCGAGTCAGTTTGCTGGTATTACCGGGGCGCACCGTCTCCTAGCAGACTGGATGCCTGTTGGGAGTGGTTTGTTTGATATGAATCCACAAGAGCCCGCAGTGACACCACAGACCGGGCCACAGTTGGCACCTACAGATGAACTCTCTGACATTGATTTGGCACTTTCACTCGCGGTGACGGGACCGTCACAGAATTGGAACCTCGAAGACTTACGTGATCGTTTGCGTGTGGCCTCAGCACGTGCTGCAACCGGCACAGAGCGTCTTCGTGCTGAGGCAATTGATGCGAGGTTGGCACGATTTGAAACAATTCAAGGACGGCATCAAGCTCTTGCTGCTCGTGATAAAGTGGAGCCTTCGCCTTTACGTATAGGTTCCTTATGGTCAAGCCTCGGTGGCATCGGCAGCAGGCCTGTCCGACCTGGTGTGATGACGGGAGGAAAACCAGCGGATGGCCAGAACACCTGGACGCCTCCCGATTATGTTGAAACGAATGGACGTCTTGCTACGGTGGTATCTCGCAGACCCGATGCACCTCGATGGGCAATTGTCGACATCAATAACAATGTGCTGGCATTCGTGACTCCATCAGCGAGTGTGAATTTAGCCCCAATGGTTGGCCAGCAAATTACTGTTCGAGGAGCAAAAGGATATATGCCAGAGTACAAGCGACCCTATGTGGTTGCATCAGAGGCACAGCTAAGAATGGCTACAACGCCCGCACCAACTCAAAGATAAACCAGGCTCAAAGATAAACCAGGCCGCTTCAAAATGCATACATAATAGTTCAATAAAAATTCTTGCATTGTGTATGACCGAATCAAACAACCGTCGCATCACTACTTAAAAAAGGAGCATTTTCGTAAAGGTTTAGGGGGCATCCGAAAGTGGAAATTGTGAGGACAGCGAAACGTTGCCTTCACGACATCAGAAAATTTTTACGTTTGTGTGCTTTTCGCAAAGGGAATACCATGCCCCTCGTCAATTGGCTCTATAAGTTTGCTCGATATCTCCGACATCGAGCAAATCGTTCTTGTCTGTGCTTTGGTGCCGTTCTGTTGCCAGAGCAGCTTGAGCCTAGGCAAATGCTTACAGGTGACACCTCGACTCCTGATGGCATGACATCATCTGATACTGAATCAGAATCTATAACACTTGCGCATGCGATTGGCTCTAAGTCTGAAACATTTTCATCTACTGATTTATATGCTGACTGGCTTGTCGAACAGTCAGTGCAGCAATGGCAGCATGTACTTGGAAAGCCAGCATTCCAGAATCCGTGGATCGGCTTGCAGGAAGTCAATGATGTGGTGATAACTCATGGCAGAGGTGAAAGTGGTCATCCAAATACGGCAGTAGACGACAATTCATCCTCGACCCGAACCCAAATACATGGGGTAGATGAGGCTGATTTTGTGGAAGTGGAGAACGATACGCTCTACACACTTGCACATGGCAGACTCTCGATTGTGCGCGGTTTTTCTGAGGCATCACCTGAATTACTTGATCAAGTTACTGTTGAGACCCTAGGTCAGACCGTTGGTATGTATCTATACGGTGATACGCTGACTATCGTTTCACAGCGACAGGCTAATACGAGGAGTACCCAATTATCAGATGCTCGGTGGCGAAGATTGCCACCGGTGTTCGGACGACCACAAACTGGAATCGTCGTCCTTGATGTCAGTGACGCAGCAGACGTGTCAATCGTTCAGCGATTAACAATTGACGGATTACTTGCCAGTTCACGAATGGTTCATGGGCAGTTGCGGCTTGTGCTTAATCATCATATGGACCTGCCAACGCCCAATATTATTGCTAGCGCATCAAGTTATGATGGAATGGTTGGGCCAAGAAGTCCTTACGGAATTCAATCTCACCGTGCTATATCATCACTTGGTTTTCGTGAATATTCGTCCTCTACGAGAGTTCCGCAAAAGCCTGCTGGGATGTATGAAACAGCTGAAGCATATTCACTCCGAGTGCGACAGCGGCTGATTGAATTGATGACACCGCAGATCTATCAAGTTGATGCGAGTGGTAATCCACTGGATGTGGCTGCGCTTGTTTCTCCAACAGTGATTGATGTTCCTCAGGCTGGTGCTTACCAACAGCTGACAACAGTGACATCGATTGATGTTACAAGATCAGAATCTCAGCCTGCCGTGACAGTTGGCTTTTTCACAAAGGGTTCGACTCAACTCTTTGCGACTGCTGACAACATGTATGTCTTTGATGAATATGCTGGATTCTCATGGGGTGATGTCAGTATTCTGCCATGGAGCCAACAAGTTACTAGTGTCACAAAAGTTACATTTAGTTTAGATGAAAGTGGATCACCAGTTGTTTCACTTGCTGCTCAGGGAAGCTTTCGTGGCAATGTTCTCAATCAATTTGCAGCCGATGAACAAGAGGACTTCTTGCGTGTCGTTGTGGAAACATGGGGTGAGGGGAGCGGTGTTGTCGTACTTGAACATCAGGGTGATAGTTTGGTGGAGGTTGGAGCCCTCCGTGGTCTTGCCTCAAATGAAAATCTTTACTCAGTACGTTTCGTAGACAGTCGTGCGTACTTTGTCACGTTCCGACAGACAGACCCGCTGTTTGTCGTTGATCTTCATTCTCCAACCAATCCAGTATTGCTCGGTGAACTTCACGTTTCTGGCTTCTCGGATCACATTCAGCCAATCGATGAGAATTACCTGCTGACGATAGGTTCAGATGCAGACGAAGAGACGGGACGCATGCAAGGGCTTCAGGTGTCGATCTTTGATGTTTCTGATCCAGTAAACCCATTACTTTTGCATCGGCATGCACTTACGCGAGACAGTGGCAGTAGCACGGAGATCACCGGAAACCGTAGGCTGCGCGGTGATGGCGACCATTTAGCTCTGGGCTTTTTCCCAGAGCAAGGTGTAATGACGGTTCCAGTTCAAGCGAGAGGGCATGTGAACTGGGACAGAAATACGAGTCTTCCAATTGTTTTTCCAGAACCTCGCTTCGATGATTTCATCCAGCCTGTTTCAAATGCTGTGAGAGGATCCGGGTGGAAGGTACCTCCCCAATACCTTGAGGTACTCTCTTTTGATACTGAGAGTGGCATCAGCAGTCTTGGCGTCGTAGATCACGCGTCACGAATTAATCGAGCAGTACACATTGAAGGGTATCTCGTCGGTGTTTCTGCAGGCGAGGTTTCAGTTCATTCATTTTCTGACCCGAACACGACACTCGCGTCTGTAGTACTCGATGAGATTACTATTGGTCGTCCGATGAAAGCGTCCCCAGATCGTCAGAGGCTCGATTTCTTGGCCATTGGGCAACTTGTTGACCAATCTGTTGCGGGATTGCCACTACATGCTTCCTGGCTCATAAAAGAAACTGAAGTAATAGGTAATCGTCAGGTGCTCTACGCGGAGCATGCCAGTGGTATTGTTCATCGAATGGTAACCACGAAGCCAGTAGAAGAAGCCGACTGGTCGGCATTTGGTTTTGATAGTATTCATAACCTGGAGAGTCGGGTACTCAATCGCTTATCTGCCGGTCATCAGGAGCCCTCGGGCCCTTCATCTGAACAAGTGCAGGCTTTGGTAAGCGACGCCATTCTCAATCAACTGAATCTTGTGCGTGAATCTTCAGGTCACATACGACGACAACTCTTCGCAACTGATGGCGGTCTGCCAAACGATGGTTCACAATAAAAGTTCTTCGCATCAATGTTGCCGGGGTGATACATCTCGTTGAGGTTTATCACTTCTGAAAATGATCGAGCTCATCTGATTGAAGCCAGCGAGATGATAAATCTACAGAGACTTGGTCTGCCGACACGTTCTTTTCATTGTCAACAAGGTGGTGAGGCCGAGGTTGTTGGATTTTTTGACGTTTGCCAACTGTTTTGGCAACAGAAGCAAGTGTTTTTCTATCGGCTTCAGATGTTTGAGTAAGTCTTCCGGCAAGTGTTGCAACACCGTGTGGATTCACTGTCGCCGCATCAGAAAGGCTTGACATGAAAAGACAAATCTCGTGAAGATTGGCGGCAGCCGATCGAGCAATGAGCGGCTGAAGTGTCCGGGTCACAATTTCAAGACCAATGCCGTCCATGTTGAGAAAAGCATCAATTTGAATAGCTTGACGAAGTCTTCCATCAACCATGGGTTCGGCTTCGCGGTATCTCACCATTAAGACACACCCACCGGTCAGGTTCTTGGGTGACAGAGGGCCTGTATAGCCACCCTGGCCTTGAAAGACAAGCATGCCACCATGTTGCCTGCGCTCACGATAGGCAAGTTGCAATTGGCCGACAGTTCCGTAGCCATCGGTGAGTTTCCACTCATCGGGACCAGTAGGATCTAAAGACAGCCTGCTTATTCCCAGCAATCTCCAGATATCAACAATTGCCTCTGGCTTATCGAGAGAAAAAGCTAAAAGTTCACTATCACATGTAAAGAGTTCGACGGGAAGTCTTCTATAAAGAGTCGTTGACTGAAGTGATTTTTGCACTGCCAGTCGATTGTCTTCTGACATTTTGTTGAGTGGAAGTGCTTCCTCAGCACGACGTCTTGCGTGTCGACTTGAACTTCCCCAATCAGTCCCAAGGATAGAAAGTTTTTTCTGTGGAGAAGAGGCTTGCTCTTGGGATGCGGCACAACAAACGGTATTGTTTATCCACTGGGCACATATAAAAAGAAAAAGAAAAGAAGCAATCGTTGGCGTTGTTGCCATAACGATGCTGCGACGCATCGTTTTTTCCATAAGTTGTCCCCCTGCCAAAACCCCCGTGACGTCAGTCAGTTCGTTTTACCCACCTCTGACGTATTGTGTGTTTCGGATGTTTCGGGCCATATGGGCCAATGAAAATCAGGAATAATTCGGTATTCCTACGCATCCTATGTATTTTGACTGGATGACGAGGTCTTGGCTCAAGTGATCTTCATCTCTATGCTCTCGCCTCCCACGATTCCCTCATGTTTTGTGTATGAGAGAACTCATCATCCTTGGAAGGCAGCCATCTTTTTTTCTTATGTCGGATCACCCTGAGGATACTGCTGCAATTCAACAAGGAACCGAAGGTTCCTCTGGAAAAAATGTTCATTTACGACTTCGTAGAGAGAACAATACGGACCATGGTAAGAGTTTGCTAAGTCGTCTCATGGTTGCTTGGGCAGAGCAGTGTCTTGCACGGCCTTGGCTTATCGTGACAATCGCTGTGCTTACAGCGGTACTTGCCGGCGTGTGGACCTCAGGATCTCTGGGTTATAAGGTCAGCCGTGTTGATCTTCTTGATCCGAATAGTGAATACAACAAGTTATGGATTGATTATATCCATGAATTTGGCGAAGACGATGATGCGGTCGTTGTCGTTGAAGGTGTGAATCGGTCTGCAACAGTTGCTGCTCTTGAAGATCTTTCACAGCAACTTGCTCTGACAAGTGATCTCTTTTATTCGATTCTCCATGAGGTTGATCTCACACAAATTCGAGCCAAGGGCCTTCATTATGTTTCTCCGAATGATCTGGCCTCAATAGATCGATTTATAAGCCGTACCGAACCTGTTCTGGCGGGAGGGTGGAGTCAACTCAAGGTTGGCACGATGGTTGGTGGCTTAGCAGCGACCGTTGTTTCTGGACAGCAGTCTCAAATGCAGCACGATGAGCCACCGATTCAGACGCTTGAGCGATACAGTGAAAGTCTTTTAGCCAGTCTTGAAGCTGCTGAAAGAGGTCGTGTGAATGAAATTCAACCGGAAAACTATGTTTCACCATGGCCAAGTATGCCTGGAAGCCTGTCGACACTTCGTGATCTTTCAAGTCAGTATCTCTTGGCAAAAGAGGGAAAGCTTGGTTTTGTCTTGTTGCGTTTGGCCAAAGAGGAAGAAGGTTTTGCTGGTGCTTCTGTAGCAACCGACACGCTCAGAAAAGAAATTGAGGTTGTCTCACAGCGACATGGAGACGCAACGATTGGACTTACTGGATTGCCAGTAATGGAAGACGATGAAATGCGTTCGAGCCAACAGTCAATGGTCTGGGCGAGTGGTTTGTCACTTGCAGCTGTTGCGATTGTCATTGTAGCTGGCTTTGGAGGTATCCGGCACGCACTGATGGCGAATGGTGTTCTTATAATCGGAATGGCATGGGCTTTCGCATGGGCTACAGGCAGTGTTGGTCATCTCAATATTCTGAGCGTGACATTCACAGTCACCATGATCGGTGTAGGCATTGATTATGGGACCTACTACATCGGTCGATACTTGGCGATGCGTCGTGAGGGTCTTGGCTGTGATGCCGCCATTATTGAAACAAGTCGTTCTGTTGGTCCAAGTATTTTGACTGGTGCGGTGACAACATCAATTGCATTCTTCTCTGCAGCATTAACCAGCTTTGTTGGTGTTGCTGAGTTAGGATTGATTGCTGGAGGCGGTATTCTGCTTTGTTGTGCTGCCGAACTGATGATATTGCCAGCGGTCATTGCAATCATTGACCGAAGCCGGTTCGGCCGAAAAATCCCTGAGCCTGTCCCAGTACACCGTTGGTTACGGCCATTTGCGCAGCACCCGCGATTTGTGTTGCTGGCAGCAGTAGCAGGAATACTTGCGCTGAGTTCCGGCATTCATGATCTTGAATACGACCACAATTTACTGAATCTTCAGCCTGATGGGCTCGAGAGTGTTGAAATTGAAAAGAAGCTTCTGGAAGAGTGTGATCAGAGTGTTTGGTATGCACTTTCGATCGCTGACTCCCGAGAGGAATTACTTGCGAGGAAGGAAAAGCTTGCCAAGTTATCAACGGTGGAGCGAGTCGATGAAATTGCGTCCCTTCTTTCTGGAGACGAGGAAGTCAAGACACCACTTATTACTCGAATAGGTGAGCGATTGGAGCAGTTACCAGAGCGGCCGCCACAGATCCCACTCGATCGCCTTGATGCTCTCGGCGAATCACTCGGGTGGGCACAGGTTGAAGCAGCAAGGCGTCCGGGTGGCATGAGGGCTGCCTGGCACCTGGAACGAGCCCGTGATTGTCTCAGACGAATGAGGCCTGAAGAATGCTATCAGGCAATAGCAACGTTTCAGCAACGTTCTGCTGGTGAGCTTTTAAGCCGTCTTCATGCACTAAGTGCCGTCTCTGATCCAGTTGCCCCTTCACTCAACGATTTGCCAGAAAGTCTTGTAGATCGATTTGTTGGTTCGAGTGGAAAGCATTTACTGAAAATTTATGGTCGGGGCGATATCTGGAACTTCGAAGCACTTAAGAATTTCGTCAGTGATGTTCGTAGCGTTGATCCAAAAGCAACAGGCAATCCACTTCAGGCATACGAAGCCTCATTAGAAATGAAGAGGAGTTATGAGCAGGCTGCGCTCTATTCCCTTATTGTTATTATCGCAATTTTGTAGATAGGCTTTCGTAGCCTCACCCACTCTCTCCTCGCGGCATTGCCACTCGCGGCTGGCATGGCCCTTACACTTGGGCTTATGGGTCTTCTTGGGATTGATCTGAATCCTGCAAACCTCATCGGCATCCCACTTATCCTCGGGATTGCCGTCGATTACGGCGTTCATATTGTTCACGATGCATTAGAACGCCCCGGCAAATATAGCATTAGTGCCTCAACAGCAAATGCGGTGTTAGTTGACGCGCTGACAACCATTCTTGGATTTGGTGCGCTGATGGTTGCGAGTCATCGCGGGCTCGAAAGCCTTGGCCGACTCCTCACACTTGGTGTGACAATGTGCACCCTGACATCACTTGTTCTTCTTCCAGCAATTCTTGGAATCCTGCGTCCAGGTTCGGCAGAAATGGATGAAGACCAGCATGATATTGAAGACGCTGAAGTATTTACCTTTACACCCTTGGATGAGTGCCGGCAGGCAGCGTAACAGGTGATCGTAATAGAAAGTAATTTTCCATGGTATTTCCCAACAAGTATTTTTTTCATTGTGTATGTCTAGGACTCGTGGTCGGTATTTTCTTTGAATCGCAAGACGTTGCTGCTGACGGTGTTATGAATATTGCGATGGAGGATCAATTCCAAAATTCTTGTGAAACACGTGCGTTTTTGGGAGACGTTGTCATTCTTGTCTATGCAGAACGTCATGGTGCAGACAAATCACTGCAACTAGGACGGAAGCTTCATCTCCATTTTCACCCAACAGCAGATACGGTCTCCGCTGATGCCTGGTCACAGCAGCCAGTTCGTGGAATCATGAATTGGCCTTCGGGTGTGCCGGTGCCAGACGTACGCGTCATTCCTGTGGCGTCGCTTACGGAAGTGCCTAGGGCACTTAAGCCAGTTGCTCGAGCTCGCATACGGAAGGACTCACCGTTGGTTCCACTCTGGCTCGACTTTGAAGGATCACTTGAGCGAATGTTTGGGATTATTCCAGGGGAGCCCAATGTTGTTGTGCTGGATACGGTAGGGCAGGTCCACTCAGTATTCTGTGGAAAACTTGATGATCAAGAATTTCAGCAGTTTGTCACACGTGTTGATCAAATTCGATCAGCTAGTCTCAAAAGCGTACGCATCGTGACAGGGCCGAACGAAAACGTTCTGCGATAAGTAATAAAGAATGAGATCACATAGCTGCGCTGTTATTGTGAGCGTCCTTTAAACCGTCGACTTGCACGAGTGAGAGTCTCACGCTCATCATCTGTCAGACTCGATTCACCGGAGCGGCTAATTTTCTCGAGAATCTGATCAACTCGTAATTGAAGACTCCGCTCATCTTCTTTGATGCTGCGTGAGCTATCAACATCATCGTCTGGTCGAACAATTTTGAAACGACGACGCATTTGTCTGAGCCGCCCTCCGAGGTCAGATAAACCGCTCAGACTCCATCCTCGCCAAGCATAGAGGAGACCAAAAACGGCACCACCAATATGTGCGACGTGGGCAACATTTCCACCACCCTGAGTTGCGCCCTGGATGTCTGTAACGAAATAGAGAATCCCAAGAGCCCATGCAGGTACAGGAAGAATGCCCCAAATCAGTACTTCCTGTCGTGGGAAGTACCAGACAAAGACTGCCAGCACCGCCATGACCCCACCACTTGCGCCGATGAGGTACGTGCGACCTGGTGGAATAAAGCCATCGGAAAATACATTGACGCTAATCAGCCATGCGAGCCCTGACGCCACGATTGCAACAAAGTAAAAACGGTAGAATTCCGCCTTTCCCAAAACTTGTTCAACAGCTCTGCCGAAAAAAAAGATGGCGAGCATATTAAAAGCAAGGTGCCATGGTGATGTTGCGTCGTGGGTGAATCCATAGGAAACCAACTTCCAGCATTCCAACAGATGCTCAGGAAGGTCTCCACGGAGCGCAAGAACGTTATTAATAAAATTTCGGCCACCAAAGAGCCCGTCACTTAAGAGATTAAGCACCCACACGGCTACGTTGGCAATAATGAGGGTTATTACCGCAGTCCAGTCAGATTGTCGCTGGTACGAGTTGTCAAAGCGATAATAGCCGCGGTCAGAAAAGCCCATTGGGTTCCCTTGTTAAAAGTCAAAGAATTTCTTTTTTCTAGCTTATCAGGGAAGCACCGTGCGTCCCACCGGGGTTTGTAAGGGTTTGGGAATGAAGCTACTGTTTGGCTTGTGCTACGCTCTCTCAGGGGCGGTTTTCATGCCGCTGTATCAAATTTATGCCTGCAGAAATTTTTAAAACGGGAAAATTTTTTCAACGAATAGTAGGCTCAATAGGAAACGGCTCATCTCAAGGTGCCCGATGCGAAATCGATACTGTGCTGGTTGCTAGAACCGATGGCTAACCGATAAGATCACATTTCTTGGGTTCAGCTTTCTTTAGGTTCAGTGAAGTAAAGCTGTGAATTTATTTCTAGAGTTAAAGGAGAGTTCGTCAATGGCAGAGAAAATCGCAGCCGGAGTTATCGGCACTGGATTTATCGGTCCAGTACATGTCGAGGCTGGAAGGCGATTGGGAAACATCGAATTTGTTGCCCTGGCCGAAGCCAATGCCGAGCTTGCTCGCAGTAAGGCTGACCTTTTGTGCATCGAGAAGTCGTATGGTGATTACCGCGAACTTCTGGCCGATCCTCAAATCCGTGTCGTTCACAATTGCACACCGAATCACCTCCATTATCAGGTAAACAAAGATATTCTCGCTGCCGGCAAGCATGTGATCAGCGAAAAACCTCTGGCGATGAACAGTACAGAGAGTCGGGAACTTGTGAAACTCGCATCGGAGTCGGGTCTGATCCACGCCGTGGATTTCAACTATCGCTACTACCCGCTGGTCCAGCACGCTAAACAAATGGTCCAAAAAGGTGAGTTGGGCGAGGTATTCACTCTCCGTGGCTCCTATTTGCAAGACTGGCTGTATCTCCAGACAGACTGGAATTGGCGGTTGCAACCGGAAATGTCAGGAGACAGTCGAGCAGTCGCGGACGTTGGGAGTCATTGGTGTGATCTCTTGCAATTTATTACTGGTGAGAGCATCGTTCGCGTCATGGCTGACCTGCGTACCGTACACAAGACACGGATGAAACCGAAGAAACAAATTGAGACATATGCCGGCAAGGAACTCTCACCCAGTGACTACGAACCGCAAGATATTAACACCGAGGATTATGCCTCTGTCTTGATTGAACTCTCGGGCGGGGCTCGTGGTGTTTTCAGCGTCAGCCAGGTTTCAGCCGGTCGGAAGAATCGGCTTTCGTTCGAACTCGATGGATCCCGCTGTGCATTGGCGTGGGACCAAGAGAAACCAAACGATA
>CAJXFK010000062.1 GCA_913052575.1 uncultured Planctomycetaceae bacterium
GCATAGTCTGCTTGATAACTCTCATAAAGCGGATCACCATCTCGATCTTCAGGCCGATGTGGTTGTGGTGAACCCACAACCACCACGTCCTCACTTTTGCAAAATATATTCGTATCCGCTCCTTTCGCGTAGAGTTCTTTTGCAGCATCAGTAGAGAGAAGGAAGTCAGAGTTTGTTACTGGATTTGTTTGTCGCACAGATTTTTAAATATGTATGAGAGTTATTCGGTTCTATTGTTTCGCCCGACTGGTCGGGTTTGTGTTCCCTTCATATTGTTAAGACTGTCACCAAGAGTTTTTCGGTACCGGTCAGCACGAGCAGTTAATTTCTTAACAATTTCGGGGTGATCAGAAGCGACATTCTTGGACTCACTGATATCCGCACTTAAGTCATACAGTGATAATGGTAATTCGCGTACGACATAGCCATGCCTGCTGGCGATGCCTTCAATACCACTGTTACTAATTGACTGCGGTGCAAGGCGACCAAACCCCGCAGGCTTGCCATCAGTTCTTGTTTCTCCGTTGATAACAAGGTATTTGTGGGGAAAGTGGATCTTCCATTTCCCATCTCGAAGAGCCTGAAGCTCACTTCCAGCATAAAACACGAGCCCGGTTTGCCGGTTGACAGTATTCGCTGATCCTTGAAGAACTTCGGTGATATTCATGCCATCAATTGGTTTGTGCGGCAGAGGCGCTTCAGCCAAGTGGCAAAATGTTGGTAGAAGGTCGATTGAAATAATCGGAGTAATACACGTCCGTCCTGCGGGTATTGTACCCGGCCATCGAGCTACCATTGGTACTCGGACGCCACCCTCGAATGTTGTGAGTTTACCACCCCGAAGAACACCAGACTGACCCGCATGTGTGCCGTAGCTTAAGAATGGGCCATTATCATTCGTAAAGATAATCAGTGTGTTGTTAGTGAGTTTGTACTGGTCGATCGCTTTCACAATTTCACCAACAGACCAGTCGATTTCTTCGATAACATCTCCGTACAATCCTCGGGCTGATTTGCCTCGAAATTTGTCTGATGCAAAGATTGGTACATGGGGCATGATGTGAGGCACATACAAGAAGAAAGGCTGAGCCTTGTTCTTCTTGATAAAATTCACAGAGCGATCAGTAAGTCGTTTGGTAAACAGACGCTGATCGGGATCTGTTTCAATGACAGTGCTGCCGTCGTAGAGTGGAAGTGGTGGCATAGAGTCTGCCAGTACAGGATGATATTTTGTGTTGTCATTTGAATAAGGAATACCAAGCCATTCCTGGAAGCCATTTTTTGAAGGGGCGAAAAAAGGAGGTAGGCCAAGATGCCACTTGCCGAACATGCCAGTTGCATATCCCGCCCTGAGTAGAAGTTCTGGCAGAAGTTCCTCATCTGGCGAAATGCCTGTCGTGCTTGTGTGGTTTAATGCCCCTTCAAGCCCAACGCGGTTGGCGTAACATCCCGTCATAAGTGCAGCGCGAGAGGCAGTACAAACTGCTTGCGCAACATAAAAGTCATTGAACTTTGTTCCTTCTTTAATAAGGCGATCAATGTTTGGGGTTTTGATATCAGACGTTGTTGTGAAGCCAGGGAGATCACCCCATCCCATGTCGTCCGTGAAAATGAGAACAATGTTTGGGCGATTTGTACTAGCTGCGAACGTGATATTTGAGAGAACACATGCGGCCGCAATGAATCCCACACAGAATATCTTTAAAGGATTCGCTTCAGGAGAACTGAGAAAAGCGGATGAAAAGAAAGTCAGGCATCGGTGAAGCATATCAGTCTCACAATCAACTTTTGGTAATAAAAATTTCCCATAGATCATGGGTCGGATTTTACTGTATTTCGGTCATAACCTCGATAGCCAAGTTCAAATTAAGTGACTGTAACCAAGGCGCCTTATGGTGGAGAAGATTCTTTTAGGACCATTATTTTCCAATTCAATGGTGCTCCTGAAGAAACTATAAGTTTAGAGAAGCAGACAAAGGGCCGCAAATAGAAAAGCATGAGTGTCATGAAAAGGAATTATGAACAGTGTGTTAAACGCACGATGTTCATCCCCTATTCATTTCTGTGGTTTTCTTTCGAACATACCTACAGCATTGCTCGAATCTCTTCATCGAATTTATGTAATACGTCATTTGTTTTGCTGTTTGGCTAAGTAATCAAAAGTATTTCTATGAACTCGGAGGAATGTATCTCACTTCAAAGATGAATGATGAGGCAACGGTATTTCCAAAATTTGGCTGATCTGCTGCAATACCACCAAACATATGTCCAAGAACAGTTTCAGTTGTTAACGCGTCGACGTTAATTATGTCATCAGAAAAAACGTTTATTCCGGGAGCAGGAAAGAAGCGTGCGTTTGCGCCAAAATAAAGAAGATTAGCATGGCCATCATAAATGTCTGGGAAATCAGCAATGTACTGTTGCTGATAATTGCCAGATGAATCCCTCGACACAGCCGTTATCTGTCTATTGAAACCGTAGTTGTCATCGTAGCTCAACTGACCTGAATTTGGATCGAATGTGTTAGCTGAAATACCACCAAGAAGGACTTCAGTCATTTCTCCAGAGCTTTGAGAGTAAATTCCAATTTTGCCAGATTCATATTGATTCATGGCCTGCTTAAAGGCTCCCGAGTCAGTCGTTGGATCATCCATTGTAGGAATGCCATCGGGACCTATTTCAACGGGTACTGTCCAGACACCCTCTCCATTATAAAAAACACCGGCGAGTGCTACAGTGCTTTCAGTAATGCCACCCTGACCATCCGGGGAAAGGATCGGGAAGACGTTTAAGTCTCGACGTCGAAATGAAGTGGGGTCTCCACCAACTGGACTCACCGTTTCGTTGTCGTATGCCAACGTGCCTGATGTCATGTCATACGTGATGTCAAAACTACGGATTTGAGATGTGTAGACACCATTACTTCCGGGAGTGTAACCACCCTCGAAATTCTGGCCAAAGATAAGTTGGTAGCGGTCGTCTTGTTGTGAGACTCTCTCGAGTCCGCCGCCGGTCACAGCAAAAAAACCACCGTAGTAAGATTCGTCAGTCGAGGCATCGCCGGGTGTTTGGAGAATGGCATTTGACGCTAGTGATGAGTCCGTACCCTTCACCCAATTTACGAGTGAAGGAAGGTCAAGAGCCGACAATGCGTTGTAGGTTGTGAACTGATAAGTCGTCCAATCGAACACATAGCCCCCAACAATAAACAGGGTATTGCCATCCTGATACGATTGAGTATTGGTTGCTGAAAGGCTGGCAATGATGCTCTGATTCAGACCACTACTTGGGTCTTCGAGCGATCGGCTCCAGCTTTCTTTCGTTACTGGATCAATAACCCAAACATCTGTGTTTTGATACTTCGGTGGAAAATTTTCAATTCCATCACCGGAAAATCCATGAAGTCCATTTGTGCGACCTGCTAACAGAATCCATTGGTCGTTGTGCAGGGCACTTGCAAAAGACTGCAGTGTTGGGACATCTGCCGCCCCCATTTCGTACTCAGAAAACGATAGTGTGTAATCACGAGACCATTGAGATACGGTGCTGAAAGAAGGGGTCTGGTCCTTTGAAGGAGCCCCTGAAATGGTTGATGTGGGACCCGTCCCGTGTTCATCTGTTGCCCAGACCCAGAACGTGTAGGTGACACCGGTCTGTAAATCTGAAAACTGTTTACTCGTTGATGTTGTGACATAGGTTGTGCTCGTTGCTCCGTTATCTATTGTGACTGTGTAATGCGTTGAGTTCCCAACTGATTCAGGTGCGTTCCAAGCGACGGTCAGTGAGTTTGGTCCCCCCGACTGACCAAATCGAAGGTCTTGCACCATTGCGGGTGCTTCGCTTGATGGTGGGTTTTGTGGGAGGCCGTCATCCCATCCAATGATCGCGAATGCGTTTTGGAAGTTTGGCAAGCTTGTTGATTCATCGGGCTTCCATTGGATTCGGTCGCCTTGCTGAATCAAGCGAAGGTTGAGTAGCTTGATGAGTTCACTCGTATTCGAAGTGCTGACAGGTGTTGAGACGTTTACCCATCTGTTTGTAGAAGGTATCCATTTTTCGACAACACCGTTTGCAACTGCTGTAATAATAAAACTATTCGTTTGGTCTCCAATTATCTCAGACGCGCTCATTACTATCGGTGACGGACCGATCTGTGAATTTTCGATATAAACTGAATCAGTTTGGTTCAGTGGTGGGCGATCAAGAGAGCCCATGTCCACAGCAAGCACGAGGCGATTCTCAAGCAGTTCAACACCACCAAGGCTTTGCCGGATAGGGTAACGAAGAGACGCGGCGGTACCACGAGATTTACTAGTCTGGTAAAAGAATCTCATGAAATGACTGCTTTGCACGAAGTCCCCTCAGTCTTTGTTATGTCGCTATGACACTATTCAGTGTAAGGCTAATTTCAGGTGCCACGGAAGGCAATGAAACGGTTCCTAACGACTGAAAAGAATTTGGAAAAACGAGTAAGTCAGGATAAACAACGAATATATCCGCGCAAAACAAGTCGCCTCGTCAGATGAGTTACCATATTTTTGTGTACGAGAGCAAATAGCGGCGGCCGGACTTGAACCGGCGACACCAGGCTTATGAAGCCTGTGCTCTAACCAACTGAGCTACGCCGCCCTCTGGAGATGTGCTGTTTTTGACAGAACTTCGTCTATTGAAAATCCAATATACCCCATCTTTTCATCGGTGCATCCGTGAATACGTAAAGATTTAAGGAGGAGAGCAATTTGAGTCAAGAAAACCTGAGTCAAAAAACCGCCTGACTCAAAAAACCGGCTCGGGCTTTTTTTCGCAAGCCCGAGCCGATTATCGCTGTACCACCATAGGTATCTGTAAGGTCTCTTGGAACGAACTAGTCAACCAGGTTGCAGGCTGATTCGACGATGGCACTAATCTTCCCATCATCGAGTTCACCTTTCTTCAGTGCATGGCTGGTGACAACCTGGCCACCCTTATAGCAGACAACAGTCATATCTGCTTCAGGAGAAATTTTGAAATCATCAGGACCGTTCTTTGAATCTTCAGGAACGACGAATGCCACTCTTTGGATGTTGTTATCTTTGACAAACTTCGTGGCTGCTGTCTTCAGACTATCGTTATCTGCGCCAATCATGTTCACAAAACTGCTCAATTGAGCATCTTCATGCTCCTCAATTTCACCCTCAAGTTCATTGATAAGTTTTGCAAGTGGTTTGTCTGCGGTTCGAGCAAAAATCATGACGACTGGTTTGTTGCCCATGCGGCATCGATAGCAAAGGCTTTTTCCATTTTCGACACCGTCACTCGGATTGCCGGCTGCTTTGGTTACAGTAAAGGCCCCAACGCGATCTCCGGGTTGTGGGCCGCTTACGATATCGGCCAGAGAGTAACTTGCTGAGGCAACTAAAATGAGAGTTGCAATACCAACGATGATGCTTCGAGATGGTTTCAGAAACGTCATTGAAAACTCCTAGGTGTTTACGGTGTAGCCGGCTGCGCGTGTGATTTTCGAATCACGAAACAGTATCTGCCAGCATATTTCCACACGAATTTGGGAATTATTGCCACGCCGGCAAGAAGGTATCCCTGTGTCCCTTCTATCATAGCGCGGGTACGATACAACCGGCAACTGTATCATCGCAAATTGAGGCGATATGCTGTTGCAGTAGTTCACCAAAAAGGAGGCTCAAGATGCCTGAGTCAGGATCAGATCCGCTTATTCGGCAGACTCAATTATTCATCGATGGCCAGTGGGTCCCAGCACAGTCTGGAAAGACGTTTGACACAATAAATCCGTCAAACGAAGAAGTGATTGCTCGGGTCGCGGAGGGTGACGCGGATGATGTTGAACACGCTGTGCTCGCTGCTCGTCGCGCTTTCGACGAAGGGCCGTGGGCCCGCATGGATGCTCGTGACCGGGGGAAGATTATGCATCGATTCTGTGATTTCATCGAAGCTGAAATAGATGAGCTCGCAGCTATCGAGTCTCTCGACAACGGAAAGCCAGTCAAGGATGCTCGCTCTGTTGATATCCCGTTAGCAATTGAATGCATCCGTTACTACGCTGGCTGGGCAGACAAAATTCAAGGCAGTACAATTCCAGTGCGTGGTGATTTTTTATGCTACACACGACGAGAACCAGTCGGTGTTGCTGGGCAAATTATTCCATGGAACTTCCCAATTCTTATGGCGGCTTGGAAGTGGGGTCCGGCGTTGGCAACTGGCTGTACGGTTGTCATGAAGCCGGCTGAACAAACTCCATTGACCTGCCTTCGTTTGGCTTATCTTGCACAACAAGCTGGCATCCCTGATGGAGTGATTAACGTTGTGCCAGGATTCGGGCCAACCGCCGGTGCTGCAATCGTTCAACATCCCGGTGTGGATAAGATTGCTTTTACAGGTTCTGGTGAGACAGCTCAGCACATCATTCGTCAGTCGGCGGGTACGATGAAGCGGCTAACACTCGAGCTTGGTGGTAAGAGTCCGAATATTGTTTTTGCAGATGCTGATTTAGAATCTGCTGCAGAGGGCGCTCACATTGGTATTCATCTTAATCAGGGGCAATGCTGTTGTGCTGGTTCACGGCTCTTTGTCGAAGACTCAATCCATGACTCATTTGTTGAGAAAGTAGTAGACCTGTCAAGGAAGCGGCGAGTAGGTGATCCTTTTGATCCCACTACCGATCAGGGCCCACAGGTCGATCGAGATCAGTTTGAAAAAATTATGAGCTATATCGACAAAGGCAAAAAAGATGGAGCGGTTTGCGCAACTGGGGGGCAGCGAGTTGGTGATCGGGGCTTTTTTGTCGAGCCAACAGTATTCACAGAAGTGCGTGACGAAATGGCTATTGCACAGGATGAGATTTTCGGGCCAGTATTATCTGTTTTGAGATTTTCTGATATGGAAGAGCTGGTACGTCGCGCGAATGCAACGACATACGGTCTGGCTGCTGCAGTTTGGACTCGTGATGTAAGCAAAGCTCATATCTTGGCGAAGCAATTGCGTGCCGGTACAGTTTGGGTGAACTGTTATGACGTTTTTGATGCGGCGGCACCCTTTGGTGGCTTTAAGCAGTCAGGATTTGGTCGTGAACTCGGGCAGCGTGGCTTGGATGCTTATCTCGAAGATAAAACAGTTACTGTTCGCCTAGGCTAGGTCTGTACTTTGCCGCTTATGACAAATGAGAACGGGGGTTTGTAATGGTACGGGTTCGAACTGGCGGTGGTTGGAGAGCAATACGTTACAGCTTAAAAAAGGCCTACGAAGCGGGAGGTTTATGGTCTTTTTGGAAAGCGATGCGGAGCAAAAACGCATGTAAAACATGTGCCCTGGGAATGGGCGGTCAGGCTGGTGGCATGGTAAATGAATCGGGCCACTTTCCTGAGGTTTGTAAAAAGTCGTTTCAGGCAATGGTTGCAGACATGCAAGATGCGATTCCCGATGATTTTTTTCATACATATTCAATTGCTCAACTCAAGAAATTTACTCCATATCAGATGGAGCATGCTGGCAGGCTTGTAAAGCCACTTCTGCTCCTAAAGGGGAGTCAGCACTACCAGCCAATACCATGGAGTGAGGCTTTCGAACGTATTGTCAAGAAACTTCAGGATGTAGAGCCAAGGAAAAGCTTTTGGTATTTCTCAGGCCGCTCAAGTAATGAAGCAGGTTTTCTTTTACAGCTGTTTGCAAGACTGTATGGGACGAATCACATAAATAACTGTAGTTATTACTGCCACCAGGCAAGTGGAGTTGGTCTTACAAGTGTCATTGGTACGGGGGCAGGCACTATACAGTTGAATGATCTTGAAAAAAGTGACTTCGTTATGCTGATAGGTGGCAATCCCGCAAGTAATCATCCACGCATGATGAGATCATTGATGATGGTTCGGCGGCGGGGTGGCAAGGTTGTTGTCGTGAATCCCATGATCGAAACAGGCCTTGTTAATTTTTCAGTTCCCAGTGATCCAGTGAGCCTGTTGTTCGGGACAAAGATAGCAAGTTCATATGTGCAACCGTTTTTGGGAGGTGATCTTGCGCTCTTGTATGGACTGATGAAGCGGCTGAAAGAAATGCATGCAGCCGAGTTGAATAATGCACCAGAACCAATTGTTGATGAAGAATTTCTTACTGAGCATACGCACGGTTGGGACAAATTATCTGAGCGGCTCGAAGGGTTGTCGTGGGATGAAATTATTGAAAAGTCAGGTGTTTCAAAAGCAGATATTGACGATATCACGATTCAGTATGCCGCCTCCAAACGAGCCGTCTTCGCATGGACCATGGGAGTCACGCACCATCTCCATGGTTCTGCCACCGTGCAGGCTATTGCCCAGCTGGCACTTATGAGAAGGATGATTGGTCGCCCTGGTGCTGGACTACAACCGATTCGTGGCCATTCAAATATTCAGGGAATGGGTACTGTTGGTGTGACTCCAAAACTGAAAGACAAAATTTTCGAACGACTTGAATCAGAACTGGGAGTGACGCTGCCATCATTTCGTGGTTTTGACACAGTTGAGTGCCTTGAAGCCGCTGAACAGGGGAGCATGCAGTTTGCATTCTGTCTTGGTGGGAATCTTTTTGGTGCGAGCCCTGATGCTCGTTTTGCATCGCGTGCGCTTGCCCGCACAGATATGACGGTCTATTTGAATACTTCGTTAAATACTGGCCACGCCCGCGGTACTGCACAAGAAGATACGATTATCCTTCCTGTTCTTGCTCGTGACGAAGAGCCAGAGCCCTCTACCCAAGAAAGTATGTTTAGTTACATTCGTCTTTCGGATGGTGGAGAACCAAGGCATGAACGAGGGGGTGACTACGGGCCACGAAGCGAAGTTGAGATTATCGCTGAGATAGGACACCAAGTCCTTGGTGCAAGCAGTCCGGTGAATTGGCTTGAGATGTCACATACGAGCACGATTCGTAAGGCGATCAGTCGAATTATTCCAGGACTTGAGCAAATGTCTCAGATCGATCAAACCAAGGACGAGTTCTTCATACCTGGTCGTGCTATCGATACCCCGACATTCCCTACTGATGATGGCAAAGCAATTTTTCATATCCACGACTTACCAAGCGTACCAGATGGTCTTCAACTTATGACGATTCGTAGTGAGGGCCAGTTCAATACGGTTGTTTATGAAGAGGAGGATCTGTATCGAAATCAGAGTCGCCGTGACATTGTCCTTATGCACCCAGACGATATTCGTATCTATAAGCTCTCTGATGGAGATCTTTGTTGTGTTCAAAGCGATGTCGGTGAAATGCGGCATGTGACTGTGGCCGCATACCCAGAAATTCGTCAAGGGTGTGTGGCCATGTATTATCCAGAAAGTAATGTTCTCATACCGAAGGAAGTCGATCCTTTGTCTCGAACGCCATCATATAAACGAGTGGCTGTCAGAATCGTAAGAGACGATGGCTCGATTGAAGATAAGCCAGAGCGTAAACCGTTGATCGGGAGAACAGGCACGCCG
This sequence comes from uncultured Planctomycetaceae bacterium, assembly GCA_913052575.1. Classification (GTDB taxonomy): domain Bacteria; phylum Planctomycetota; class Planctomycetia; order Pirellulales; family UBA1268; genus UBA1268. The sequence goes on from CAJXFK010000062.1 coordinate 9,468, forward strand.
CGTGAAAAAATGAACCAATGCTAGGCCCTTACCGATTTTTGATTTCCCTCGAGCTTTTTTGGAGGCAAGGTTGGTGTGTAGGTCTTCAATTGCGACAAGTGGGTGGTATGCATCTGATGAAACGTTAACTGTTGTTACTCAGAAACATGCATTCAGGATCACTTGTTTGAAGTTATTCTTTCCCCGCGGTCATGAGGGTGCTTGCAGGTGAACCGAAAGCCACGTTCACTATTCTGACTTCACCATCTAGATCATTGGATTCCTCTCTGACTAAAAGTTTGAAACTATGTGCACAGGGTTCTTAGGCCGAACATGCGAGCGCGTCAAATTATGTCACTCATTTTTTTCAGTGGTGGTATTTAAATCAGGCTAGTAATGTAGTTTCTTGGACATGAGAAAAATTATTGAGGAAAGGAATGTTGAAGTACCATTCATTCTTGATTGTTAAGAGCGTTGGTGAGTGTCACTAAATACATGGAAAGTTTTCATATATTGGCTCCTAAGTTGGATGAGATGCACGCATGTTTTGGTACTCGCTGTCGAGCCAGAAACGCACGTCTTTGCCAGCTTAATAAACAATTACTGTGACTGTACAATGCAACAATCTAAGGCCTACAAATCAGGCTGGTACATTGAACGAATCGGTTCAGTCGATCTCGTCCGTTTTGCACGGCTTCACCACGTCCACTGTCCTCAAATAAAAGATGGGCACATTTGCGTCGTCAAGAATCGAATTGTCGACAGGCCAACATTGTTCTGACAGGCAGCTTCAGCTTCCGGATTGTTTTTCAGACATTTCACCATCCGTTAAGCCCTGTCGTTGGACTCATTCATGCGCGGTGGGTGGGATGGCTTGCTGGCCATACGTATGAGGTGTCTGCTTCACGATGGTTGCCTCTTCTGCTGGGGTTTCTTGTCTGGGCAGCCTTTGCCGCAGTGACGGAATGAAAGAGGCCAATTCTTAGGTGTTGATTGTTCCTGTCGTTTTCTGTGAGCGTCGGTTGATTTTCCGGTTGCCGCTATTGGAGTTGACGGGTCTATCAGTGAGAGGCGGAGCAAGGTCAGGGACGGAGCTAGCTTTTGTCGTTCTGTCGAATAGTCGCTGAACGACAAAAGCATGTGGTCATTTGGGCTTCTTTTTAGTCAAAGTGGGCTTTGAGACTTCATGGACACTTGAGCCGATGAGAAATCGTGGTGCTGCTCGCTTCTTAGGCAGTGAAGGCCATGCCTCGCTACCAAGCATGATTGCCTGACTTGTAGGCAGGCTTGCTGCATGCGTGCTAAGTCGTTGCTAGTAAAAGACTTGCTTGCAAGGCTTGACTCGCCATGCAGAGTTGCAACAGATAAATGTGAGAGAGCTGTTCGATACGTTAGTGCGAATAACGGACAAATGTCTTGAAGGCTTTCTCTGTGTTACGCGATGTTGAAAGGAATCATGAATGCCGGCGTTTACTCAAAAAGCATCCGGAGACTTTGTAAATAATGCTGACGGACACGGTGGCCAAGCGATCCTCGAGGTAGCAGAGCGGCTGTTTGCAGCGAATCCAGACTGGATTATCTTTTTCCGTGAAATCATGGGGCTTGATGGCATCGTTCGACGAACATTTCAGACTCCAGACTCACTTATGCGTTTTGAGTGTTCTGCCGAATACGCAAGAATTCGTGAGATGTTAGACGCACTTCGTCAGAAACAGCATGAAAAAACGCCCGTTCGCGAGGTTCAGAGGGTCGTGACAGTCAGAATGCCCATGTCTCTCCACGAAACGCTCAAGGCAGAAGCCCAAGAGATGAATGTGAGCATAAATAAGCTGTGTATTTCGAAACTTCTTAAATTACTCGATGAGACTGCTTGTCGGGACCTCGTACCTGAGGAGTGAATAGAGGGGTTTACGCGGTTGTAATCGCAGCAAATAGAGTAAGAAGAATCTGAGTGGGCCTGTAAGCCGGGTTTTGTTCTTTTGAGAAACTTTCTCAAAAGCGGCAATCATTTCTCTACGGCGACAGTTACCTGGCACCTCTAGCAGCCCACCCGAAGAGAAACCGAGGCGGATCGCCCCCAGCCACTGTTTCCAGCGGACTCTCTTCTGTTCGGCCTTGCTCTCGATGGGGTTTACCAAGCCAAGCCAGTTGCCTGGCCTGCTGGTGAGCTCTTACCTCACCTTTTCACCCTTACCAGCAAACAGGAGTCTGCTGGCGGTTTGTTTTCTGCGGCACTTTCCCGAGCCTCGCGGCTGGTGGGCGTTACCCACCATCGTATCCTGCAGAGCCCGGACTTTCCTCCCGCCAGATATAGTTTTGGCACAAAAAATGCAGTTCATCGTGAGCGAGGAATATGCATTTTGAATATCCAAGATCCAATCTGGCCAGCGATTGCCTGGCCCACTCAAATTCAGGTTAAATAGTCGCACGGGCTGCAGTGAAGAGCAAGCGGTATTTGTTCCTGTGGGGCACTGATGATTAATCACGGCAAATCCTGCAAGAATTTATGCAAAATCGGAGTAGATCAAAGACGAGACAGTTTTTCACATCGTATAGTTATGTAGTCTGGATATGATGAATCAAGAGTGTGTTGCGATCATGATGTCGGAGAGTTCTGCTGATGTTTGGTGAATTACAACCCGTTGGCGGTGGAGACTCAATACCTCTACTGAAAAAGACTCTCGTTGTTGGTCGACGTGAGTCTGCTGATGTTGTGTTGAGATTTTCAACAATCTCGGGAAGCCATTGTGAGCTCGTTGTTGAGGAAGGACTCTGGATTGTACGGGACCTCAACAGCAGTAACGGGACAAAAGTAAATGGTGTTCGCGTGAGTGAGCAACACATCAAGCCGGGCGACACGCTCTCTTTTGCTAAATATGCGTTCGAAGTTTTCTATGATCCTGCTGAACTAGGAGCAACCGACGACGCAAAGAGTAAACTTGCCGAAACAGATGTTTTCAGCCGCAGCCTTCTGCAGGCTTCTGGGTTGGAGCCTCGCCGTAAATAGTAAATTTTACGACTGAAACCACGTAAGAGTTGTCGCGGTGATGGCTGGAGTATGAACAGGTGTGTCAAGGTGTGTATGCTTAAGGCATGAAGAATTCTCGGATATCTCGAGTCGCTTTTCGTAAAAACCGTCATGCGCGTCGACGTCAGACGGATGTTACCCGACAGTTTGCTAATGAGGGTGACGTGAGCGAGAACCTTGCTTCAACAGAAAGGCTCTCTGGCAAAGGAGAACTTACTCGGAAACGAACGGTCAAATTAGTTTCTGCTGAAGATTGTTCGAATGTTGCTGGTCATATGACTGACACCTGGCGGGGACAGGTGCTCCATGCTCATGGCTTGGATAGTTTTGTGCGAAATGATTCTGGTGAGGTTACTCGCTGTGCAATTCGACAGGTCCTCCATGATGTTGCGACAGATCAACGCCATCCAGTATCGGCCGGTGATTGGGTCCAGGTGCAGGGGCGAGGCAAAGAGGCCGCCATTTGTTTTATCGAACCTCGCCGTAGTGCTTTGAGCCGATCAAGCCGTGGTCGCAGACATACACTTGTTGCGAATGTGGATCAGTTGTTCATCGTCGGAAGTGCGGCACAGCCAGAGTTGAAGCCCGGTCTGATTGATCGAATGCTTGTAGCTGCGGAGTCGGCAGGTATTCGTCCTGTTATCTGTATCAATAAAGTTGATCTTATTGACCCCGCGGAGCTTCTGCCGCTCGCTGGCGTGTATGCTCGCATGGGATATCCCGTCATTCTCTGTTCGTCTGTTACGGGGTATGGTCTTTCTCGTTTGAAAATCGAGTTGGATGGTCAGGTCACTGCCGTCGTCGGGCAAAGTGGTGTTGGGAAGTCATCTCTATTGAATCGGCTTGAGCCAACGCTTGAGTTGCCGGTTTCTGGCGTAAGTCGTGATAACGATAAGGGGCGGCATACAACAACGACAGCACGATTACTTCCACACTCGTATAACGGGACCTTTGTTGATACTCCCGGTGTCCGACAGTTTCAGCTTTGGGAAACCGTTCCCGCTGAAGTCCCTGCAGCATTTCGTGACTTGCGACCACTTGCCAATCACTGCCGATATCCTGACTGCAGCCATTCCCACGAATCAGGGTGCGCGGTTAAAGATGCGGTTGCCGATGGTCTACTCGATACTCGACGTTGGGAAAGTTGTTGTCACCTCGCTGCAGGTGCAGAGGAAGGTCGCGAGTGAGTCAGTCAGAACGTACAACGAGCAATGAGTTGGAGCAAACTGTACTTGTTGGCGTCTATGTCAGTACACCAGTGAATCCGACAAATCCGTTGGCGGAGCTCGCAGGTCTCGCAACCACGGCGGGTACGAATGTTGTGGCTGAATTAATTCAGCGTAGGCACGAGCCGGACCAGCGGACATATATTGGCCGAGGAAAGTTGCAGGAACTGTTCTCAGTAGTCGAGCATTATGATGCTGATGTTGTCATGTTTGACAATGATCTGTCTCCGGCTCAGATACGGAATCTCGAACATGAGCTTGGCTGTAAAGTGTTAGATCGATCGGAGGTGATTCTTGATATATTTGCTGCCCGTGCACAGACATACGAAGCAAGGTTGGCCGTGGAGTTGGCTCAACTAGAGTATTCACTGCCGAGACTCAAGCGAATGTGGACGCACTTGTCGCGGCTTAAGATGGGCATTGGTATGCGTGGTCCGGGAGAGAAGCAGCTTGAGGTCGATAGGCGGCTAGTTGAAAAGAGAATTCACGACCTAAAGCAGGAATTGTTAGTTATTCATCGTCGCCGCGAACGACAGGTTGCGGCAAGGGATGAGCAGCGAACTGTTTCGCTCGTAGGTTATACGAATGCGGGGAAGAGCACTCTGCTGAATGCGTTTACTCACGCAGATGTTCTTGCGGAAGACAAGCTTTTTGCCACGCTCGATACAAGGACGCGGCGATGGAAGTTGCCTAGTTGGGGACCGATTTTATTGAGTGACACCGTCGGTTTTATTCGTGATTTACCGCATCACCTCATTGCAAGTTTCAAGGCGACGCTTGAGGAGACCCAGCAGGCTGATTTGTTGCTTCATGTAGCAGATGCCTCGAGTCCATTTGTTGAAAATCAAATAAAAGCAGTGAACACGGTGCTCGAGGAATTAGGTGTTGATGTAAAAGACACAATACTTGTTTTAAATAAATTGGATGCAGTTGCTGATCATATAAAACGAGACAGGTTGTGCGAACGATATCCCTATGCTGTAGGTGTCTCTGCGAAGTCAGGTTTTGGCCTCGATAAACTCGCAGAATGCACAAGCGATGCTTTAGGAAGAAGTTTTCGTGATATCGAAGTGGAAACAGATTGCGGTAACGGTCGACTGCTGGCATGGCTCGCCAAGAATGGTGAGGTTTTGTCGAAGCGATTCGGCGATGAGAAAATGATCATCCATTGTCGTATGCCTCCAGCAATGCTTGGGCGTATTGATCCAGATGAGGCTACGGTGAGAGAGTATGGCGGCGGTGAAAATCAATCGGTCGCCTCATCTCCTGTTTCAATACCATCGCCGATAACAGAAACGACATAACGTGTTGTTCACTAAAGTAGTACGAAATCTTTCTGGTCAGCGAGGTATTCTGACCGGTGCAACTTCAGGTGTAGGGCAAGCACTTGCTCGGTCGCTTGCGGAACGAGGTGTGAGATTAGTCATCACAGGTCGCCGTGAAGCGAGGCTGGTTGACCTTGCTTCTGAATATCCTGAGCTCCTCGTGCCTTTCTCTGGAGATATTACAGATGTTCTTTTTCAAGAGGAGTTGGTTCGCTATTCGACGGCAGAGTTAGGAGGTATTGATTTGTTAATCACAGCAGCAGGGGCAGGAGCTGTCGGTCCTTTTTTTAAGTCATCTGTCGAAACAATGAGGAGCGTGTTCGAAATCGATTATTTCTCCCCGGTTCAACTTGTTCAAAAAACACTCCCACAGTTAATCAATGGTCGTACACCAGCTGTTGTATTTATCGGCTCAATACTCGGCGCTCATCCGTTACCCCTCCATTCTGAATATTCCGCAGCGAAGGCGGCTCTTCATGGGTTTGTGAGTGCAGTTCGGCCAGAGCTTGCATCACTTGGTATCGATGTCAATGTCGCGATACTCGGGCCGACGCAATCTGAATTCTGGGATAATTTAATAAGTGGTGAACGGGCAAGCTGGTCGCAAGGCCACCCTTTGTCCGCAGAAATTACAGCCGCAGCTATTATCTCAGGGCTTGAACGAGGCGTGCCGGTGGTGATTCCTGGATGGCGAGCGAAAAGCTATATTTTTTTGGCTCGCATTTTCCCATCACTTATTGATTGGTTTGTTGGCTGGAAACGACAGTCGTTCACTGAGCAGGAGTAGCGCTTCTGCATCAATCCATTGATCATTCGTTTGAAAAAGCTGCTGGATAGCCGCCTTATGAAGTTTCATCTTCATTTCTCCAACACTTAGAGCTCCATATAAGTGTTTTGTACCATCGCGTCGAGCCTGGTCGGCTGGTTGAATACCGTTTATTCCGGCTGGAGGTACTGCATTGAGGTCAATGCACACGGTGTTTGAGGTTGCTTGAGACAACTGTGTCGCAGTGAGCATTTCAATTCCTGGTTTACCGGCTGAAATGATGAGGTCCACAGAACCGATCACTTCCTCAACCATTTTTCCTGAAAGGGGCTCCAAGTGTGTGTTTGGTGTCTTTTGTTGAATGAATTGACAGCATGTAGATGCACGCTCAAGGTCTCGAGAGACAAGATAGACATGAGCTCCTTGGGCTGCGAGAAGCCGGCTGATTCTTTGGCCAACAGGACCGGTACCACCTAAAATCATCGCCTGGCAGCACTTCGTCTCAGCTGAAGTGACGAATGAGATATGTCGTTTTGCTGCAATGACAGCCGCGACGGCGGTAGTATTTGCGCCCGCTGGGTCAAGGAAAACACTTACACGAATCGAGTCAAAGAAAGTTTCTGAGATTCGAGAAGCAACATCCTCAACTTTTGTTATATCTTTCCCACCAAGGAAAATCCCTGTTGATGAGAGCTTGTTTGCACCGCGGGTGAACATGGCTCCGTGAACAAGGGACACAGCGTTATCTGCTGAAACACTGCCATGTTGTAAAATGACATCTACACCAGCATCGACAGCAGTAATTGCATCAAATGAGCAAGGCTGCGGATCAACGTCAAGTTGTAAAAGAATTTTCTTCATAGACGACAGGTGACGTGTCCATTTGATTCACATCGACTGAGTTCTGAGAACCGAAGGCGGCTGCCATAAGCAATCTCTGTCTTAGCTTAGAATCCTCGGAAGGGGTGTACCGCATCTTTCTCTGCAATCATTTCGTCTGCTGAAGGTTTTCCTTGCATTGCATTTGAGATGGAGTCGAGCGTTGCCTGATAATTATTATCGTATATTTTTTTATCATCTTCGGCGAGCCAGTGAATGAATACACCACAAACAATGACAAGATCCTCAGCTTGATCCTTTGGTATGACTCCACCTTCAACGCTATCTGCGACTGCTTTGGCTACAGCTGCCTGAGCGGGCCCAAACATTTGGACAGCTTGTTTTGCACCCTTAATGGTTACTTTTGTAATCATCACGGTGGCAGGTTTGACTGCAAGATTGGGCGTAAGAACCGCCAGTAAATTCGAATGACCCTCGCTCTGCCGAGAGAGCGCGTTTGCGAAAGCCGTGCCGACAGGGCCGTCCTTGTTGCCAATCAATAAATCGATATGAGCAACTTCGTTACCATCACCGGCTAGAGCTTCACCTATAAACATCGACATGTGTGCATCTCCTCGAAACAGGGGCATAAAGTGCTGATGATATTTCTCAGGATGAACTATCCTGCTAGTCGAAAAGGTATCGTATGAAGGCTTCGTCAGCAATGAGGTGAAGTTAACCAACCTCACAATAACGTATCTTAGCCAAAAGTAGTCTGGGGTTCATGCTGGGTGTGTACAAATTTACTTGTCATTGGTGCTAGTGCTCGTGCATTAGCAG
>CAJXFK010000063.1 GCA_913052575.1 uncultured Planctomycetaceae bacterium
TGGTGACCGCTCTTCAGGCAGGTCTGACGAACGTAGCCACATTCATGATTGGTCCGGAGCGGTGGGATACGCCGTACATGTTTGATGGGCTTTTTGACAAGCCTCGTAGCCACCACAAGATGTCCCATAATCAGACGGAAATGATAGATGACCTATTGAAAGTCGATCGATTTCATATGGAACAATACGTCTATCTGATGCAACGAATGATGGCTATTAGTGAAAAAGATGGATCATCACTCCTTGATAACACGCTCTTTACGTACGGTTCTGGCCTCGGTGACGGGTCAACGCATCAATACAACGATCTGCCAATCATCGTAGCTGGTGGTGGCAAGCGGACCCAGAAAGGTCAGCATGTCCACATGCGGGAAGGTACACCACTTGCGAATCTTTGGCTGACGCAGGCAAAGATGATGGGTGTTCCAATTCAGTCTTTTGCCGATAGCAGTGGTGTTATACCACACATCACAAAAAGTTCGTGACCGGCAAGGTGAAAGTACTGGAAGGGGTGCTGATTGTGGGTCTCCGGTCCAGTATTGCGACACTACTCAACTTCTTCCTGCACAATCTGCAGGTTTGACGGGTAGTCTTTGCCGACAAAGGCCGCAACACTCAAGGGTGCAGTTGTAAGATTGTCGGGAACCATAAATGTCGCTTCTGTTTTTCCGGCACCTGCTATTTCGAGAACTTGACGTTCAAGTCGCTTGCCATCATTCTTGAGCGTCACGTGTACTTTTTGTATTTCAAGTTGTTTCGGTATGGTGTGCTGAATCGATACCGTCACGACATTATTTTCTTGTGTTGCAGAAACTTTGATCAGTTTCAATTTTTTTGATGCTTTGGTTTTGTTCTTACGTTTTGCAGCCCGCCGTTCATCAGTCTCTTTTTGGGTTTTATCGACGTAAGCTCTGCGGACCTGAAGATCATTGCGGCCTTCAAAAGCAACAAGGGCATGATCATCGGTGTCATGCATCCAGGTTTTGAGTTGGTCTCGCAATTTCACAAGTGCCGAGTGATGGCCTTTTGAGTCGATAAGATTGATAAGGCAGTCAGGGTCTTCTTGGACATCGTAGAGTTCCTCAACAACACGGTGCTCAAACAAGTCAAGACGTTTCCTGATCTGTTCAGAGGTGGCAGCGAGTTCCTGCATGCGTTTGTAGGTTTTTGTTCCTTGAGTTGCCGTGCGCATGACGTCTTCGCCATCTGACCATGGATTAAACAGATAAAGGTATTGCGGTGTTTGGACACCTCGCATGGGGTGCCGCTGGCCACCAGCGTTTTCATTGTATTCCTTGAACACAACGTCACGGTCCGCTTGGCTCTTGCCCTGAAGAAGTGGGAGGAACGATGAGCCCTGCTGGTTGTCTGGCAGCGACGCACCAATCATCTCGCAGAACGTTGGAAGAAAGTCGATTGCAGACACCATGTGCTTGTCATCGACCGTGCCTGGTGTCACGACTCCGGGCCAACGGATCATAAGCGGTGTTCGCGTGCTATGGTGATAGAGTTGAGTTTTTGCAAAAGGCAGCGGCATGCCGTGGTCCGATAGAAAGACCACAATTGTGTTTTCTTCTTGACCAGATTTCTGAAGTGCCTCGAGTATCGCACCAAGTGCATCATCAGCTCGTCGCACGGATGTGTAATAAAGGGCAAGTTCATCTCTGACCACAGGGTCATCAAAGAGAAATCCTGGAATGGGTGATTCTGCTGCTGTGTAGATTCTGGAAACTCCATGCGGGTCACCATCAAACCAAAACGGTTTGTGTGGATCTGAGATGTTGACATTGATTGCAAAAGGCTTGTTTCCTTCTTTCGCAAGATCGATACCCCTCGTCAGGCTCGTTCCGTATGAGGCAACGTCTTTGATGTGCTCTTTTTTTCCGTCCTCCTTGATGGTGAGGTCGGCATCCCACGGATATGGCTGATAGGGTGTTGAATGGCTTACCTTTCCGCGGATAGCAGTGAAGTATCCCGCTTTCTGCATGACATCACAAAACACTGGATAGTCATTTTGTACCTGGTAGAAACCTTCGACACCTGAGCTATGCGGGTACTGCCCAGAGAACATGACATTCCGAGATGGGTAGCAGTTGCCAACTTGAACATGAGCCATTTCGAAGCGGAGTCCCTCAGACGCTAGTTGGTCCATGTGTGGTGTTAAGTCAGGTATGACGCCATCAAACACGCCCGCAGAATCACAGCTCATGTCGTCAACAGTAATGACAAGTAAATTTGGTGTACCAGCCTGGATGAGGCTGCATGAAAAACTAAGCAAAAGAAGGGCGATGAAGCGATTCATTCAGGATTGTTCCTTCGTGAGGCGAGCAATGACAGAACTTCGAAGATCGTTATACACAATAAATGTTCAGTCTTCTGTATGCTTACAGCTGTGGGCTTTGGTGTCACTCTCTTTGTTGCTCACAGTGCTGTCATGAAAGCAGTATTCGTATGGTCACCCGTTTTACAGCCCTTAAGAATCGCTTCATTTTTCGCCTCCGCAAAGTAGTCGGTGGAGAACTTCCTCTTGAAACAGAGACCTGCAGATTCGTGCTGACGAGTCTGCTTGATCTTTTTATGACATTTTTGCTGCTGTATTTCAGTAACCGTGGAATGATGCGAAATGTCGTCGTTGAGTCAAACCCTGTTGCTCAATATTTTATTAGTGGCTGGGGCACACTCGGTCTGGTGTGGTTCAAGATCGCAATGGTGACAATTATTGTGTTGATTGCACAGATTATTGCGACAAAAAGAATGGTGCTTGCTCAGTACGTACTCAATGGTTCAACACTCTTTGTAGGAAGTGTTGTCGCGTACAGTGCATTTTTATTGTTTCAGAATCGGTTGTGAAAGTTATGAAACGACGTTCGTTGCAGCTTGGAGCTTTTGTGGATGAGCTACCATCGATAGGGGAAAAGTGACAGTCGGCTTCTCTGGACAAATTATCGAATGGTGAAGCCTATAAGAATTGCTAGTGATTTTTGAGAAGACGAACCATTGCATGGCCCATATGCTCGCCAATCAGGTAGTAGGTCTCAGCATTATTATTCCAGTGGTACGCCTGGCTTGAGGGCGACTCGTTTGCGGGCCGATAGAAATCTCGCGTTGAAACAAAAGCTACATTCCCTTTGAATTCTGGAAGGTCCGCAACAGCTTTCTGGGCTGCCATCAGTGACAGAGCGCGAGAGTGTTTTTCTTCCGGTCCACTCATGCCGGTTTCGGCAATGACAAAAGGAAGTGCAGGTTCCTTCAGGTCTCGTCGAATATCTTTAATGAATTGAATCATATTGTGTTCATACGCATTGTTAAATGATTGATTGATGCGATCGTTCCATCCTTGATGCCATCCAAAGCCCTCGAGTAGGAATGTGCGTCCTGTCAATTGAGGAAAGAGTTGGTCGGCTTGGCGGAGGACATTTTTTGTGTGTTCAAGAATTTTTGTGTAGTAGAGCCCCGTTTTTCCTTCGAGACTCGGTGGACGAAAATCTTCGGCAAGGCTCTTGCCACCCCAGGCAATTTTGATCAGCAGAACCGGTTCGTCGAAGGTATCACCGATGCAACAACCGAATCCAAGTTCTGGGCCAATCTTGTTCTGGGTGCTCCCATAGCCTGGCTGAAGTGGTCCCCGGCGGTCGAAAAAACATATCTGTACATCATCACGTTGTTGCCAGCTGCCATCCTCATTACGCAGATGTTGATAGTGAGGTGCTGTGATGGGATTTTCCGTGAGCCACTCAAGTGATCCTTTCCCTACGTTGCGCGATAGTTGAGACGATACCTCCCCTGCCCCGACCATGTTGGATTGGCCTGAAAGAATAAATACGTGGACAATGTCTTCTGACCATGCATGGCTCATTGTCAAGAAGACGGTAGACAAAGCTATGCCATAAAAGAAAGAATGATGTAGCATCAAGAAACCTTGGGGTAAGTGTCAGGCCACATGGTGACAGAGTTGCCATCGATCGCCAATTTGTTTGTAAAGGTTTGGCCGTATAACAAAGGTTTGGCTGTAAAAAGAGTATGACCGTAAATGCGAATCTGCGAACGATTTATCTATGAGATGAAGGAGATGAGACCACATGTCATATAAAAAATATGTGTCCGTTAACCATACATCAATGCTTTGCGGCGTTGCGTGTATTGTGTTTTGTGTAGTTGGCTTTTCCATAGCATTTGCTGCAGACAATAAACCGAATGTCGTGCTTCTTGTAGCGGACGATCTTGGGTACGGTGACTTGTCGTGCTACGGCCAGAAAAAACTGCAGACTCCCAATTTTGACCGCCTTGCTGGCGAGGGCATGAAATTCACAGATTTCTATTCAGGAAACACAGTCTGCTCGCCGTCGCGAGCCTGTCTGATGACTGGGCAACACCCGGGGCGAGTGCATTGCCGTGGCAATGGTGACGAGAGTGTCATTGCAGCACTTGACCCATCAATGACAACCCTGCCGCGACTGTTCAAAAACGCTGGGTATGCGACGGGTGCTTTTGGTAAATGGGGACTCGGCGTTACGACTGAACCCGGTCGCCCCAATCCGCTGACCCACGGCTTTGATCATTTTAGTGGCTGGAAAAGTCAGCGCATTGCTCATACCTACTACCCCACCAGTATTGTTCGTGACGGCAAGGAACATAAGCTTGATCCTGGTACGTATGTTCATGATTTGATTATGCAAGATGCTTTTTCTTTTATTCGTCATGAAGCAAAAGCCGGGAAGCCATTCTTCTGTTATATCCCCACAGCAATCCCGCATGCAGCAATGCACGCACCAAAGAAGCTTCACCAAAAGTGGAGGAAGAAATTTCCAGAGTTCGATGACAACGTTGGGACATATAAAGCAGGCGATGACGATCTCTGTCCAGATGTAAGGAATCCAATTGCTGGATTTGCAGCAATGATTGAACACCTTGATGATCAGGTTGGTGAGCTTCTTGAGGTGTTACGCCGGGAGAATATCGAAGACAATACACTTGTGCTTTTCTGTAGTGATAACGGTGCCCATCGTGAAGGTGGTCATTCGCCTGAGTTCTGGAATTCCACAGGACCGCTCAGGGGAATCAAACGAGACCTCTACGAAGGCGGGATTCGTTCGCCACTGCTTGCTCGCTGGGTTGGCACTGTTGCTCCAGGTTCACAAAGTAACCACATCAGCGCTTTCTGGGACATCGTCCCGACAATGGCTGAACTGGCAGGGGAACCAATCCCTGCCCAGTCGAACGGTGTGTCGTTTCTGCCTACACTTGTTGGAAACAAGAGTGATCAAAAAGAACATGAGTATCTCTACTGGGAACACCCTCAGGCGGTTAAGCGAGATGAGGCCATCCGAGTTGGGCCTTGGAAAGGGGTTGTTCGCAATTGGAAGAAAGGCTCAACCGGTGCCTTTGAACTCTATAATCTGGAGGATGACCTTAGCGAGCAACATGATGTCGCGTCACAGCATCCTGAGATGGTGCAAAACATGCAGCGACTGATGGCCGAAGCACATCATGATATTCCGTAACCAAGACTGAAGGTCGATGCTGTCGTGTGGTATCAGTCACCAGCAGCGGCATCTCGTTCGTTCATTGCTTCACGCTGGTCACGTGAATTTGTTGATTCTGCATCGAGCATCTCATTCTGCATTTCAATCTGATCGCGCTGCGTGCTACTGCCCGTAGGTTTTCTTGGAGCAAAGTTAAATGGGTCATTAGAATCTGATGCAGACATCGTTTCAGTATCCACATCGAGTTTCGCGTCTGTGGGTAAGGGATCTGTTCTTCGTGGCTTGTCTGCAAACGGGTCATCACCAAATGGGTCGTCAAGAAGACTTTTGTTTTTCTGGCTCTCTGTCGGGGATGTCATTGCTGATTTCTCGTCCGGTTGTTGAGGAGAATCGCTTCTTTCAATCTCGGGTACAGGCTGTGTGAGAGAGTTGGGTTCAGCAGTTGGTGTCTCGGGTTCTGCTATTGCCATGGCCGCTGGCGGCACCTTTTCTGGTGTCTGTGAACTCGGTTGGAGTGTTGTTCCACCAATTCCTGAGTATCGACGGCCGCGAGAAAGCACGCTGCTTCCAGGACTCCCGCTGGCTGTGCCTTGTCGTTTGGCAATGAGAAGTCTGGCTTTTGTTCGAGACTCTTCGAGGAGCATCCGAATTGGCCCCTGAATTCGCTCAAGTGCACGGGAGACAGACCGAGAATTTCCACGTTCGGCTTCAAGGCCGGCGCCTGTTTCAAAATCATCGGCAGCGTTATTTTGATTTCCAAGTCGCAGTGCACTCAGACCACGGAAATAGTACACACTCGGGTCATCTGTACCGAATTCAACAACCCGACTGAGAAAGTCATAGCTCTGTTGGAAATTTCCAGCGTAATACGAGTGGACTCCATCTCCGTAGACGGCACGTATGGCTGGGTCTGAAGCGTGGATGTGATTCATTAAAAAAAATATGAATGCAAGCGTCAGCGTTGTTTTGTATTGCATTTGGAAACCTCATTTTTCCACAAAAATGTTACCAATTCATTGAAAGGTACTGATCGACTGCTTTACTGTGAGTGAATAACATCTTACCACGAATTTTTTCGTCTGTGCTGCTATCTGTCGTGTTCAGTTGAACTTATAGAGGGTAAGAAATAGAAAAATACCTGCAGCATAACCAAACGGGAAGGCCCAACGGCACGTCGCATCAAGTCGTTGAGCCCTTAGCTTTTTGCCACTGTCAGCAAGACTTTTAACATAGAGGCTGTGTGGAATAGTGAGCGACGTAATAAAGAATGAAATCAGAAGTAGAACGTCGGTAAAGGTCAGATATGAATTACGAGGCATGTTGTCAATCACAACAAATTGATAGGCGACAATTGTTAAGACACCAACAAACGAAACATTGAGGCGATCAGAGATTGCGTCTGGATCAAGCCAGAAAGTTGACCAGGCCATCGAAACCAGCATGACGAGCGGAAACAGTAGTACCCAGACGATCTGCCAACTTTGACGCTTCAGGACAATCGTGGTTACCATTCGAGAAAACGTCGGAGCTGTTTCATGCAGTTGTATTTGTGTTGAATCTACGTTCATGTTGAGATTTAGAAAGTCCCAGCCAGCAACGTTCACGGTCGATTCTCGTCGAGCATAACTATCCGTTGTTTCTCTGTAGCGATCATCAACTTCAAGGACAACCTCTTCAGATGTGTTGCCGAAGGGAATCATAAATGCGCGGAGATTCTGGGTATCGAACGGATAGTCATATAACGCCATTGGTGTTTCTAAACGAATATTGCGTTGTTCGAGATATGAGACTTCCCCGTCGGGCAATACTGAAATTTTAATTGCGTTGGTGTCGCCTCTGCCGATTTGGTTAATGATTACAAGTTGTGGCCACCAACCGGTGAATATTTCATTAAACTGAAATTCACCCTGAAAAATCTTTTTTTCAGTGCCCTCGGCCTTTGGATCAAAGGCGAGTCGGGGGTCGTTCCAGGTGGCCACAATCGCGATTTCCGCTTCGAATGTTTCATTCACATCATCAATATCAACGATATCAAGAATGAATAGGCCGCACTTCACTGTTGTTGGAGTTGAGGGCGGGTTCGGCATGCCTGAATCAATTGCATGAGCCGATGGTAGAAAAACAATCAAAGCAATTACTGCAAAATACCATTTCACGCATTGCATGCTTTGTATCGCTGTTGCCGAGAAAAAAGAACTCTGGGAAGGATGAGTCATGAAATTAGATTTTGAGTAATGGGTCCGAAAACAGTGTAGTCGTTCTCTACCTTGCAATGTGAACCGGTGTGCCAATGCGTGCGTCAAGGTACTTGTCAGCCCTGCCCTCAACCACCGCTATCTCTACGAATCCTTGAGAGCCAGCTAAGCCGACGATGCTTCCTTTTTCAGCTTCTCCGTATGTTGAGACTATGTGATTGATGGGTGTTCCATTGCAGCTTAAGCGACCCTTGTCTTGAAGAGCCGGAGTGAGTTCGTCTGGCAGGTTTGTAATAAGGTTGCCGAAGTGGTCGATATGAACAATCTCCCCATCAACAGACTTCTGAGTTTCTTTTGGTTCTGGCCAGGAAAGGGAAAGCAGTTCTGAGATGGCGGGGCCGAGACATGACGTTCGGCCAAGCACGATCTGTGCTGCTGTTGGGGCAAAAATATCTCGACCATGAAATGTCTTTGACACCGGGTGTGTCGTCTGCACTGGATGGATGGCCGTGGGGGTGTGCTGCCTGGCTGAGAGAGACAAAAGCCCGTTGTTGGGTACGAGGAAACGTTGGTCACCCATTTCTACATAGATGATCTGCCGTGAGGTTCCGACCCCTGGGTCAACGACCATGAGATGGAGAGTCTGAGGTGGAAAAGAAAAGCAACTCGTGGCAGCAAACCATGCAGCTGATCGAATGTCGTGCTCAGGAATGTCGTGGGCTAGATCAATGAGTTGACAGTCAGCGAGTGGTGACGTCTCGCCTGACATTCCTTGGCAAAGTGCCTTGAAGAATCTGCCCTTCATTTGCGCAACATAACCGCTAGACGTTCCAAAATCAGTCGTCAGGGTTACAAGCGAGGTCATGTCTGTAGCGTCTCACTACGGAAGGGCTCGAATAAGTTCAATGGCAAGAGCACGCACCTTGCCAGGATTGACATTTGGGTTCTTTCGTTTCGCTTGCCCAATCAGTCCACCGGCAGCCTGTTCTTTTCCACCTTTTACATCTGCAACAATCTTAGGGTTCTCTGCAATAAGTTCTTCGCAGAGCGCCCGCAGATCACTATCGTCAACGGCTGCGATCCCCATGCCTGCCACAACTTCTGCAACAGACGCCCCCTTCTCAACGACCGACGCAAAAATCTCTCGGCCGCGGCTTGTGTCAAAATCACCTTTTTGGACGCGGGCAATAATATCTGCAACAGCTTCTGGTCTCACCGGAAAGTCAGTGATGTTCCCTCCTCGCTCATTGAGCGTCCTGAGGACATCCTGTTGCATCCAGTTGCTTGCTACTTTGCCTTCACCAACGCGTGTGGCCAGATCTTCGAAATATCGAACAAGTTCAGGGCCTTGATTGACCAGAACACCTGCGTCGTTGGCAGGTATCTTCCATCGGTCTGCAAGCGTTTTTCGTAAGACTGCTGGTGGCTCGCCCATTGATGAACGAATGGTTGTAACCTGTTCTTCAGTTACGGTGACTGGAACGAGATCTGGCTCTGGGAAATATCGATAGTCACTCGACTCCTCTTTATGTCGCTGTCCCCGCGTGACTCCTGCAGAATCGTCCCATCCACGTGTTTGTTTTGGCATGCTGCCGATCTCAGCTTTGGTGGCCTGCCATTCACCCCACTGCCGCTCCGTTTCGTATACCAAAGCCCGTTCCACAGAACGGAATGAGTTCATGTTTTTGATTTCAACGATAGGGGTTTTGGCAAGACGTCCATCTTCCTGAGGGATATGAAGATTGACGTTAGCGTCCACACGAAGGCTGCCTTCTTGCATGTTGCAGTCGCTTACGCCGAGATAGACCAGCAGCAGTTTCAGTTCGTTGAGCCAGGCTCTCGCTTCTTCTGCACTTCGGAGGTCTGGTTCTGTGACAATTTCGCAAAGCGGTGTGCCTGTTCGGTTCAGGTCGATACGACTATCAGCAGTTCCGGCAGTTTCATCATGCATGCTTTTGCCAGCATCTTCTTCAAGATGCACTCGCGTGATGCGAACGGTTCTTGGCTCGAAGGCTCCTTTTGGGTCGCAGACCTCAAGATGCCCTTCGTATGAAAATGGCAGATCAAATTGGCTGATCTGGTATCCCTTTGGGAGATCAGGATAGAAGTAATTTTTGCGATCCCATTTTGTAAATAAAGCGATTTTACAATTCAGCGCGAGGGCAGCTCGGAGTGAGAGATCAAAAGCCCGCCTGTTCATGACTGGTAACGAACCTGGCAGCCCGAGGCAGGTTGGACATACCTGAGTATTTGGTGGGCTTCCAAATGTGGTGATGCACCCACAGAAAAGTTTTGTCTTTGTCTGGAGTTGCACATGGACTTCAAGGCCAATAACAGTAGTGAACGGATGTTGGGTTTCAGCAGACATAGTAGTAGCACGTAACGCAGAGTTATGAGGAGAGTGCGGCCGTTCGTTTGAGATGCCAGTCAGTGGCCTGTTGATATTGATGAGTGGCTTGTAGAAGGAGGGGTTCTGAAAGGGCCGGACCCTGTAGTTGGAATCCAACCGGAAGGCTGCCTTTCGTGAAGCCACACGGAAATGAGATGCCACCGATCCCCGCAAGGTTTGTGCCTACTGTGTAAAGGTCGACAAGGTACATGGCAACAGGGTCATCAGTTTTTTCACCAAGCTTGAAGGCAGGCGTGGCAGAAACAGGCCCACCAATAACATCAACATTTTCGAACGCCTTGTTGAAGTCTTGACGGATGAGTCGTCGTACTCTGAGCGCTTTGGCATAATAAGCGTCATAGTAGCCAGAAGAAAGAGAATACGTACCAAGCATGATTCTCCGCTTGACCTCAGGCCCGAAACCCTCGGCACGACTTCGGCAGTACATTTCAACGAGTGGTGAGTCAAAGTCTGTGATTCCCTTTTCGTCGGAGGGTGTTCCATCCCACCGATGGCCGTAGTGAGCACCATCATAACGAGCAAGATTGCTCGAAGCCTCACTTGGTGCTATCAGATAATAGGTTGGTACACCGTAGGTCGCATGGGGCAGTTCAACATCATGAATCGTTGCTCCGGCTGCTTCATACGTAGCGAATGTCGTCTCCACATGTTCGGCAACTTCCGGGTCAAGGCCTTCACTGAAGTGTGCAGCGACACGACCGATTCGGAGTCCTTGGAGTGGTTTTTCAAGGTCTGCCGAATAATCTGGTACCGGAATGTTGAGCGATGTGGAATCGCCTGGGTCGTGCCCGGCGATAGCCTGAAGGAGCATGGCACACTCTTTCGCTGAGCGGGCCATGGGGCCAATCTGATCAAGGCTTGAAGAGAATGCGACAAGCCCACGTCGACTTACTCGACCATATGTTGGCTTGAGTCCGGTGATTCCACAAAGGCCTGCAGGCTGTCGAATAGATCCACCTGTGTCTGACCCGATGGCGAGGGGTGCCATGTCGGCAGCAACTGCAGCGGCCGAACCTCCACTGGACCCACCAGGAGCACGTTCAAGATCCCATGGGTTACGAACAAGTCCATAGGCAGAATTCTCGTTGGACCCACCCATGGCGAACTCATCCATGTTTGTTTTTCCGAGAATGACGGTGCCGGCTGCACGAAGTCGCTGCACAACGTCGGCGTCGTAGGGTGGCTGGTACCCTTTAAGCATTTTTGAGGCACATGTAGTGGGCTGGTCAGTTGTGCAGAGCACATCTTTTACTGCCACGGGGAGCCCGGCAAGTGGTCCGAGTGGCTTGCCCGAAGCACGGGATGCATCTACAGCCTCAGCTGTTGCCAGAGCACCGTCTCGATCGACTGTAAGAAATGCGTTTACGGTACTGTTTGTCGCTTCGATTCTGTCGAGAAATGCAGTCGCACATTCAACGGCACTGGTTTCACCTTTTTGAAGGGCGCTTGCCAGTTCAGCGGCAGACCGATTTGTAAGCGTCATGAAATGCTGTCCTCTGATTGCGTTCGCTGTACGAGCGGCCTTGCTTTATGCGGAACTGGACTCACCAAGTACGGCCGGAACGAGGAAACATTCTCCGTCATGACGAGGCGCTGAACGAAGTGCATCAGCCGTTTTCAATGAAGTTGCGGGCTCGTCCTCACGAAAAACATTTTGTGAGTCGAGAGGGTGGGCGAGAGGTTCGACATCACTGGTGTCAATTTCAGAGAGCTGCGAGACAAAGCCAACAATCTTGGTGAGTTCTTGCGTCAGGCTTGTGACTTCATTCTCACTTAATGCTAACCGTGCAAGCATTGCCACCTTGATGACATCTTCGCGGGTAAGCTTGGGCTCGGTGTCATCGTGCGTGGGCATGGAGAGGGCTTTCGCAAATGAGAACGAGTAGTTTGAAAATGAACAGCGGGGTACTAATGTCACGACGTGTGCATGATATCGCACAACGAATAAATCGGTTGTTTCAAGCTGAGCACGTTATGGTCTTGCTCGTGGGCCTGATGGGACAGATTCTTCAGACGAGGTCTTTTTCTTCTCTACATTCGGGAGATGAAAAGGCTTCTGCCTTACCAGCTTCGTCACGTTTCCACTGCGAATGCATTGGGTACAGACGAGTTTGGTTGCATTGGCCCCACTTGGCAGTGTTACCCGCAGGCGTTGCAGGTTCGGTTTGAATTTCCGCCGGGTAATTCCGGTGATCTTCGTACCAACGCCGCCGAGGTATTTCTGCTTACCACGAATGGTTACGGAATTCCCCATTGAGAATCCTTTTCCGCAGATTTCACAGCAACGCGCCATCACACCACCTTTTTCCTATAAAAATCATGCCTACAACGAAGCCTTATGATACCGGAGAGACGGAAACCCGCAAGATGAGTGACGCCGGCTGGTTGTAGTTCTCCTTCGGCACAAGGTTTCCTGCTATTTGCCGCGGATTGCCGCAGGGGCGAGCAGTCGCAGCAGGTCTTTGTGGACGGACCCATTGGTCGCGAGACCATCGCCACCGTCAATGGTATGAATGCCCTGCCAGTCGGTAAACGTTCCACCTGCTTCACTGACCACAACAGCAACGGCAGCAGCATCCCACGCGTTAAGCATCGGGTCAGCCATGGCTTCAGCGCGACCGGTTGCAACCAGTAGATATCCATATCCGTCGCCCCATGTTCGGACAATTCGGCAGGCATCTTCAATCACATCTCGAGTGTTTTTGCCCGTGGCATTCTTGTCCAATTTGGCTGGGCGCCTGCGGAAATCTCGAAAATCACTTGAGCACAGCAGGCTTTCACTTAAGGTTGTTTGTTTTGAAACGTGGGCCGGAACGGGCTCGTGACCATCCTGTTGGTGCCAGGTGCCCTTCCCGACGGCCGCATAGGCGATTTCATGAAGAGCGGGAATGTAAATCACGCCGATAATACCTTCGCCGTTTTTTCTGCAGGCAACGAGTGTTGCAAACAGTGGTACGCCGTGAATAAATGATTTTGTGCCATCAATTGGGTCAACAACCCATTCGAACTCAGAACTGCCCTGATGGCTCCCGGTTTCCTCCCCAAGAAAACTATCATCAGGAAATGCTGCCAGAAGTTCACTTTTGAGTATTTCTTCAGCAGCAAGATCTGCAGCAGTGACTGGTGACTGATCACCTTTTCGTGTGACCGTAAGGTCGGCGTCCCCAAACCAGTCGAGTGTCTTACGACCTGCCTTGCGTGTGGCAGCAATGGCAACTTCCAGACGTTGCTCCATAGTGGTTTCAGGCATCGGGTGTCTCTTTAGCGGGCGATCGTGTGGATGTATTTTGTGTAGAAGTTTTCTCTGGTGCTACGGCTGCAGGAAAGAATGACAAGAAGAGCAGTAAGCCAGCACCAAACACAAGAAAACTATCTGCGAGGTTAAAGATCGGCCAGTCTATGACACCATCGAGGCGAAAGTGGATCCAGTCTCGGACAGCGTAGACGGGGTCGCCCTCTCGGCTGAGAGGGGCATGCCACTGAAGCGAAGGAATACCCAGTCGGTCGTAAAGATTTCCAAGGATACCACCTGTGATGCACGACAGTGAAAGAACAAGAATAGCGTCGTGCCATAATCGAAGACATGAGACTGTGAACAGAATGCCAATCAGGGCGGCAACTGATACGGTGATAAAAAACCAACCCATACCTTGACCGAGTCCGAAGAGCGCACCTTCATTCAGGCTTGTCCGCCACCAGAGCATATTATTGATGACGGTCCATCCCGGGCTTGTGCCGGGCATACCCAGATTCTTAAACGCACATTCTTTTGTGATGAGATCGGCTGCTGTTGTCAAAACAACAACGGTTGTAAAAATTGCCCAAGTGATTGGGGTTGCGCGAAATGGGCCCGCGGAACTGTCAGGAGGAGGTGATCCCGGTGCAGGCACTTTGGTCACGGCGACTATCGATCTACAAAAATGTGAAACGGGTGGTGGTGTGCAGGCTGATTCTATCGATGAAAGCTACCATTTTTCTTTCTCAAGTTTCTCAGCACAGCGAATACACGTTGGAGCATAGGGTAATGCTTCGAGGCGTTTCTTAGTGATAATGCCGTCACATTCGACACAGTTGCCAAATGTCTTGCGGCGAATTCGGGCGAGTGCCTCGTCTACCATTTGAAGCGTATCTTCCTCATTTTCCATCAATGAAAGCGTAAATTCCTGGTCAAAAGCTTCAGATCCAAGATCATCCATGTGAACAGGCTTTCTGGATGAAGGGCCTTGGTCCTGCGTGCCAACGGTTCCGAGTGCTGTGTCGGCCATGGTGCTCACGTCACCACGGAGGCGACTGCGAAGTTGTTCGAGTACTTTTCGAAACGGACGCATATCAGCCACTTTCATATCCACTGTCTCCTTTCGCATGGCCTAAGGAGAAAGGAGTCGCCTCCCTTCCCGCTCAAATACCTCTTCGTAAGCCATAAACGCTACTGTTCGAAACACAAGAGTCAACACCAAGAAACCCCTCGCTAGAGCGGTTTTTGCTGGTGTTTCCTCCACCATCTGACTATGTTGTTTTGAAGAGGCCATTATGGATGTCTAAAGTTCTCGTAGGACAAGTCGCCATTTGACGTTTACGATCCGTATGAATTGTGTAATTTAGGTAGTGAGCACCGGCCTTTATTAGAGTCGGATGCCCCAAAAAGCCGAGAATAGAGAAGGTAGGGCGGGTTTGTCAGCCCTTTCACCTGGAGGAAAATACTTTGGCCGTCGCCGCTCGTACCGATCTCGCGTTTCAGCAGTGCATTGCTCCTGCCTGTGGTGCGACGTTTTCGGTTGACGAGGTGCTCACGAGCTGTCCTTCATGTGGGAATCTTCTGGATGTAACCTACGACTGGGACCGCCTCCCTGCTCCGAGTTCCTTCGAGCTCTTTGAGCGAAAGTGGATGCGACGCAGCGACCCACTTGCTTTGAGTGGAGTCTGGAGATTTCATGAGTTGCTCCCGTTTGCTCCTCGAGAGTCTGTTGTCACCATTGGAGAGGGGCAGACGCTCTTGTCTGTCTCGGATGGTGTTGGACGATACATTGGGATGAATGCAGGCCAGCTTCATCTGCAATATGAGGGTCTAAACCCGTCGGGGTCATTCAAAGATAACGGCATGTCAGCGGCCTTTTCACATGCCCGAATGATTGGAGCGACTCGTGCAGCCTGTGCCTCAACTGGGAATACGAGTGCATCGCTCGCTGTGTACTGTGCTGTGACACGACTTATGCGAGGCATTATTTTTATCGGCTCAGGAAAAATTTCATACGGAAAACTATCTCAGGCGCTCGACTACGGAGCCCTTACCATACAGATTGCCGGTGACTTTGATGATGCCATGGCAAGAGTGAAAGAGGTTGCGGGAAAAACAAATATCTACCTGGTCAATTCGGTGAATCCGTTTCGGCTCGAAGGCCAGAAGACAATCATGTATCGAGTGCTTGAGTCACTTGGCTGGGAGGTGCCCGACTGGATTGTCGTTCCTGGTGGGAATCTTGGAAATTCGAGTTCTTTCGGAAAAGCCTTTGCTGAACTACGGCATCTTGGGCTCATCGACCGAATTCCTCGGCTCGCAGTTATCAATGCAGCCGGCGCAAATACGCTCTACGAACTATTTCATAACCGTGGCTTGCGATGGAATGGTGGGCAGGCCGACCTCGCCCCTGTTTGCCACTACTACGATGAGCTTGATCAAGAACACAAGCGAGCCGACACATTGGCCAGTGCGATTGAAATCAATCGGCCTGTAAACCTGAATAAATGCCTTCGTGCATTAGAGGTGTGTGACGGTGTTGTACGAGAGGTGACAGAGCAGGAAATTTTGGATGCCAAAGCACAGGTGGGAGCCGGTGGACTTGGCTGTGAGCCAGCGAGTGCTGCAAGTGTTGCCGGTGCCCGAAAGCTTGTCAACGAGGGAGTCATCGGGCGAGATGATCGGGTTGTCTGCATTCTCACCGGGCACCAATTAAAAGACCCGAATGCGACCGTTGCGTATCACACGACGGATCAGAACCTATTTAACGAGGTGCTTGGAAGCCGTGGTGTCAGCAGAGCGAGTTTCGCAAACCGTGCCGTCACTGTCGGAAATCGTATTGACGATATTATTCAGGCAATTGACCTCTACAGCTAATCTGCTGTTTCTACTAGCAGTCTTTGTGCGTCGATGTAGGATGTGACCTATGACGAACACACACACAATGAAACTTGTTGTACACGGGGCAGCTGGTCGAATGGGCCAGCGGATTGTCGCATGTGCTGTAGCTGAGCCGGACCAGTGGCAGATAGTTGGTGCGATTGATAGCGGTAGTCATCCTCGGCTCGGCGAAGACGCAGGTCAGGTAGCTGGCGTCGGCAACCTCGGTATCGCTCTGACTACGTCTTGGGATACACCTGCTGACGTCGTTATTGATTTCTCGTTGCCCGGTGCACTCCGAGGTATTTCTGAAGCATGTGTTCAACGAGGGGTTCCACTGGTTGTAGCGACAACTGGTCTTGAGCAAGATGACGAGGCAGCGATTAATGAGGCGGTGCAATCAGTGCCAGTACTTGTTTCCCCTAGCATGAGTCTGGCTGTCAATATTGCGATGGATCTTGTTGGGCGTGCCGGCAGGCTCTTGCGTGGCGTTGGCAGTCGCGCTGATGTCGAGATTATTGAATGTCATCATCACCATAAAGAAGATGCACCAAGTGGAACGGCTTTGAAGTTTGGTCAAATCGTCAAGGATGCAATGGGCCAATCGGGCGAGACGCACGGTCGTGAAGGCCGTCCCGGGGCCCGTCCTGAAGACGAGATCGGCTATCACGCTGTTCGTTCCGGCGATAACCCTGGCGAGCACACAATTCTTTTTGGTCTTGAGGGTGAAAGTCTTTCACTGAATGTGCGGGCCACAAATAGAGATTCTTATGCTCGTGGAGCTCTTGCAGCTGCTGCATTTCTCGTCGGAAAGCCAGCAGGACGGTACGACATGAATGATGTCCTTGGTATTTCATAAAAATTTTGCGTAACATTTGCGTAACAGTAGTACTGCCACCATCAAGAGTAGTGGCAAAGATCGCTACGGCAGGACGCTGGGCTACATCTTCATTGAAGACCAAGCCATTAATACCATGATGGTGCGTATGGGATTGGCGTGGTG
>CAJXFK010000064.1 GCA_913052575.1 uncultured Planctomycetaceae bacterium
CCACACGTAGATTCAGACACACCAACATGGTTCCACCCAAGGTCGTCAGCCATAACAATTACGATATTCGGCTTTTCAGCACCGAAAGCCACACTTGTCACGAGCCCTGCAACAACCAGACAGATGCATGATCGAAACATCCTCAGACCTCCCTTTTCACCCAGCGCAGAAATTTGTCCCTTAGTTTGTCCCTTAGGAAGAACAAAACGTCACCTCTTGTGACATCTTACAAGGGTTCCTGCAACTCTTCTATTCTTTGGGACGCCTCCCAATGCGAATGGGGACCTGTATCACATCATCCTCACGGAGCACAGTCAGTGTTACTTCGTTACCAATCGGCAACCGCGTCAGCATCAGAACGAGCATGGAGGGGCTATCTATATACTCATTATCAAGCTCTGTAATGACATCACCCGACCGAAGTCCTGCCATGGAAGCAGGTGATTGCTCTGCAACTGCTGCAATCAGGACGCCTCCAGCAGATCTTTCATGCAGACGAAGACCAACATGACCTCGCTCAACGTGTCCATGCTGACGAATTTCTTCACAGATACGACGGGCAGTCGTGCTCGGGATTGCAAAACCTATCCCCCGGAAACTTTTACCTACGATCGCGGTTGTAATACCCATGACCCGCCCATGCACATCAACCAACGGACCCCCAGAATTCCCGGGGTTAATTGATGCGTCTGTTTGTAGGAATTCTTCATACGGGTTTCCAACAACACCACGCCTTCCCATACCACTGACTATTCCGTAGGTAAGCGTACGATCTAAACCATATGGATTTCCTATCGCCCATACCATTTCCCCGACTTCCAGCGTCTCGCTGTCACCCCAATCTGCAACTGGCAGATTATCCGCTGAAATTTTCAATACGGCGAGATCAGTTGCTGCGTCAGCACCAACGAGTTGTGCTGAAAAAACTCGTTCGTCGGCCAAGCGAACTTCGATCGCCTCGCTTTGAGAGACAACATGATAATTCGTTGCGAGATAACCATCTGCAGAAATAATTAACCCTGACCCAACGGATTCGTCAACAAGTCCACCTGGAAGCCCGCCCCTCAATGCGGCAATTTCATCGACTAATGTCTGAACACGTCGCACGCCCGTCACATTGACAACTGACGGACCAATCACACGGGCCAGTGTCGTAAAAAGTTTTCCGACTGAAGATAGCTCTGCAACCATTGCCGCATCACGAATGGCCCGCAACTCGGCTCTGGTTTGGGCATATCGAATTCGGCCAAGAAATGTAGGCCACACAATAAGTGCAACAAGGACTACAAAGCCGGAAAAAATAACAACTGTTCGTCGACTGGTACCAACGGCTGTGGACTTTCCTGTCATTGCGTAGCGTACTTCCTTTCCTCCTAGGATTTCCCCTCAAGCAGCATCTGCCGTACCTGGTCAATTGCCGATTTTGCAGCCCGTGACATGGCGATACCACCACCACCTAAGACATGTTCTATGGCCATTACAGAATCATCTTTCACAACGATAACATCAACCGCCTGACGTGTTCCTATTGGTCGCACGGGGCCTACGGCCAGTCCGATAGATGCATTATGGCTTCTCGCGACATCTTTTGCTGCCTCAATAAGTTGAGGCTGGCCGCCTGGTAAGTCGGGAAGCACTAATCCTCCACAAAAAAATGGCTGGCTTCCAGCTTGCCGTCTATCAGCCGCCTGAGCGAAGAGAGCTGCAACCCTGCCTGCGGTGCCAGCTTCGATACTCGCGAGACTTGCTGATGCCGCAATGATTGCTGAAGCTGCCGCATCTTCAACTTCATCGTCTTCTTCACCGTACACCAGTTGGCCAAGCTTCTCACGAATCATATGTTCTGTGGCTATGATCTTTTCTTTACAGGCCTCCAGATTGTCTGCCCAAGCTGAAATACGTAACGTAATAGTAGCCTCGTGCGCAGTAATCCCAACCGTTGGATCATGTCCTCGTTCAATGAGGCCAGGCAACATCTCTTCAATCGCGCTCTCTCCTGCACCAAAGCATTTGAGCCGCCGATGCCGAAGCACTTTCTTGCTGCCTTTCCCTTTCTTCAACTCATCCGATACTGTTTCATCCCACATGCGACGCATTTCCGCCGGCACTCCAGGGAGGACATACACAACACATCCATGACCATCGCCCCATCCTTCTGATGCTGGCAACGAAACAACGATTCCAGGAGCCGTTCCGTCCGGATTCTGTATTGGACAACTTCCCTCAGGAAACAATGCCTGCCGGCGATTACTTTCTGGCATCACAGCATGCCGCACCGAAAACCGAGAGGCTATTACTTCCAACGCCTGTTCTGACAAGATGAGCTGCTTTCCTGATAATTCTGCCAATACATCTCGGGTCAGATCATCAGCAGTTGGACCAAGCCCACCTGTCGCTACCACCACCTGTGCTCGACGAGCAGCGATCCTAAATGCATCTACACCAGCCTCCAGAGTGTCAGATGTAGTCGTATGATACCGAACAGGGATACCAAGGATCCCAAGTTCACGAGAAAGCCATTGACTATTGGTATCAAGACGTTGGCCGCTCGTAAGTTCATCCCCAATTGCGATAATTTCAGCCAGCATTCGGCATCCCCTTCCCGTCAGTCTACGATATGATTTCTCAAGAGATTCTTTTTATTGGACGTGCTATCTTAATCATGCTGTCTTAGTCATGCTTTATTGTCGTGACGAAAATAATGCCTTCAACACAACTATATCGTAAAGCCTAAGCCGCAGATGAAAATTGGACTCCTCGGATGCGATGAACAGATTCTAGCAATTGCTACTGCCGCGGTAGAGGCTGGGCATACCCTCAGCCCTGCTTACGACGCTCCAAGTGACCTGCCAGCATCACTTTCGGGTATTGATCGACAACCCCGCGAGCAATGGCAGGGCCTTTTGGAAGAAGATCTCTGTGATGCTGTCCTGGTTGGAGTGGATGGTTGGAATGAGCAGCGAGCGGAGCAGGTGAGAACACTTGTTCAGGGCGGAAGACGACTTCTTATCGGTCACCCTGCCTCACTATCAATGCTCTGGGCGTACGAACTCGATATGATTCTCGCCGACTCCACGGCAACAGTCATACCCGCACTCGCAGCACGACAGCATCCGATTATTCAATCACTTAAAACTCTTATAGAACAATCAATTGCTGGAATTGGTCCACTTGGACCCATTGAGTCTCTCCAGTTTGAACGTCGACAACCTACTCGTGACCAGGACAGCGTTCTTGCAAGCTTTGCTCGTGATGCTGATATTATCCGGGTACTCGTTGGTGATCCGCCGCGCCTAATGGCACTTGGTGGAGGTGACGCTGGATGGGCTACGCTCGCTGTAGGGCTGAGTGGACCTGATCAGGTTTCGGTTCGTTGGCATGTTTCGAAAGGGAAAACCAGTGAACTGTCAATTCAACTGCTCTGTGAACACGGACGCGTCTGTGTTGATATTCCACCTGAGGCTTGTGGGACATGGAAGGTTACCTACACATCTGAATTAGAGGGGGTAGACCCTCTTCTCAACTTCCCATCAGAGACTCCTGATTTCCACCCAGCTCATGTGCTTCTTGCAAGACTTCTCCAAACTGCTGGTGGCACGAGCGAAATTTCATCAGAAAAATCAATTCCTCCAGCCACGTGGCCTGATGCTGCCCGCACCATTGAACTGGCAGAGACTATTCCACGGAGTGTCAAACGAGGAAGAGGAATCGATCTACATCAGGAAGAGTTTAGTGAACTTGGAACCTTCCGTGGAACAATGGCATCACTCGGCTGCGGTATCATTATGGCCGGGCTTTTTCTTGTTTTTGTGGCAACACTTGTTGGTGGCGTCGCTCGTGCTGCTGGATGGAGCTTCGGCGAACGGCTTGCTTCGATCTGGCCGTATGCAATTCTGACAACGCTACTACTTTTCCTTGTTTTACAATTCTTACCTTTTCTCCTCCCAAAGCAGTCCGAAACAAAACAGTCGGACAAACGCGTTGATTCAGACAGTTCGACCACGCGTAAGTCTTGAGGATTTTTCGGCCACCGTTACATTTCACCCAGCCGGCACGGCAGTCTCAAGAAAGCCCCTCGATTGGCAAGGTATAGGGCTCCGAGAGATACAGCCAAACCCGATTCACGTGAATCGTCGAGGAGTGATGTGAAGGGCGGCCGGACACGTAGCCGCCAGAGGCCACTTTTGTCCGGGATCTTCTCATGGTGTACACGCGGGGCTACCTGCTCTTAGCGACTTTCGTTGCCCTTGTAGCACTCCCTGGTTTGGTGCGCGCAGAAGATCTCCGCCGGACTGCGATTGTGCGGGCTATCCAGACAAGCCGAGATAGCGTTGTCAACATTCATGGTGAAAAATTTGTCTCAGATACCGGAGACGACGCCGAAGACCGAAGAGTCAACGGAATGGGTACCGGCGTAGTCATTGACCCTCGCGGCTACGCCGTTACGAATTTCCACGTCGTGGATGGTGTCCGTGAAATTGAGGTGACACTCGCATCAGGGCGTACCGTCGCAGCTCGCCTTATTTCACATGACCGGAGGACCGATCTCGCCGTAATAAAAATTGATACTGTTGATCCACTTCCGGTCATTCAATTAGGCACCTCGGATGACCTCCTCACCGGAGAAACGGTCCTCGCACTCGGGAACGCTTTTGGCTACGAACACACTGTCACCCGTGGAATCATCTCTGCTCTGCATCGTAATGTCGATGTCAGCCCAACCCAGCGTTACGAAGATCTTATCCAGACAGATGCAAGCATAAACCCGGGCAATTCTGGTGGCCCACTTCTCAATATCCATGGAGAAATGATCGGCATTAACGTAGCAGTACGTGCTGGTGCACAAGGCATTGGTTTTGCTATTCCTGTTGATAGTGTGCTCCGAATAGTTACTAGACTTTTATCTATCGAGCGAATTGATCACACCTGGCACGGTCTCGTATGCAGAACCTGCGGGACGGGCGCAATGATTGAAACTGTTCACAGTCAAAGCCCCGCTGAAACGATCGGCATGCGGGCCGGGGATATCATTCTTCGAGTAGCTGACAAAAACGTGACGAGTCAACTTGATATCGAAAGAGCGCTCCTGGGCCGCAAGGCTGGAGAAGTCGTTGCAGTCACCGTGACGCGAGAAGGTGACGAGAAAAACCTATCTCTCGCACTTGCAAAAGCAAAACAGCAGAAAGCTAGTGCTTCGGAACGCTCGTGGGAGCAACTAGGTCTTCGCCTCGCACCCGCTGTCTCTTCTACTGTCCAACAACTTCAACCACGATATCACGGCGGCTTGCTCGTTCAAGAAGTTCGTTTTGGCAGCCCAGCCAGTGACAAAGGAATTCGACCGGGAGATATTCTGGTTGGCCTGCACATCTGGGAAACCGTAAAGCCTGACAACGTGAGCTACATTCTCGATCAGATCAAATCTGACCAGCTAGAGACCGTGAAGTTCTATATCCTCCGCGGTCGTGATACCCTGTTCGGGCATCTCACCTCTGATACGATCTTGAGGTAGGCACTCTCGGAGTTGCCTGACTTCGTTCTCGGCGGAAGACACTGGCGTGGAAAATCAATTTCTCAGATGGCTGCTGCCACAAATAAAAAGAGAACATCGGCTTGAAGTTCCACCAGGCGACGATGCTGCAGTCCTTCGCGCACCGGGAGGAAAACGCACCGTGGTCACAACGGACCTCTTAACCGAATTCATTGACTTTCGGTTTTCCAGTTCAAAGGACGACCAAGAATTCCCCCCAACTGCTACTGCGTATCAAGTCGGCAGAAAAGCTATCGCTGTGAATCTTAGTGATCTCGCCGCCATGGCAGCGACGCCAGAGGCCGTGGTTGTTTCCGTCGCTCTTCCACGCCAGAACGGCCGTACCATCGCTGACGAACTCTTCAAGGGAATCATTGAAGAACTAGAAGCATTTAACACGACACTTGCAGGTGGTGATACCAACGCATGGGACGGACCACTGGTCATCAGCGTGACGGCTATTGGGAGCGTCTCCCCATGGGACTGCTGGCGAAGGAATACAGCCGAGCCCGGTGATCTGCTTGTTGTGACAGGCCCACTCGGAGGCAGTCTGCTCGGCAGACATCTCAATGTCACACCACGTTGTCACGAGGCACTTGCTATCGCATCCAAGTTTCAAGTCCACGCTGCCATAGATATCAGTGATGGTCTTGCCATTGACTGCTCTCGGCTGATGAGTGCGAGCCAGACAGGTGCGATCATAGACATTGAATCTGTACCCATTCACACAGACGCTGTCAGCCTTTCTGAATTAAAATGCAATAGTAGCCTCACTCCGATTCAACATGCCCTACAGGATGGCGAAGACTTCGAACTCCTTTTGGCCATCCCTCCGGATGACGCACATGCTTTCGTCGGGGGTGATCCACAGAAACTCGTTCCACAAACGACAATGCAGCCACGCATAGTCGGTGCTGTTACTGAAAAAATTGAACTCCTCGGCAGAACGGCAGATGGGCAGACGCAACCCCTTGAACCAAAAGGCTTTGAGCATGCCTTTACATAAGACTATGAACTCAAACGATAGCATGATTCAGGACATCGCCTGCCTTCAAGATCTTGAGTGCTTTGCATCAAAACTGGCAGAACATCTTCCACAATCTGCTCTCGTGACACTCGAAGGAGACTTGGGCGCTGGCAAAACAACCTTCGTTAAAGCTGTTGCCAACGCCGTCGGCATTGATCCATCAACTGTCACAAGCCCAACATTTAATCTCATCACAATTCATGAATCACAAGACATCATGCTCCGATTTATTCACGCAGACATGTACCGACTGACTGATCCAGATGAACTTATTGAGACTGGCTGGGACAGTGCCCTGACAGCCCCACCAGAATACCGATGCTGGACTTTCGTTGAGTGGCCTCAGCGAATAGCTCCAGCGTTACCCGCAGAACGGCTTTGTATCACATTCGAAGTCACAGGCGAGTCCAGCCGTCGACTGTACCTACATGCCTTGGGAAGCAAGTATCAGTCAGTCGAAACAAACATATCGAATTTTATAAAACCACCTCGTCCTTGAAAACATCTACTATGCGACTCACCTCAGCACGCTCAGCACTCTGTCTCATTGATGTGCAGGAAAAATTGATGCCGACGATCACTACCGGAGCCCAGGTTGTTACTGAATGCTGTCGACTCGTAGAGGCTGCCACTCTTTTCGACACACCTGTGATTTTCACCGAACAATACCGCAAAGGCCTTGGACCGACAGTTGAGCCACTCGCTACAAAACTTCAGCACCAAAAACCTATCGAAAAGATGGCTTTCAGTTGTTGCGGGAACTCTACTTTCTTGCAAGAAATTCCGGAAGGCACCGACACTCTTGTTGTATGCGGAATTGAGACGCATATTTGTGTTGCACAAACAGCACTTGACTTACTGCAACAGGGTTACCGTGTCTGCATCGCTGCTGACGCAGTCGGAAGCAGACGTAAACACGACCACCAGATTGCAATTCGTCGCCTTGAAGGATCTGGTGCTATGATTTCAACCACGGAGGCCATTCTATTTGAATGGTGCGGTACAGCAAAACATCCAGCATTTAAAAAAATGTGTGAACTGATAGCAAAATAAAAATATCACCATACGTTTTTCATGCGTGTATCGCCGACGATGGTCACTGACTCAATGCGGCACCATGAACTGCACCGTAACACAAGGGCAATGACTACGACGCCTCACGCAGGCATCACGACCACGATCTGAATGGTTCACCCTCCAGTATCCTCGAGGATGACGATGCCACCTGTCTTTGGATCATACCCGTAAAGTCTTTTTGCTGGCAGCACACTCAACTCAACATTGTGTTCCTTCATCATTTTTTCAAACTCTTTGAACGTTGGAGGCTTTCCGTTCATGGCCTTGAACATTTTCATTGAGTTCTGCAGATTCAGCATGGCCACACGACCTCGCTGTGTGACATATGCACTCGCAGCAACCGAGAGAGGATCATTCCCTGTAATTTTATTTTCAACAACGCGTAGATTCGGCTGTTTTGCTGCAATACTCATATCAACGAGTTTTGCTGGGGCCGCGAGGCTTTCCGAAACGCACAACGTCAACATGGACACAAACAAAAGTATTCTCAGGTAACACATATGATGTTTCTCCTACGCACAAACTAACTGATTACACTTCCCGAAAAAAATAATGATCGCACACGATCTTGTCTGCAGAGGCAGTTTCCATCCCCAGACATTAGACCTAGATTTAGACCTAGGCTTTCGAAGATAACTCATCTTTGGGAATTTGTCAGGTCTGCATACTCCACAACATCACCGCTAGCATGACGATTTGCCAACTCTCCGAGACGAATTATCTTTTCAGCTGATGATGGCTCACCGGAAACGGCCTTCCCTG
Organism: uncultured Planctomycetaceae bacterium; assembly: GCA_913052575.1. Classification (GTDB taxonomy): domain Bacteria; phylum Planctomycetota; class Planctomycetia; order Pirellulales; family UBA1268; genus UBA1268. The sequence continues at coordinate 8,394 of CAJXFK010000064.1, forward strand.
GTGCTGACCCGAACAAAACAACAAATCCATCGCGACCGACCAGTTCCCACCATGTGCCCTCTTCTGAATCTCTCGGCACGCAACGACATTCTACAAGTCCGAATTTCTCTGCCTCGGGTGATAGTGTTTCGATCAAACTAACCGCTTCTTGCACTGCGATGTCTCCCCACGGCGAACCGACCGGCCCGCGAGGACTCGTTAGCACACCATCAATAACAATATATTGTGACGCCGATTCAGCAGTGAAATCATCACTTGGCAGAAGGATAGTTTCTCGGTCAATCGGAAGGAGGCCCCCTTCTACACGAACCATCGCCACAGGCTCGCGGCATGTTACTGTGACAACAGCAGAAGCAGGATGACTTGTTTCAACACGGTCAACGTGCTTAACCCACGGATGCATATCAAAAGCTCGAGCGAGACGTCTCTCAAGATCTGGTGCATCCAGAGGCAGCGGCATGTCGAGACTGGCACTCCGTAGAGCTTGCCATTTGAGATCTGTTGTTACCCATCGCGGCACACCGTCGACTGTTATACGTTCTGCTGTTAACAACGAATCCGCATCGCGAGCAACACGTTTGCTCTGCTGTTCCCAGAGGAGCCGGCCACCTCCAATAGCAGCCGCAACAATGACACCCGCCCCTAGCACCGATCGCCATCTCCAGACAAGGCTCACAATGCTGCCCGAGGGCCCGACCGGACTGCTTGTATCGCGATCACTCACAGGTTGCCTCACCAGACGCATATTCTGGGGGCCAACTCAACGCCCAACTTTTCTCGAACAACGCCACGAACCTTTTCGACAAGCTGCTGCACATCACTACTTGGGCAGCCAGCTTCAGCGACGACGTAGTTGGTACAGCTTGGATAGATTGACGCACCGCCGATGCACAAATCTCGGCAGCCAGCCTGTACGATCAGTGACTCTGCTGTTGTGCCGACTGGATCTTTAAACATCATTGCCACCGACCGAGTACCACTGGGCTGTTCCGACCGTTCAACAATCCACTGCCTTTGCATTCGCTTCGTCAATCGCTCTGGATCATCTTCGTCAAGGTCAAACCTCGCTGCCAGAACAATGACACCGTCGAGGCTACTCCAGCCTGATGCAAATGCAATATCATCACGAACTCGATCTTCCGTACTTCCGTCTGGAAGCATCACTGAGACACTGTGTACCCGTTGGCCTAAATTACATCCATGTGCTGCGGCATTACCAACGAGGCCACCACCAACAGTCCCTGGAACTCCAACAAGGTCTTCAAGGCCCGAGAGACCAACTTCAACAGCTGCCGAAACAAGATGCACGAGTTTTGCACCAGCACCAACGCACACGCTCTGACCGTCAACTTCAACACCACAAAAAGGTGGCGCTGAGAGACGAATCACCATCGATTCAATTCCTTCACTAGGAACAAGTACATTTGAGCCGCCCCCAATAACACGAAGTTTCACCTCGTTCTGTTGGCATCTTGAAACAACCGTTGAGAGTGCCTCAACACTGCCCGGTTCACAAAAATACTGTGATACTCCTCCGACACCGAGCCACGTATGTTTGGCAAGCGGCTCAGCCAACTGCACAGTGACGGGAAGATCATCAAAAGGACTGGCCGCGGGTGACGATATCGACGGATCTGTCATGAGTCTCTTGTTATGTTGAAAAAATTTTTGCTCACATGTATTCAACAAAATGCTGTGAGCCTGATTCTATTGTGCCGCGCCAAGGCTCTCGCCGTCTACTCAGACCTCCCTACTGCATAAAGTATCAAAAATCCGATCAGGCAGCCCGTCGATATCCTCCCCACTCTGCCACCGGTTCATGTGCTAATTCCAGCCATCCATTCACTACAGCTTCCAGCGGCATAAAATCATGCTCCGGATCGAATGGCCCGGAATTAATCGGTGGCACGGTACCAAGGACCAACACACAGTCACCTGCGTGCAACTGAGAAAGCTCTTTGTCCAGAAAAGCATACGCCTGGAGATCTTGATCCGTTGGGTTTTCTGAGGCAATACCCGGGGGCACAATCATTGTTTGCTCAGACCACCTCGATGCCCGTGACACAAATTGCTCTTTTCCGCCGAGCTGGTCAGCGAGCCCTTCTTCAACAAGCACAAGGAGGCGACCGTGACTCAGCCGGCCCAGGCTTGCAAGGGTACTGGCAAGCGAGTGCCCGTTTGATGGACGGTCAACAAAAACTGTGAAATCTTGCCCACGATCACATCGTGAAATTCGTCCAGCGATACTTCCTATTGATTCAATTCCCCTGGCAATCTTTTCTGCAGGCACTCGGTACCGTGTCGCAATCGCGGCAGATAAAACAGCATTCCGAGCAGTCGATGTCACCGGAACATCAAGACTCACTGGCATCATGACACCGTCACACCTTAGGAGCAGCGTTTGACCGGCGAGGGTTCGCTCGACAGCAGTTGCTGAAACCGTCGCTTTAGATTGCAGGCCAGAGGTAAACACATTCCCCGTGCATTCATTCTTGTATCGCTCAACAAGTCGTTGGGATCGTGGATCGTCACTATTGACAACAAGTGCGCCATCGGCCGCCGCAGCCTCAAGAATTCGTTCTTTGACTGCATGATACGCCGTGTCTGTACCGTGAAGATCAAGATGAGCACGACCCAGATTCGTTACGGCAACCGTGTCACAGGTTACGCCAGCAAGAGCATGCTTGGCGAGAAGTTCACTTGACACCTCCACAACAGCGTGAGAACACCCACTTTTCTCGAGACGTCGTAACCAAGACGCCAAAAGCCTGGGATCTGTGATTCGGTCACCTTCAGGCACTGACGAAAATGCGTCAACACACCCAAGATCTGAAATAACACCAACACGGAGGCCAGCCTCTGCAAGAATTGACGCCGTAAGCCACACAGTCGAAGTTTTTCCACTGGTGCCAGTTACAGCAATGACTCGCAGGTCTCGCCCACGAAGCCCTTCCATGGCGTGCGCTAATCGTGCCCACGCCCAAGACGTATCAGACACTACACAGAGCGGAACACCATGCGTTGGCACCATGCGTTCAGCAACAACACCAGACGCTCCCATCGCGACGGCTGTCGCAATATGTTCATGGCCATCATCGTAGTCACTACACCGAGCGACAAAAACATCACCAGGGCGGCACTCTGTGGCCCGATCAGTAAAACCTTGACATTCGATATCTGAACAGGCGAAGAAAGAAGCCTCCGGAAAAATTTCTGACAACTTCTGCAGACTCTTCTCTACTGGAACTCCTGATGCGCTATCACGGGGTTGGGTCATCTCTTCTTTGGCCTCCTGCCAATTCGCCGTACCGACTTCGTCTGCCACATCCTTGTGACAAACACCGAAAAGCCGAACCATGTTTTTGTAGCACCACTTGTCATCAGTTGTGCGACGAGGTGGAATTGTCAGCAACTGGGAAATACCGTCAAGGTGAGTTTCCAAGAAACCTGCAGAGCCTGTAAAATAACCAAAATGAACTTTCCGAAGCTTCCCTAAACTGCCAAACTCCTTTAGATACTTTCCCGAAATGGACTTGAGATTTTTCTCACGTCCTGATAGTGGATTACTTTGGGAGTGACTCACTCATTCAGCACGAAGAGCGGGCACGCAGTTGCGGCCTCGATATGTAAAAGTGGTGCTCATGACCTCGGCAAAGCGGATACTACTCTGGATAGGAAGTCTTGAAGACACAGCAGAATTCCGTCATGTCACAGCCGTGATTCAAAACAGTGTTGAATTGTGGCATCTACCGAATGTTGATGCTGCCCTGCAGGCTGCCGCGAATAGCGATCCTGAACCTCTGGTCATCTGCCTTTCGGAAACCCACCCTGGACAAATTCATGGTGAGGAGATTCTGCAACTTACAAGCCGCTGGCCACTCTCAAAAATAGTTGTTGTTGGATCAAGTTTAGCCGACGGCCAAAGGCGCAGCGGCCCCTCAGTAAGCGGCGTTCTTACAGTTCCGTGGCATGACCTTCCCTCTCGAATGATCGTCTGGCTTCATCGATTAGAGTCTGGGCAACCAAGCAGTCTTGCTGATGCGACAACCTTTCGCCGTGAAGAAAGATGGTTGGTTGATGCCAGAACCACGAATACACCACACACCGTTCTTGATCTGGCCACACAAGTACGGGTAACAGTCGCAGCCTCAACGGACACAACCGCAGAAGCGGTGAGTGAGCTCGTCACGGCGGCAGGTGGTACTGTTGAACAGACCATCACTGGGAAGCCTCCGATTCAAGATAGGGCGGACGTCGTCATCTGGGATCTCCATGACTCACCCGAGTTTCAGCTCGAGTGGATTCGGCTTTTAACGTGCCAGAACCCTCGCCGTATCATCGCATTGCTCTGCTCATTCCCACGAAGTGATACTGCACAGGCCGCAATGGCTGCTGGTGCAACCGTCGTCCTCGGTCGCCCAACAGACGGCGAGGCTCTTCGTGGCGTGCTGTTACTCGCTGAAACCGCTCTGTCGGCTACCAGTTAGACACGCTACATTCTCTCGAAGTGTTGTGCCTTTTTGCCAGGACTCTCAATGACTTTTTTTTCACCGTGGTATTGTTTTGCTGCAATCGCAAGCATTGTTTTTGGAATTTCCTTTCTTCCTGGTTGCGCTCACACAATGCTTGCAACAGGCTGGCCCAATGAGACCGGAATGAAAGATATCTTCGAAACAACTGAACGCATCAGTATGGCTGCTGGCCTGTCAACGCTCTCCATGGCCGATGACCTACCAGATGACACTGAGCGAAGTGTTGGCCAATTACGAATCCATTCTGATTTCCCACTCGCTGGTCAACATCGTCTGATTCGTGAACTTGATACCATGCGGACAACTATAAGCCAGGAACTTGATATACCTGTTTCTGATGAGCCAATACATCTTTATCTCTTCAATGATCCCGCTGACTATCAGGCTTTTGTACAACGGCACTTCCCACGATTCCCCGGTCGCAGGGCATGTTTCATTGAGACAGACACAACGCTTGCTATCTTTGCACCATGGCAAGGACGCATTGCCGAAGACCTTCGGCACGAAACAACGCATGGATATCTCCATGCTGTACTTCCCGGAATTCCTCTCTGGCTTGATGAAGGACTTGCTGAATTTTTTGAAGTGCCGCAACCAGCGAATGGCTTTCACCAGGGGCATACCGATCATCTCACAGGCCGTCTTCTCGAAGGCACGTGGCAGCCACGTATAGAACGCCTTGAAGAACTCGAAGACGCAGCAGTCATGTCGCAAGACCATTACGCTGAAGCGTGGTGCTGGGTACATTGGCTTCTTCGTACAACGCCACAGAGACGTCAATTAATCGAGGACTATCTTCATGATCTCCGCCGAGACACTGTCACAATGCCGCTCTCTGCACGTCTCCGTGAACTTGAAGGTCCACCAGCGGCAACGACACGGGCTGTACGAGAACATCTTGAAAGCCTCTGAGCATTCATGGGCGATGAATGGCCTCTTACCTTACGTCAGAACTTTCTCAAAAAGTGTCCCCTGCCCTGACTGAGAGAAATCTAGTTTTTCAAAAAGATTTGCGGCAGCCACATTTGCGTCTGTCGTGTGTGCCTCAATGAGTGCAACACCCTCCTCAGACAGGTCATGCATGGCTTCTGCTATGAGATACTGGGCGAGTCCCTGGCGTCTTCGTGGGCCCTCAATATCGACATGTAAAAGACCTGCTGCAACAACACCCCAACCCTGTGAGAGTGGCTGCATATCCCAGAAGGTCGCACTTCCCAGCACATCGTCTGTTTTATTACGGAGTTCATAGCGACGGAGTGCTACACCGGTTGTCGTCGCCGCCTCCCACCATGTTCGTCGCTCAGGTTCATCGATCACGTGCATCACTGTTCGCCGTCTGATAGCAATATGAAGTCTATTCACTGGAACCCGAAAACCCTCAAGCGGCCGGCGGTGAACGGTGATCCGCTGCTGCTGCCGGTACCCTGCCCGTTCAAACATCTGCTGCATCTTTGGTGAAGAATCAAGAATTCCTGGTAGATCAGAGCCACCGTAAAGACCGAGATAGAAACCACGGTACACATCATTCCCACCACCGAGTAGGCACGTGGATCCGCTTTGTTGGAGATAGCGTTCACACCGCATCAACAACTGATCACTGATTTCGTTTTCGAGGGCGTGTGGTGGTACGACCGCGAGAAGGGTTGAGCCGACTTGAGTATCGATACCTTTCTGATCCGCCGTTGGTCCGAATCCAGCATGAGCGAAGCCAACGATCTGGTCGTTTTCAGTTGCCACAATAAGACCACGTCGGTCGAAATAAGGCTTTGAAAAAACCCCTGCCTCGAGTTCCGCAGTGGTCATCGGCTGCATGGCGAGCGGACCGAGATCAGCAGTCCGCCAGACCTCAGCGAGACGAGGCGGGTCATCATTGCGAAAGCAGCGATATGTGATCACTCTGAATGGCCTCCTCGTGTCACAGCGTCGCTATTGTCTTTTCGCACAAACACACGGCCACTTTCAACTTTTACTTCATAGGTTTGCTGACGCACATTTGCGGCATAACGGTGTTGCCCAGTGGTGACATCAAACTGCCATCCATGCCAGGGACAGGTAAGCACGATACCACAAAGATCGCCAGTGCCGAGTGGCCCCCCCTGATGTGGACAGAGCCCGTCGATGGCATAAAACTGCCCATCAACATTAGCGAGTGCCACCATTGCATTCGCAGCAACCCGCTCAATACTTTTCCCGGGAGGACACTCAGTTGTAGCTGCGATATCAATCCAATCCGCCATGCACACTCGCCTGCTTGTTTCTACGGGTTTTTCGTTTCATTCTCACGAAGAAGCCACATCAACATGGTGCACGAAGCAGCACCAAACACCTTGTGGTCTGCGACGCGTATAAAAGTTTTCCTAAAATTCGCCATGAAATGGAAGACTTCATCAGGCTACCGCTTGTTCCTCTGAATTCCTTGGCTTTTTAGGTGGTTGTCCAAAACACCGCCAGCGACGGTGCACCCACCAATACTGGTCCGGTCGCCGACGTACGGCCCCTTCAAGCAGGGTCGTATACCACTGTGAGAGATCTGTGAGACTCTCTACCTCTGGTCGGTCCTCACGGGGATCCATGACGCCCTCAACTCGAAGATCGAAACTAAAGAGACCATCTCGACGGGTCGCGGTACACACCATGACTGGAGCCTCTGACGACAGAGCAAACACACCGATCGCCTTATGTACGCTGGCAGGTCGTCCAAAGAAATCGACCCGGCATCCTTTCCTCCCAGCGGCCTGATCACCGAGTAACCCGATTGCGCCATTCTCTTCGAGAACGGCTGCAACATCCGGCGCGCTTCCCTTTTTTGGAAGAATTTTCTGCCCTCTCGACTCTCTAAATTCGGTAACAAACTGATCGAGAAACGGATTATCGAGTTCACGTGCAACTGAGAATAATTTGAGACCAAAAACACCAAAAAGAAATGCTGCGAGTTCAAAGTTTCCATAATGTCCTGAGAGAACAACCTTTGGGCGATCGAGCCAGAGCGTTCTGATCAGTAGCTCAAGCCCTTCGATCCGCAAGTATCGCCGCCAGGTTGTTTTTCTGATCACCCGTGGAGCGTGTGCTATTTCAATCACCATTAACAACAGATGTTCCCACATTGCACGGCCAGCCTCCTGGCATTCTTCTTCGGTCCAGTCAGGGAACGAACGCTCAATATTGTCGAGTACCACATCCCGGCGAATATTGACTTTATAGGCGAGAAAATAGGACCACTTCCGCGCCTGCCGCTCAAGAAAGCGACGAGGTAATGCCTGCACAATACAAATAGCCACTCTGACAGCGACATACACAGCCCAGTCAACGACTGTGGTTTTCAAACTTCTTTTCATGACGTGCAGCAAAGCCTCTTTCACCATGAACCAACACGCCGATGTTTCAACGCACTTCAGATTGTCGTCGTTTTATGGCCTTTTCCACCAGATCGATTTTCTAAAAACAATCTCTGTGTGCTAATTCAAGTCGGACATCAACAAGAGCACCACACTGAGTCCATTGAAGAGGGCGTGCAGGACAATACTCGGCAGAATAGTCCCTCGACGGCGGACAAGATACCCAGCAGCCAGACCAAAGCCAATCAGTGGAATCCACCCCAGACCATGGCCCAAGTGTGCTACGCCGAAGCAGACTGCTGAGACCACAACTGCCCAATCTCCTAATTTAACTTCAAGCCACCCTTGAAGAATTCGACGGAAAAAGAACTCTTCGGCGATTGGGGCCGCCACAACTGCCGTGACGATGACGAGTCCAATGGCCCATGCTGTGCGGTCCGCCTGAAGAAAATCAACAACCGGATGACTATATGGTTTGACAAAGCGATCAAGAAATGCGGCAAGTGCCAGGAGTGGTGGAACAATGATGACCCAAGTCAGGCCCGCCAGCCGGAGCCCAGTCAGTGGAGCCTCATCCTGAAACCCAAGACTCTTCCAAGATGCTCCACGTGCTCGCAGGATAAGCGACGCAACACAGGTGAATACAAGCATCGCAATCGCGTTTGCCAGCAGCTGATATCCGAGCACATCAGCTGTAGCCTCATCACCGACAGGGAAAAAGTGCTGCACAACCGTGACACACAGCGCCTGACACACAATAAACAGGACAAATAAACTTGCAACGTCAAACCCATCCCACGATGCTGGATTTTCAGGCACTTGTGGAATCAGAGTCTCACCACTGCGATAGCGGGCAATGAGTTTCACGATACAAAACATGCTCG
>CAJXFK010000065.1 GCA_913052575.1 uncultured Planctomycetaceae bacterium
AAGTTATGGCAGAATTCTTCTGTGACATTGAAATTCTTCGAAATGAAGGTGAATTTTATGACCTCATGCGGTACGTATTTGAGGTTGTACACGGCGGCCCACCTCGCGCTTTAGAACTCCGGCCATCACCAGAAGAACTCGTCGTTGAAGACGACTCTACAGGAATTGATCACGCAGGAATTCTTCAACACCTTGGCTCACAGGACTTCAAATCTGGCAAACGAATATATCTAAGCCACTGTCAAAACTGCCACGGGGCAAACGGTAATGAACCAACAATGCCTCTTGCACGAGCCTTCGGAACCGAACCTCTAAAAAACGGTTCTGATCCTTACAGCATGTTTATGACACTCACCAAGGGGCGCGGGCTCATGGCGGCAGTGCAATATCTTTCACCAAAAGAGCGATATCAGGTTGTTCATTACATACGTGAGGCCCTGATGAAACCTAGTAATCCACAGTACAACGCAATTGATACCGCCTATTTGGCGGAATTACCAAAAGGTACAAGCCTTGGTGATCATGCTGACTACAAACCTCGCGACTTTGGCCCTGCTCTCGGTTCTCAAATAGGAACACGAGTCAATAACGCTCTCACCATGAAACTCGATGACACAACAACGGCGAGCTACGATCTACATCGCATGAAACTTGTAGGAATCTGGGAAGATGGTTTTCTCGACTTACGCGAAACGCATCACTATCGTCAGCGTGGTGAACAAATGCCTCAGATAGAGGGAATACTGCTGCCGGGTCTTGACGGCTGGCAGTGGGCATATGCTGGGTCTTTTGACAACACTGATGACATCAAACCTCCTCGCGGACCAATTGATGAAAAGTTCATGCGGTATGATGGGTATTCGCTCTATGACAATGATGTAATCCTGCGATACCTGATCGAAGAAAGAGCTATCCTCGAATCACTGCAGAAGACTTCTACAGATTGTGGTCCCTGCATTACGCACACTCTTCATATTGAGCCTGGCACTCAACAACTTGAATTATCCGTAGCTCAGTTTCAGACAATGGGTTTAGATTCCGGAATCTACACGTTCGACGGAACATCTCAAAAAAGCTTGCGGGGTAAAGCTTCCGAATGCGCGGCAATTATTACAGATGCCTCAACACAAACGGAATACTTCGTTGAATCAGAACGAGCAGGTGTGCTTGATTTAGGTACACCAAAGAGAACTGTTATGGTTCGATTTCGAACAACTGAAGCAGGGACCCTGATATCTTCTGCTCCTTCACATGGCAGATGGAAACCAAATGGTAAAACGTTATTCCTTCGAGGTGACGAGGTTGTTTTTGATATTGGCTGGGTAGGTGCTATCAGCGGAAAAGCTGATATTCGTGACGGAAAGTGGCATGTCGCAGCGGTGGTCATTACTGAAGCTCAAACGAAGCTCTTTATTGACGGAAAACTTCTTGGAACACGTCAGGAATTCAATCGGCCTCACGTAAATGGACACGTCCTCAAAATTGGTTCCACTTCGAGTGATTTTGGAGGGGATTTCCAAGGCGATATCGATTGGGTTCGAATCTTCAAAGGGGCTGCATCTATCGACGAACTGTCCACACTGGCAAGCACAAAGCAACTTCATACGCAGGCACCTTTTTTTGAATGGAATGCAGCAAGTCGACTGAAAAATGATCCACCCGGTTCACCTAGAACCAGTGTGGCCGCACATGTTACGGGTGACACTGAGAACCTCGTCTGGAAAGTACAGGACCAAGGGCGGATTGTGCTTGAAATTCCTGCGGGCGTGGAAAGTCGAACGGTTCAAATTGCAGTTCTCTCTGCAGAAAATACTCGTGAAAAACTATTTCAGGAGATTACTCGAGCAGGCAGTCAACACATTGATGATCTCACAACTAAACTAAAAGGCAACTCCCGGCGGTGGCTTGAAACTATTCAACTTCACGGCCGCTTGGGTGCAGATGTCAATGGGTATGCGCTCGACACAATTCCTATTCCATTCCACAATCCATGGAACACATGGATGCGGACAAGTGCTCTTGATTTTTTTCCAGATGGACGAGCTGTTATCACAACACATGGTGGTGACGTCTTTATTGTTTCCGGAATTGACAACACTCTCAATACCGTTCGATGGAATCGATTTGCAGCAGGTCTTTTCGAACCTTTTGGAGTCAAAATTGTAAATGAGAAAATATACGTGACGTGTCGTGACGGACTCAAACGACTCCATGACTACAACAATGATGGTGAGGCAGACTTCATTGAATCATTTTGGAACGATGATGATGTCTCATGTGTTTTCCATGGCTACAACTTCAACCTACAGGTTGACGACGCAGGAAATTTTTATCTCGCAAAGGCTGGTCAACATACAAATCATCACCGGCCAGGAACCATTATGAAAGTGCCTCCTCAAGGCGGAGAAGCAGACGTTGTCGCATGGGGCATCCGTACACCAAACGGCATGGGTCGGCTGGCTGACGGCCGATTCACTGTCTCGGATAACCAAGGACCATGGATGCCAGCAGGAAAAATATCAGCTATTGAACCCGGTGGTTTCTATGGAAACATGCCCATCAATGCTGATCAGGATCAATGGCTACGAGAAAAATATAACGGTGAACTACCAGTAGATTTTGAGAAACCATTTATTTGGATGCCGCAGGAACTTGACAGTTCTTGCGGTGGTCAGGTTTGGGTCGATGATCCACGATTTGGCCCTCTCTCCGGCAGGCTTCTGCATTCATCGTTTGGTAAAGGCTGGCTTTACTACCTCTCACTTCAAGACATCAAAGACCAGACACAAGCGGCAATTATCACATTGCCACATCAGTGGGATGCTGGTGTCATGCGGCTCCGCGTGAATCCTGCTGATGGACAGCTTTATGGCACAGGCCTGTCCGGATGGCAGGGTCCTGCAGGCGGAAAAGATGGTTGTTTTCAACGACTCCGATATACCGGTGAAACGTGCCGGCTTCTTGATTCAGTGACCGTGGTACCCAAAGGAATTGAGCTTCATTTCAATTTCGATGTCGATCCAGCGAGTACCATGCTTGCGAACAACTGGCATGCTGAGATGTGGGATTATCTCTGGTCCAAAAAATACGGCTCTGATCAATTTTCAGTACTTCAACCAGGCCAGAAGGGCCGCGATATCGTGTCCGTTGCTGATGCTTTGCTAAAAGATTCACAGACAGTCCATCTTACAATCCCAGACATACACACTTGTGACCAATTGCTACTTGAAGTTGAGACACGTGACCGAACAGGTGAGCCATTTCTTGAAAGCGCTTATTTGACAATTCACGCAATCCCTGAAGCATCTAATACTGCAAACTAGTTGAGCTTACCGCAAACTAGTTGAGTCACATTGACCATGAAATCAATAAGTCTCACTTTCCTGCATGGAAAGACTCTTCCAGAATCATAAAAACCCACTCTGTTTTAATATAGATAGATGCGTGTGGTGTCAGCCAACCGAAGGGCTGGTTGCGGCGTGAAAAGCATAAGGCCACTCAGAGATCGTACCTCAGCAGACGCAGCACCAAGACGTGACCATTCTTGCCAGCCACCAAATCTATCAACTCCTCGCATCGCATGTTGTTCTCGGGAGATTCCTGGCCAGCAATCGACAACGCGATGCCAAAGCTCATTAAGACAAGAACGTTTTACATGAATCGCATCTATTCCATACCAGGATCCTGGCTGACGGAGGATTGTGACATGATGTTCCTTTGATAAAGAAACAATTTTATTGTTTATCTGAAGTGATTGATCTTTGATTGCTTCCAGTGACTGCTGACATCCGGGCACAAAAATTGACTTTAGAATATGAAATCGTAGTGTTCCTACAGCCTGAATACTCTCAATTGGTAATTGTGTAATGACAATTTGAAATCCGCGCTGCTGAAGACGAAGGACCACTTCCTCTATCCATGCTGCTATCTGTTCTACTGAAAATCCATAAAGCAAATCATTCCCGATATCAGTAATGACTGCTAATCGTGTCGTGCTATTTAAATCATCGCTGGCGGAGTTCCGATCCAGTGATCTCCAAAGACCACTTCCAAGAATTGATGGCAATCTACGATTCCAAATACGGCTATTTGCACCATACGAACGACCATGTCCGGCCCCAGCAAAGAGATCAATGGGCTTTGCAGTACAGCGACGGCAGATCGTGACAAGCCGTGACAATCCTCTTGAAAGATTACTGGCTCCCAACGCTACGACGAGGGCTCGTGGTTGATCGCGCGCAGAAGATGGTGAACGACTTTGCACGACTTACCTTTTCACCATAGTCTCGCACGATTCGCAACCAGCCGTTGATAGCACCCCACACAGAGAAACCCAAACAGAAACATCAGATATGTTTCCTGATGTTGATATGCCCAGAGTACCAATGTGCCAGCGATGAGAAGACCAAAGAGATTTGAAATTTGTTCAGCAGCAGAAACACCACATACATTCAAGCTTTCCAAAACCACATGCCCACCATCAAGCGGTTGGACTGGTAATAGATTAAGGAGTGCCCAACCAATATTCACAAACAGAAGGTGATATACCACAAGCCGTCCAAGCAAAGTCGGAATAGGCTGGCCAACCAACGAAGATTTATCTAAAAAATCACCAATAATTGGCACCGATCTTAAGAATCCTGCATCTGGCACCCTGTATCCACATAAGGTGAATCCTGTAATGACAACAATAGCGAGACAAAGCTGAGCCACTGGACCAGCAGCTGATACTATCAGTCGACGTGATGGATTCTTCAGTGCCTGTGCGGGCATCCCAGTCGGCACTGCCAGACCACCAAAGTGGTAAAGAACAATGCGTGATGATTGACCACACGCAGCAAATGCCACGGCATGCCCGAGTTCATGCACGAGAATAGAGCAAAAAACAACAACAACCCACACAGCTAAATAGATTAATAGCATTCGAGTATCGTCACCAGCAAGCGACTGAGAGGTACCCCAACCAAAAAGAGCTACCGCTGGCCAAAACCAACCCGTTACTCGAACTGGAATTTGACCAATACGGAAGTGAAAGTCAGCGGGTGTTTCCTGTGGCTCAGAGAGTAGCATGTGCTTATTATGCCGCCTGCTCCGCTTGCTGACCAGAAATAATTGTCCCGTTACTCGATTGAGACAAACCACGTGTTGCAATCTCGAGTATGACTTTCGTGGCTCGTGATGCTGATCCAGGCTGTGCCACCCTACTCGCAAGTTGTTCCAATGCTGCCACTTTCTGTTCGTACAAACTTGAATCTGCAAGCCACTCTTTCACATGATCAGCAAGTAGGGTGGAGGGATCTGCGACGGTAAGATACTCCGGGTATAGCATTTTGGGATCCGCGCGAGGTGGTTGTCGCGGTGGCCAAAACACTGGCTCAATTGATCCAATCGGCTCAGACATCGCTAAAAGATTGACAAGCGTAAAAGACTTACAGTGTCTGGCCCAACTCTGAACGACATAGGCAAATCCTGAAAGTGAAAAGACCATTACCGACGGGATTCGTGCAGCGAGTAATTCCAGTGAAACTGAACCACTCACGCAAAGAGCAACCGTCGCCTGAGGAATTATTTCACTTGTTTTACCGGCCTCAACAACCAGTTGTTTTGGATAACATCCTTCCAAGGGACCATTCATTTGCTCCCTAATGTACTTTTCATGCCGCTGGTGAAGTGCAGCAATCACAAACTTTGCCTGTGGAATCTCCTGTTCGATGTTCTTCGCCGCAAGCAGAAGACTCTTTAGATTTGCTTCGATTTCCTGCCCACGGGAACCAGGTAACAGCAGTACAAAAGGATTTTCTCCTATCTGCTTTACTCTTTTTTCAGGGGTGTGGCGGACGTCAAAAAAAGGATGGCCAACGTACGTGCTCGATACTCCCTGAGAAGCAAACCATTCATGTTCAAAAGGAAGTGCGGATAAAACATGATCAATAAGGCGACGCATTTTGTGAATTCGCCAACTTGCCCATGCCCAAATTTGAGGTGGACAATAAAAAACAACAGGAATACCGTGTCGTTTCGCACGCCATGCTAACCACCAATGAAATCCAGGAAAGTCGACAAGAACACAAACATCTGGTCGGTCATCAAGAAAACTTCTCTCTGCTCTACGCGCTAGATCTACAAAACAATGCACTTTCGCTAGTACGCGAAAAAACCACATCACGGCTAGGTGCGTCATGTCAGCAATAAGTTTACAGCCTGCACTCTCCATCTTTGGGCCACCGAGTCCGACACACACAGCCTCAGGACACTGATCCTTGATAGATTTACAAAGTAGTGCTGCATGATGATCACCGGAGGGTTCACCAGCAGAAAGGAAAACTCGCATAGAAATATCTTGTAGTAGCTTTGTCAAAGTTGAGTCAGGAGTATTTCAGGTAACGCCCTCGCGTTACAGATCAATTTTCTGATTTCTCAATATCGAGCCGGATTTTCCTAGGCTCCGGAAGCCCAACGGCAATCAGTGTGCCAAAGGCAATCAAGACCGCACCAGCAATAAAAAACGGAACACCTCCGATGACATCAATGCCCCATCCTATGAACGGAGAGAGGACAAATGGTATCGCCAATGCACCTCCTACAAGGCTAACGTATCGCGGTTGGAGCGCGACTGTTGGAGCCAGTTCAAGCGCATAATTACTAATGATTCGGAGCATGATTGGGTTTAATCCGAGTGGTACGTACGCCAACCAAAACCACTGAATTCCAACCGGCTGTGAACACATTGACAAGCCAGCTACGAAAAGTGGTGTTCCTGCACAGCAGCCGAGTAGTCCAATAAGAACAACACGATTTCCCCGATGATCAGCAAGTGGTCCAACCACGAGACTAGCAAGACCTGTCGCGATGTTTTGCGCGATAATCCACGTTAGCAGTGAATGACTGGCCACTCCAAACCGCTCTCGTGCAAAGGCCTGGTAATGTGGAAAAAGAATAATGGCTGCCGAAAATGATGCTGCCACGACCGAAAGCCGACCGAGCGCATTGTCATGGGAGAGTAAACTCCAAAATGAATACTGGCGAGCAGAGACTGATGTCTTATCGCACGCCTCTGTCAAAATATTGTCTGGTTCTCTAAAAAATAATGGGACAATAGCAGCGAGAAAAAAGAAGAGGCTTGTTGCCGCAAAAATTTTTACGAACCCGTGAGAATCTTGAAGCCATGGTCCGAGTGCAACAAGTGCTGCAATGATTGCAAACACACTGCCACTTGTCACACTCAAAACCAAAACTCGCCCTCGACGTCCAGCGGATATCAGCCGACCTTGCAGTGTTGCAACAAACAGCTGGTTGCAACCATTGATGGCTGAAAAAACACCGTATATGCAAAGAAACGTGATTGCAAGAAAGACTGGTTGATTTGTTGCAAGACGAGACCATGCTACTGACAAGACAGCAAAACAGAGAGCCAAGCCGGTTGTTGTTCCAGCTAAAAGCCACCGAATGGACTTTGTTCGTGAAACAAATGGAGCGACTAACAATGGGAATAGACTTGTTCCAATGCGATTCAGAACAGGGAGAAAACCTCGCAACAAACCAGAGGGAATACATGCATCCAAAACAACCGGCATAATGACCGTCTCTGTTTTGAAAATCCAACCTATACGAGCTACTACCTGATACGTCACAAGGCAGGCAATGTTCCAAGGCTCATGAGCAACCGCTCCAGAATGATACTGGCTCTTTTTGCCATGCTTTATCTGGGTTTTTTCGGATGAAATCATCTTATTTTCAAAGAGGAGCAGCCGCATAAAAAGTGGTTACACTAGAGGCCTACAGGAATCATGTCTTTCTATTCTAGCTCTTGTGTGGGGTTTTTCCCCAAACTACTTTATGTCTGAAATAAATCATTACATCATGTGCTTCCACAAAAATGCATTTTTTCTGACGACACAACGTATCCTGTCTTCTGTTCTTCTATTCTCTTTATTTTGTTGGCCCAGCGGCTTTGTTCAGGCCGATCATTTCGTGTGGTTTGGCACCTACACAGGTAAACCGCCTCGTGGAAATGGAATTTATGTTTCTCGCTATGATGAAATAACTGGTGAAATAAGCCGACCAAAGTTGGCCACCAAAATAAAAAATCCATCATTCCTCGTTGTCCACCCAACGCTTTCCATTGTCTATGCGGTCTCAGAAATTGCAGACTTAAATGGCAAGCCAACCGGTGGCATTATCAGCTTCGTTGTTGATATGCATAGCGGCCAACTGACCCAGCAGAGCGTTCAGCCATCACAGGGAAAAGGACCTTGTCATCTTTCACTTGATGCAACAGGCAAGTCCCTGCTTGCCGCAAATTATGGGAGTGGTAGTGTAATTTGCCTAGGAATCAATGATGACGGAAGTCTCCTTCCACCAGTTGCCACAACACAAGATAAACCTGGTGGATTCATTCAACACGCCGGTACTGGCCCCAACAAAAGTCGTCAACAAGGTCCGCATGGACACAGCATGAATGCTACTTCAACGGGCAAATTTGCCATTAGCTGTGACCTGGGTGCCGATAAGGTATTTGTTCATAAACTCGATGTACCGACTGCGGTGATCACACCTCACAATTCTACTCCAACGCAACCCGGAGGGGGACCAAGACACTTCGCACTTCATCCTCGACTTCCTTTTGGCTACGCGAATAATGAACTCGATATGACAGTCACTGCTTTTCGCTTTGATGCCGTAGAGGGGAACCTCCAAAAGATACACTCCGCCAGCACTATTCCGGATTCGATACAAGAACGTACGGGATTTTCTACTGCTGAAATCGCCATTCACCCTTCTGGAAAGTTTCTCTATGTATCGAATCGTGGCCATGATTCAATTGCCCTATTTGGAATCAATGAACAAAGTGGAAAACTCTCGCTGAAAAGCGTCGAGCCAACTCGCTGCCAGACTCCTCGTCACTTTGCAATAGCTCCTGATGGCAAACGACTTTATGCAGCAGGACAAGCATCCGGAACCATCACTGCCTTCACTATTGATTCCGAAACAGGCAAACTATCGTTCACCAAACGCATGCTCAAAGTTCCAAAACCTGTTTGTATCGTTTTTTCTCACCCGATTTCGTCCACACCGAAAAAACCATGAACATCTGCTTACTCAAGTCAAAAATTCATCGAGCCGCCGTGACCGGTGCATCCGTCGATTACGAGGGCAGCCTTACGATTGATCGTATTTTGGCGGAGCGAGTCGGACTGAAGTCCTACGAAAAAATATTGGTTGGAAACCTAGCAAATGGTGAACGGTTTGAGACCTATTGTATTTACGGTGCTGCCGGAAGTGGTGTGATTGAACTGAATGGTGCGACAGCGCACCTTGGCAAAATTGGTGATCGACTGACCATTATGTCGTACGGCTATTACTCACCTGTGGAGGCCGTCGAAGCAAAGCCGGCTGTGATTCTACTCGATGAAAAAAATACAATTGTCCGTGAAACTGGCACTGTTCACTGTTGAGTAATGCGTGCTCTGCCGAGGGGCATTGAAACCCTACCGAGGAGCTTCCTGTTTCCGGAGGAGAAGTTCGAGATAGCTTGCTGATTCGGGATTTTCCAAACCAAGCTCCCGTGCCAATGACTCGACACAATCACGTGCCAGTGGCACTTCCCCTTCTCCGGCAATGATTTCAAACTCGGCAAAACGTCCAAGGTCAGCAACTGTATCAATCGCTACCTCAACATCACTGCCATGCCAATGAACTCGTCCAGGAATTCGAGTCTTGACCACCTCAAAAACCTGATGGAAACCAAGCGACTCGAGTAATTCTGTCCAGGCTAGAACGGTCGTCTGTCCTGTTGGTCCTTGCGGCATAACTCCTAATTCAATTTCCTGACGAACTTTTGCTGATGTATCAACTCGTGGACCTTTCCAAGTTACTTTAACTTCATCGCCAACTTGCCGAAGCCGTAAAGCCTCGTCTGTTTGGGCGAAATTACGTATTGGATGAGAAAAATAGCGGTCAATTTGCTCCATACTATCTCGAAAACGAACTGTCATATTTTCTAGCCGCTCAATGAATCTTTCATCTTCTTTCAAATCAAATTTGAGTTCAACTTCGTACACTCGTAAAATCCTCTGAACACGTTACCTATGAACAGTCTACACGTTGAGCATCCACAATGAGTCTTATGGCGATAACACAACACCTACGAATTCCCCTTATTTTCTTAATTATTATTGGGATTATTGGGTGTGAACCGACCCAAAATCAACAAACTCAGAAACACATCGGAAAATTTGTCCCAGAAATCTCGCTTGTTCCACTGGAAACCAGCGACGCAGCACTCGTACTTACCGGAAAAATTACACTTCTTAATTTCTGGGGCACCTGGTGCCCTCCTTGCCGGCAAGAATTACCCGGACTTGCACGGCTTGCCTCACGATTATCAGGCGAACCGAGGTTTCAACTCATTGCTGTTTCGTGTGGAGGTGGAGCACGTGACGATCTTGATCAATTACGTAGTGACACGGCAGCGTTTCTTACATCCACGGGGATCAAGATCTCTCCATGGGCAGACCCATCGGGAGAAACGCGTTTTAATTTTTCTGAGGCCTTTGATTTTGGTGCATATCCCACCACATATCTGATTGGTGCTGACAGAAGAGTCAGTGCTATTTGGACTGGGTACTCACCCTCTGTCGAGACACAGATCGCACAAGCAGTCGCCCGTTCACTCAAAGATTTTTCGGAGACTGATTCTCCGTAGGAGCAGCCATGAGTGAACACATCCGACGAACTTCCTCACCGGGATCTGCTGCATCCGCTATTGAACTGGCTACTGCAAATCGCTTGAGTCCCAAGTGAAGAAGCCGATCGATGTTGTCACACGTGATGCCACCAATTGCGAAGGTTGGCAAGCGTATTTCTTCCGAAACCTCACGTAAAAATCCATCTGTTGCAAAATCTTTAAATTCCTTTGTCTTTGTTGGGAAACAAGGACCAACTCCAAGATAGTCCGCGCCCTCCAACACTGCCTGCTTTGCTTCTGGAGTCGAGTGTGCGGTACGACCAATAAGAAACTCGTGACCACAGACTTTACGAGCCAGCGAAACTGGCAAATCAGATTCACCCAAATGAACACCATCTGCACCCGCTGCTACTGCCACGTCTACTCTGTCATTGACAACAACAATACATTTTCTCTCCGCTGTTAACTCAGCATAATCTCGAGCCTGCTCAACAGTTATCCGTACTCGATGACACAGCCGTCTGGTTTCAGATTTTTTATCACGCAACTGGATCATCTGCACACCGGCAATTAAAAGCCGGTTCACAAGACTCTTAAATTCAATTTCCGATTGATCAAGGTTAAGCAGAACACATAGATTCACATTGTGAAAATTTTCATGGCTTGTAATCGTTGATATGCCCATGTGTTCGAGGGTATATATCCGGTATCGCAGTCGTTCAAATATTTCAGTCACGGCGGGCGCTACGAGCCGACTGCATTCTTCGAGACTACGAATTGACTGACTCGCACGTGCAGCGTTTGCAGCAAACACATGCTTCGCTTCGGTGCGGGGTGGTGTCTGTTCAACCTTGGCACCGACTCCAACATCACCGGAAACATCACGGAGTCGTATTCGTGCCTGAAGATCATCACTGGCAAAAACAACTGCAAGTTCATGCCGGATTGCTTTTGCTTCTTGTGAAAGAAAAGCATCGTTGAAACAAAAACGAAGAATGTCTTCTAGTACGCGAACTGCCTCGGCACTGCGGTTCGCCGAAGCATCAAGCGTTCTCCAAATACCCACCGCTGCGCCGTTTCGCTCAGACTTCATTTCTTCCATTTCCGAGTTTTCTCCCTTTAGACTCGCCATTGGTTCGAGTCTAACTGATCCCTAAACTCTGCTGAGGCTATTTCAGTTTGGATCGTGTTTTGAAAGGTTCGCCGATCGTGTCATTCCTCCGCTCACTAACGCTTTTTTGGCCTGGCTTACCTTGGGCATGGCTTCGAGGAAGTTGGGGCGGTCTTGTGCTAGCTACCGCTTTTGCCATTTGCTTGAATCTCTGCATCATGACTGCTTGGATTTGGACTGATTTTATTGAACTGGAGGTAACTTTTGGTATCTGGGCTGCGACCGCTATTATTTGGACTGTTTCAACCGTCTCAGCAATGTCTACTTTCCCACAGCCTCTTTTGAATTACCGAGATGAAGTTACTGAAAAATTATTTATTGACGCTCGGGACGCCTACCTCGCTGGAGATTGGCTCTGTGCAGAAACACGATTACAAACAATTTTAACTCTTTCACCGACAGATGGTGAGGCACAACTCCTCCTTGGCACACTCTTGCGGAGAGTCAGTCGACTCGAAGAAGCAAAAAAAGCACTGGAAAAACTCGCTCGTAGTGATGCTGGAAATCTTTGGCAGCATGCAATTGATAGGGAACTCTCGCTGATCGAACAAAACAACCAGGCACATTCCAAAGAAATCGAACCTCATTCGATTCCAGCATCACATCCAGAAGTGAGCCACCGTAAGGCGGCATGATCTAAAAATAGGACAAACTGAATGAGAAGGATTAAAATGACTCAGGCGATACGAAACGGGCGTCAAATGATCGCCCAACAATTATTACATGTGTCTCGTTGGCAAACTTTTGACAGCCAAAGAGCGGTTTCTGTACAAACCATCGTGAAACTCGGAGGTACAGGAGACAGTAATGCGAGCTATCCCTACAATAAATCAATGAGTTATTCATGATTCATGATTTCGAGCAGCCGATTTTTACCGGTTGGCTTGGTTTTTGCATGAGTGTGTTAGTAGAAGAATTTTAGTTTTGTTTCTGCCGGAATGGCAGGGTCAGCGTGCACGTCGCGTTTAGCAGTCACAAGAGGAAGTTTTATGTACGAACGTTTTACAGATCGTGCTCGTAAAGTGATGCAACTTGCAAATCAAGAAGCTCAGCGATTTAATCACGAATACATTGGAACAGAGCATGTCCTTCTTGGGTTAATCAAAGAAGGCAGCGGTGTTGCAGCTAACGTATTAAAAAATCTTGATGTTGATCTTCGCAAGATTCGACTCGAAGTCGAAAAACTTGTACAGAGTGGCCCTGACATGGTCACGATGGGCAAATTACCGCAGACACCACGCGCTAAAAAAGTCATTGAATATTCAATGGAAGAGGCTCGGAACCTCAATCACAACTACGTTGGGACCGAACATATCCTGCTTGGTCTTCTTCGTGAACAGGAAGGTGTTGCTGCTCAGGTATTGATGAATCTTGGACTTAAGCTTGAGGATGTCCGGGAAGAAGTACTAAATCTTCTTGGCCATGGCATGGATGAGGGCGGCAGTGACCGGTCAGGCATGGGCGGCCGTCAGATGGCTGGTGCTGGAGGCGGTGGCAGTGACGCTCCAACCAAAAGTGGGAAAAGTAAAACTCCGGCACTTGATTCATTTGGCCGGGACCTCACCGAACTTGCCAAGCAAGGAAAGCTTGATCCTGTTATTGGCCGAGAGCATGAGATTGAGCGAGCTATTCAAATTCTTTGCCGAAGAACAAAAAACAACCCAGTACTCATAGGCGAAGCCGGTGTCGGAAAAACTGCCATCGTTGAAGGATTCGCCCAAAGAGTCATTGAAGGCAATATTCCTGAACTTCTTGCGGAACGAAGAATTGTCGTTCTTGATTTGGCCATGATGGTCGCTGGTACAAAATACCGCGGGCAATTCGAGGAGCGAATTAAAGCTGTAATGAATGAAGTTCGTCGAGCAAAAAACACCATTCTTTTTATCGATGAACTCCACACACTCGTGGGTGCTGGTGGAGCGGAAGGTGCAATTGACGCATCAAACGTCCTCAAGCCAGCACTAGCTCGTGGTGAAATTCAGTGTATTGGAGCAACCACACTGGATGAGTACCGCAAGTATATTGAAAAAGATTCTGCGCTCGACCGACGTTTTCAACTTGTCATGGTAGAGCCTGCTTCAAAAAAAGAAGCTATCGAGATTTTGAAGGGACTTCGAGACCGTTACGAAAGTCATCACAGAGTTTCAATTACCGACGATGCACTCGAGGCATCCGTTGAACTTTCTTGCCGATATATCACAGGGCGAGCACTGCCTGACAAGGCAATTGATGTGATTGATGAAGCAGGAGCACGGGTCCGCCTCAAGGCAATGACTCGTCCACCAGACCTCAAGGAAATTGATGCCGAAGTAGACCGGCTGAATAAAGAAAAAGAAGAGGCTGTTGCTAATCAAGACTTTGAAAAAGCAGCTGCGCTGCGAGATCAAGCTGACAAGCTGAAGAAGAAAAAACAACAAATGACCAAGGAGTGGCGAGAAAAGTCTCGTGAAGCTGACGGTGTTGTTGATGAAGAAGTTGTTGCCGAAGTTGTTTCAAAAATGACTGGCATTCCATTGACTCGTATGACGACTGAGGACAGCCAGCGATTAATGCAGATGGAGGACTCCCTTCATAAACGAGTTATTGGCCAAGATGCGGCAATCAAGAGTATTTCCAAAGCAGTTCGCCGAAGTCGCTCAGGGCTCAAGGACCCAAAGCGACCAATTGGTTGTTTTGTTCTTGCCGGCCCGACAGGTGTTGGGAAAACACTGTTAGCCAAGGCACTGGCCGAATTTATGTTTGGTGATGACGAAGCGCTCATAGCAATTGACATGAGCGAATATATGGAAAAACATAACGTCAGCCGACTCGTTGGTGCCCCTCCAGGATATGTAGGATTTGAAGAAGGTGGTCAACTCACTGAAAAAATTAGGCGCCGCCCGTATGCCGTCGTCCTTCTAGATGAAATTGAAAAAGCCCATCCAGACGTCTTCAACATGCTATTGCAAGTCATGGAAGAGGGACGGCTCACTGATTCATTCGGTAGAAATGTTGACTTTCGAAACACAATTCTCATCATGACGACGAATGCAGGTGCGGAGGCGATTAAAAATGAATCTGCCTTTGGGTTTCAAAAACCAGAAGATGACAGCGGCTATGAGAGCATGAAAGGCAGAGTCAATGAGCGAATTGAAAAGGTTTTTCGTCCTGAATTCATAAATCGCTTGGATGACCTTATTGTCTTCCATCACCTTACCATCGAAAATCTTAAAGAAGTTATTGATATTGAGCTTGCAAAGGTAAGGGAACGACTACTTGAACGCGGCCTCAAACTAGAGTTAACTGACGAATCAAAGCAGTTTCTCATCAAGAAAGGCTCTGATACCGACTTTGGTGCTCGACCCCTTCGTCGAGCTCTGGAAAATTACATTGAGGACCCAGTTTCCGAAGAACTCCTTAAGGGTGAATTTAAGGGTAAGGACACCATTCAAGTGGACTGCAAAGAAGTTGCTGGTAAGAAACAGCTTGTTTTCAAAGGAGTTGTCACTGCAGAGCCTGTAACCGCTGGTTCCTCTGAAGAGCACGAAAGTTCAGAAAAGGCATTGTGAAAATTGTTGGGTAAAAGCAACATGGAAGCACTGTTTCATCACGCCGAGTTTTCAAGGCACAACATGCTTATTTTCAGAGCGAACCCACTGCGGTGAGTCTTTCGCCGTGCGACCGAGCACCGCAAAAGCTACGTGATTTGAACAGCAATGCGTGCACATGATTCCAGCTAAGTTTCCTCTGAACACGTAGAAAAATATCAATACATTGAAATTGGGTCTCACCTTATTGAGTACGACCCGACACCAATCACTGCTCAAAAAGTAGGTGTATTCAAGGCTCATTCAGCTATTGGTATCACTGGAGTCAGTGTTCTCTAGTTTTTGAATTCTCTCAAAAGCCTGTAGATACCGTAACTCTCCCCTAAACGGCTCAAGGTGCCTGATCGTTCGAGCCGATCTAATCGACAAGGAGTGGCGTCACTGCAACGCAAGAGTGTTTTTATGAATTCATCTGTCACATCACAACCAGGAAATACCGCTGACAATGTCACCGGCTGGTTTGCAAATAGAGTCGCCGATGTTGGCGACATGGCAGTGACAATGGTCGCCGGCATTGGTGATGTGACTCTCTTTGCCTTACGTACCGTTGGTTGGCTATTTGCCCGACGCCAACGACGGGATGTACTCATGCCGAGCTTCTACCAAATTGGAGTTTTATCACTGCCTGTCATTGCATTAACCGGACTCTTCATCGGTATGGTCTTAGCAGTACAAAGTTACGCTCAATTTAAAGCCCTCGGCCTTCAGACTCGACTCGGTTCTGTCATTAATCTTTCACTCGTTCGTGAACTTGGCCCAGTACTCGCAGCAACTATGCTGGCAGGACGAGTGGGAAGTGCCATGGCAGCAGAATTGGGCACAATGCGAGTCACGGAACAGATTGATGCCCTTGAAAGCATGGGGGCGAATCCAATTTATTATCTCGTTGTACCTCGCTTCCTAGGGTGCCTGGTACTTATCCCTACGCTTACGATCATGGCTGACTTTATGGGTGTGCTCGGTGGCTACGTCTATTCACATGGCATTCTTGGTATTGACTACCATCATTATTGGGCGAATTCACGTGCCTACATCGACGCCTTTGATTTTCTTATGGGGATTTTCAAAAGCTTCTTTTTTGGCGCTGCTATTGCTTTGGTCAGTTGTCATCACGGCTTTCATTGTGACCATGGTGCACAGGGCGTAGGCAGAGCTGCGACAAATGCGTTTGTCCACTCATTCGTACTCATTCTCATACTCGATCTTTTTCTCGGCATTGGCCTGAACAATGTACAGGACTTTCTACGACCTGATGGCCCGAGAAGCCTTCTTTAAAAACATAGTTTTACAGAAAATATTATTGATGAATGCTCCTGTTATTGAAGCACCAAGACAAAAAACAATGCCAGCAGGCCCACTGCTTTTTATTGATTCACTTTCGGTATCATTTGGCAACCAGCACGTCTTACGCAATGTCTCTCTCGAGCTTGCTTCTGGCGAGACTCTCGTCATTCTTGGTGAGAGTGGATGCGGAAAAACGGTTCTTCTGAAGACCATGATCGGTCTCATAAAACCGTCCGTGGGTGATGTGCGATTTGAGGACACTTCATTATCTTCTATGCCAGAGCG
>CAJXFK010000066.1 GCA_913052575.1 uncultured Planctomycetaceae bacterium
GTAATGAACCCAGCGGAATTCGAGATTCTAAAGAGCCGATTAGGCGAAGTACTTCCTCAAAATGAAATGGGCAACAAGGTCATTGACGTTTTAATTCAGCAGTTGTTCGCTGACGGTGCGATCGAATTTCTTGTTGGTCTCACTTCACCAAAGGCTTCCGACGCAGCTATTAAAATTCCAGGTGTGGTACTCGGAGCGGCAATCGCTGACGGGGATGCCTTCACGCAAGACCTCAAGAACATCGTAGGAGATGTTAACGGCATCCCGCCAAATGTTGAGTTGACTTTAGATGTTGCGAAGGATGCAGGGTATGAATTCCATGACATTACTATTGATCAGTCAGGGCAAAAGGTAAAGGTCACGGTAGCGATTTCTGATAAGCAACTGTATGCCATGCTCCGAAGTGAAGATGACTTGGAATACAAAGCACCGGCGGACGGTGTTGTTGAGGATTTTCGACCTATGGCAGCGGTGAGAATGTCTTACAAAGAATGTTATGAGGTGGCAGCGGGCCTGCAGTCGGACTTGGCGAAACTCGCCGAGGAGAAAAACGCCAAAGGGACAGTTGAAGTGCTACTACGATCAATCCCACGAGGTGTTGCGATGCGGTTTACCCTTGATAGCGATGCAATTACCAGTGGGGTTACTGTCGGAAAAGCCAGCGTGCGCAATCTGAATTTTTGAACCGAGTAGGGTCAGTGTTCCCGTGTCGTCTTACCACTGGGGAATAGGGTTGTAGTCCACTGCAATACTTGGGAAACAAGCACCTAAAGAAAGACGTCTTTCAATGACCGGAAATATTCCCAATAGAGGGTTCGTCCGTGCCGTTCCTAGAAGATTACCGCTCGTATACCACTGTGCGGACTGATTGTGGCTCGAAGAAAACATCGTCAGCTATTTCTTCACAGTTTCGGACTTTGTCCGTTTGATGAGTCGAGACGAGGTGATACCCAACATCAACCTGAAATGACAGTTTCTTTGTCTCGGCAGAATCGTTGATAACAACCACAACCAGACGCGTGCTCTCTTCGTTGACGTAGGCTGATGCATGGAGACCTGACGCTGGTTTTATATCGATGCGTTGATAGCCCGGTTGAATGAATTGTGAGTATTGTGAAAAGGTATAAAACTTTTTTGTCCGTTCAATAAAGGTTTGGTAATCCCCAACCTGATCGGCTGGAGCGCATACGAGGACCAATCCTTCGTCACGGTGTTTCTGCTGTACGTTTGCATCACGCTCAGTTCCAGGAGCTAGCGAATAGATGAGTCCCCACCAGAGAAAAGCATTAGCTTCTGCGTCCACGAACGTCGTATGGATGTAACGGGCTGCCAGAATAGCCTTCTGATGTTCAGTGAGATCGGCCGTCCAGCCGTACGTGTGCCAGTCATTTCCATTCCACTGTGCCCCAGTGGTTTCCGTCATCCATAATTTTTTTTCTGGAATAAATTCATGGGCGAGGTTGGCGAGTGCCTTTGTATTACCAACAAGTACTTCGAAACTTCCATCCTGATCATTCTGGTAACTGTCATACATGTGGTATGCCGCGACATCGACACTCGGACTCTCAAGTGCTGGCAGGAACCGTCTGAATTCAGATGCATCTGGACCAATATATGCGAGGTCTGGTGCTGCAATTAAGATGCCTTCGAGTGCATCCTTTTTGAGTTTTGGTCGGACGTAATCTTCAATAAAAGTTTTCAGTCGCTCCGGCTCCCATCGGCAGGTCTGAGTTCCTTCATGGGACCAATTTGATTCATTTTGTATGCCAAGAATGGAGACATTGATTCCCGCATCCCTGTAGAAATTTACGCGGGAAACAAGTTCTGTTGCCCATTCGTCAATGCGGTCATCTCGAAGAATATATTGCTCGGTTCCATTGATTTGCTCCGCGCGAAGCCAGTACTCGGGCTCAAGGTGGTCTGCAGAACGTGGCTGCCAGAACGTCAGGAGTACTTGAAGAGATGGGTTGGAAATCATCGCTCGCTTGAGCAGGGCAAGATTATGATCAGGAAGTCCAGCCTTAGTAACTTCTCCTTGGACACGCATAATATTCGCCTGCAGTTCGTCCAAGGTTGCTTGAAGTGCTTCATCATCTGCCTTTGTTGCCCAGAAGGCTACGGAGCCACCGAATCCGTCGATTTTCTGACGTTTCTGTGCGTTGCTCAGGTCAATTTCAACCGTGGTGGGTTCGGCCTCTCGAATTTCTGGAGGGGGAGAGTTGTTCTGCGGGTCTGCCGCCATGATTCTTTTGTGAAGTTCTTTTTGAACTGTTGCGAGAGCTTCTGAATATGCTGGGTTATTAATACAGTTTGACTCTTCGCCAGGATCTTGTTGTAGGTCTGTAAGGACTTGTGCCCGAAGTTTGTGAGTGTCGTCATGAAACCATTCGGTATATCGAAAGTTTTTCATCCGGATGCTATGCCCAATTGACTTCCAGGCAGGGTATGAGCTGTATGCGCTGTAGCGGTGACCAGAATCGGGGTCCTCTAGCAAGCCACGGAAACTCCGGCCTTGGCAATGGCTAGGCGTTTGAATGTCAGTGAGATCGCATAACGTCGGATAAAGATCAATGAGCTCAACCACGCGTTCTGTTGTCTGCCCTGGTTTCATTCGTGGGTCCCGAACAATAAGTGGGACGCGTGTGTCACACTCGAAATTAGTGTGCTTGCACCACGATGAATGATCACCAAGTTTCCAGCCATGATCGCCCCACAGAACGACAATGGTGTTGTCTGCTAGGCCCTTTTCTTCCAAGGCTTTGAGTACTCTACCAACATTCGCATCGACGAAACTGGCGGCGGCGGCGTATCCGTGCAGAAGCCGTTTGTTGAGAGTTTCTGGAAAATCTTTGGGCCCATTTCCAACATAATCCACATACCGTTGCATTTCATTCGCCTTTGTAAAGGCAGCATCTTCCGGCCAGCGTGGAGGGCGACCGCTATTAGGTGGCATTGAGAAACTTTCACGATCGTAAAGATCCCAGTACTTTTTAGGCGCAACAAACGGAAGGTGTGGTTTTGTGAATCCAACGGCAAGAAAGAAAGGCTCCTCTTCACGTTGTGAAAGATCATCCAGCACTTCGATTGCTCGTGAAGCTCGTTGTGCGTCTATATATGTTTCGTCTGGCACGTCGGCCTCTTCGGTCATTGGTCCCTCAGGTGGTGCATGTTCGCTCCCCTTTGATTTCTCTTGGAGCGCTTGTTTTACTAAAAGTTTGTTTTCTGGCAGTGCGTATTCGCTTGTTGTGACATCAATCCATCGGTCCCAATGTGTGAGGTCACTTGCCGGGCCACCTTTATGCCCGTGGTAGATTTTCCCCATGCCGATTGTTCGATATCCTTGTTGGCCAAAATGCTGGTTCATCGTAATGAGATTGGGAAATCGGTCTCGCCACCCGCTGACGTGAAAAGTCTGTTCACCTGTATTGGTTGGATAAAGACCGCCCATAAGGGAGAGCCTTGATGCACCGCAGACTGCCTGTTGGCAATAAGCTCGGTTAAATTGAACGCCTGAAGCGGCAAGCTTGTCAATGTGTGGGGACAAGACATGTCGTCCATAACAGCCAAGTTCGGGACGAAGATCATCAATTGCAATGAACAGAATGTTTGGCTTGTGTGGTGAGTCTGAGGTTGTTTTCGCCGATGGCTGCTCTTTTGGTTCGTCGGATGTTGAAATTGGCTTGCGAGCTGTGATTTTTGTTCGGACAGCTGGTGGTGCTGGCGAAGACGAAACAGTTGCGATGGTGACGGGGTCTGAGAGGCTTGCTGAACTTCCACCAACACGTAGGAGGTACTTTCCCTTGGGAAAGACACGTTGGAGTGCCATGTTATGAAAAAATAGATCTTCTGCTGCCAAATGTATTGTGAGTCTTGTTGATTCGCCCGCTTGGAGCGTCGTACGGCAGAAACCCTTGAGTTCAAGCGTTGGCCGAGCGATCATAAATTCTTCTCCACTTATATAAAGCTGAGAGATTTCCGTCCCAGGCTGCTTGCCGGTGTTTTTCAGTGTGAATTGAATATCAACGGTCGTGCCCTCTTTGATTGAATTTTTTGACACGGAGACATCAGAATAGGCGAACGTTGTATAGCTTAGGCCATGACCAAAGGGGTACTGAGGACTGCTGGGCGAATCGAGATAGTCAAAGACGAGCGAACTGTCATGTTGGCTGTAATGTGCGGGAATATGCCCAACCGTTCGTGGCCAACTCAGTGTGATTTTACCTGACGGATTAACTTTTCCGAATAGTATTTCAGCAAGGGCTGTCCCAGTTTGCTGACCGGCATAATGGAGTGTCAGAACTGCTGGAATATTTGATGCGGCATTATTAAGAACGACAGGCTTGCCGTTATTGAGCACAAGAACAACAGGTTTCCCGGTGCTTATTACTTGGGAGGCAAGCTCTTGCTGAGACGCAGTTAATTCAAATGAGGTTCTATCTCCGATATGATTTTCTCCCCACGCTTCACGTGAAAGAAGAACATTGTCACCGAGTGCGAGCACAACGAGATCAGCATCCTGTGCCGTCTTTACTGCCTCGGCGATCAAGGGGCGATTTTGTTCGACGCTTACAAACTTCACTTCATCGACATATCTCCAATTCTTGTAGGAACTCCCGGTGTCATTCTTTGCAATCTTGCAGCCCTCAGCATGGACAACAGTTGCCTGATTGCCAACGCAGTCTCGTATTCCTTCAAAAGGTGATACTGTGTGACGTGGCATGCCAGAGTAATTCCCGAGGCGGCACACTGCGGCGTTCGGCCCAATGACAGCTATCTTTTTGTGTTGGCCTATCCGCAGGGGAAGAAAGTTATTTTCATTTTTGAGAAGAACAATAGACTGGCGTGCGGCTTCACAGGCCAGTGAATCAGTTTCTTGTGAGTCTGCCAGCGCTTCTGCTTTGTCGCCATCAAGCCTCATTGGTGCCTCGAAAAGGCCAAGGCGAAACTTCAGTGAAAGCATTTGGCGAACTGCCGTATCAATGTCTTGCTCCTGCACAGATCCGTTTTGAACAAGCTTTTGCAAATGCTTATACCCGAAAGCATTTGGCAGCTCGAGCTGAAGGCCTGCTTTGAGTGCCATGCTGCCGACGTCGGCGTCACTCGTTCCAATTTTCTGGTACCACCGTACAAGATTCAGTCCTTGGTAGTCCCCAACGAGGAGGCCTTCGAAGCCAAGTTGTTTTCGCAGCACATCCTGAAGCATCCACTCATTGACGTGGCAAGGCAGTCCTTCAATTTCATTAAATGCAGCCATGACTGATGCAGGACGACTGGTGTTAATAACATGGCGGAATGGCGGGATTTCAGTGTCTAAGAGGTGTCGAAGTCCATTCGGATACGGAGATCTATTCCGCCCACCGGTGGTGCCTGCGTAGCCTGCGAAATGTTTCAGTGTTGCTGCTACATGGTCTGGCGCAATCTCGCCACTTGATGAGCCCTGGAGCCCTTGCACCATTGCAGCACCGAGCCTGCCGACCAGAAAAGGATCTTCACCAAGTGTTTCGTCAACACGTCCCCAACGGAGTTCACGAGCGACGTCTACGACTGGGGACAACACGTGTGAAACCCCGCGTGAACGTGCTTCCTTCGCGGCACACGAATAAAGTTTCTCAATCAGAGAGGTGTTCCAGGAACAGGCCAGCCCAATAGGAGCAGGGAACGAGTTTGCTTCGAATTTCATAAAACCATGGGCAGCCTCGTCATGAAGAATTGCCGGAATTCCCAAACGTGTTCTATTTCTGAAATATTCCTGTACGGCCGCATATTGACGCAGGTCCTCCTCAATCGAAAGATTATGGAGAGGACCAAGCTCACCAATGCCATGAGGGCATTTTTCTGCATAGAAATCTGGGGTGAAGACGGCACCCTCACGTCGGAGTTTTTTCTCGTCATAATGCCACCATCCACATATCTGTGCAATTTTTTCTTCGAGCGTCATGCGCGGTAGAAGGTCGTGAACACGTTCTATGATGGGAAGTGATTTATTTTTATATGGCAGGAGATCTGGAGCTTGTTTTTTTAATAGATCTGCACTCGGAGAGAAACCAATTTTATGGTGGGGGTTATCAGCAGCATTGATAAACGTTGGTTCTGATATTTTTTGCAGCCACCGTTGTCGTAGCACTGGGGAAGTTTCGAGCCGTGTTTGCCCCCAGCCATCCCACATGTCTTGACCGTCCCAGTCGGCATTGATGTAAGAGGCCGCTCGGATAACATCTTTATTTTTTTCAATATGTTCAAAAAAAGGTTCAAACCAGTCAGACCAGACTTTTTCAGGATCTTCTTTATCAAAGTAGTGCCCACGCGCAGTTGACTCCGCCACGAACACCGGCTTTTTCAATGCACGTGCATAGGCAAGCGCCGGTGCAGCGTTCCCAAACTTGTCTTCATGTCCCCACCACGAGTAGCCAATCCAGTCATAGTATTCGCTACCGGGGTCATATGTTTCGAACTGGTTGGGTTTCACCGTGCTCGAGGATGCAAAGATTGTCGCGTAATTCGATAGTTTCTTGTTTCGAAGAGCATCGACAATTCGCCGGAAAGCTTTTTTGAAATTTTCTGGTTCATATTTGTTCCAGCTACCATCGAATTCATAACCAATTCGGATAAAGAAGACACGTTTGGGATGGTCTGCAATAAACTGAACAAATTCGTCGATGAGATGGTCAAAGGTACCATTGGCTACCTTTTCTTCTCCACCACCCTCCATTGAGATAGACACATGCATTACACATTGCTGCAGCATTGGCGCGTCCACGTATGCTTCCTGACACATTGGTCCTGCAGCCCATTCAACTTCTGAATTCAAGCCAGCTACAGCGCCCTTTGCGAATGTTCGCCCAAAGTCGTTTGTCCATCCTTCGGAAAAATAAACGTAGTGTGTGATTCCTGCAGGAACACCGACGTTGTTGACGTAGCCATCCCTATATTTCTCGGTGCCTCCAACGGAGATGTTGTCTTGTCCGGCAAAGATAAGCACCTCTCCCGCGGGCGGTGCAAACCGTCCGGTAATTTCTGCAGCAGAAACTGGAAGGACGGAAATACAAAGAACTAATGATAAATAAAATTTCATGAATACTCTGGATGGGTTATTGAGATGAGCGTGCGTCGAGTTCCTGCCGTATCTCGGTACAGCGTTGGGTATTGAGTCGATAGAAGTAAATAATTGGTAGAAGTAGAAAGTGCCCAATCGCTGGAAAAATTGATATGGAGAGCAAAATGCCCTGAATAGCGCGTGGCGTTTGTGTTGCAGCTTCACCGTCATAACCATAGTTTGCTAACACCGAACCGATACACCAGCCAGCTATTGCTACACCAAGCTTTATTGCGAAGAGAAAGCCAGAAAAAATCAGCCCTGTGACACGACGGCCCGTTTTAAATTCACCATAGTCAGCAGTGTCAGCCGCCATGGAAAAGAGAATCGGTGCTGCCATTTGTGTAAGAAAATTGACCAAAATATAAAGCCCGAAAATCAGGTAGATATTTTGAATCGGTGCAAGGTAGATTCCGATTGAACCAATGACAATAATAACTTGGAGCATGGCATAGGATGGACCTTTATCTAGTTTCGCCGTGAGGGGTGCGGCAAATGCAGCGCCAATCATGGCCGCAAAAGTTCCAGCAGTAAGAAATTCCGCAGTAAGATCAGGCCTGCCGACGGCACACTTGATGTAAAACGCTGCAGACCCAGCTCTCAATACGATTGCGATCAGTGAGACAAGGCCAAGAAGCGCTACAACCACCCATTGATCGTTCTTTGCAAGCGTGCCGACATCGCTCCAAAAGCTGCCTTTCGCAGGCTGTGCTTCAACGACACGTTCTTTTGTTAAGGCGAAACAGCCGATAAAACCAAATACCGCTAGGACGCCGAACACTGCCATGGCCCACGGGTACCCAATTCGGTCATCACCTTTGCCGAAGTAGCTAATCAACGTCGGTCCAAAAAACGTGATGAGAACGCCTGCAGACGTGGCGAGAAAAAATCGATAGGAATTTGCAGACACTCGTTCTTGGGAATCCGCAGTTATGACACCACCTAACGCACAGTACGGAATATTCACGACTGTATAAAGAAGCATGAGAACTGCATAGGTAACATATGCATAGAGCAGTTTTTGGTTCCCTGCAAGGTCTGGTGTCCAGTAGGTAAGAACAAAAACAATAGCAAAAGGAACTGAGAACCAAAGCAGGTAGGGACGAAATTTCCCCCAGCGGGTGTTTGTATTATCTGCAATGACACCCATGATCGGGTCCGTCACAGTGTCGAGCAGACGGACGAGAAGGAACATGAGGCCCATTGCTGCTGGCGCAAGACCAAACACATCTGTATAGAAAGACGGGAGCAGAATAATGACCGTCTGAAATACAACGTTCGATCCAAAGTCACCGAGCCCGTACCCAATTTTTTCAATCGGCGAGAGACGAGAGTTTGCCATAGTACATGTTCAGTTCAAAGTTTAGGTAAGAAATTCAAGAAAATAGAATTCTGCCGGTTGCTTCATGCCACTCATGTCGACCGAGGTCACTCCGACAAATGTTCCCGTGAAATCAAGATGTGCACCGTAGTCATCAGAGAGTATTGAGGCATCGAGCATAGGTCCGATTAATGAGAAAAAGTCTCCATCAGTTGACCAGGAAAATTGCAGAGTTGATTCTTTAAAAGCTATTCGAAGAAAAAGTTCGTTGCGGTCGACTGGCATAGGTGACGTGCCAAGTGGAAATGTTGACACGCCATCGTCGCAGGTATGAATATGCAGGCAGTTGCCAATCGTTTCATCTTTTGAGAGGTATAAGTGATGGAAAAGCCGATGGTTGTAATACGCGGTGATACCAGCCATCTGTTGGAACGACGACGGGTTAAATGAGAGTTTGGTGGTAGCCGTAAGGTTGTGGTGTGTGAGACGTCGAGCGTACAAAGATTTTGGAAAGCACGACTCGAGAGACTCTGAGCCATACAGAGTCAATTTTTTCTCCGAAGCCTCAATTGTGCTTGATGGTCCACGAGGTGTGGCGAAGTGTGGTGATGTGAATGGCAATCGGGAGGCTAGTTTCGGCCACGGATGAGGTGCGAGTGCAGGGGGATCGACGTCTTCTTTTGGTGAATTTCCTCCACCAGCAACGTATAACCAACCATCGTCTCGCCACTCCATTTTCTGAATAGCTGTTTCCCTTCCGAGATTACATCGTCGTGTTTCTGGAAGTGGTCGTCCACAAAGGTGTGGGAGATACCATTCGCCTTCTGGCGTCTCAACGAGACTCGCATGCCCTGCTTTCTGAAGACCAAGAGCATCATTACCTTGCGATGTAAGGACAGGGTTGTGTGGATGTACTTCGTAAGGCCCATCGATATGGCTTGAACGGGCGAGTGTTACAGCGTGATTATACTCAGTACCACCTTCGGCAGTGAGCAAGTAGTACAAGTCGTCTTTTTTGTAGATATGTGGACCTTCGGTAAGTCCAATTTCTGTGCCCTTAAAGATCAGTTTCGGCTGGCCAATAAGTTCAAAGGAGGCAGGGTTCATCTCCTGTTTCATGATTCCATAAAAAGGATGATGCTCTGGCCGATGGTCCCAGACCATGTTGAGCCAATACTTCCTGCCGTCGTCATCATGAAAAAGTGATGGATCAAAGCCGGAGGAATTGACGTAGACAGGATCAGACCAAGGTCCGTGAATTGATGGAGATGTTATGAGAAAATTTGGAGTATCTTTTGTGGCGGCCTCGTGCTGATGAACAACGGTATAACAAAGGTAGAACAGACCATCGTGATAGGTCAGGGCAGGCGCCCAGACACCACCAGAACTTGGCACTCCTTGTAAATCAAGGAGACGTTTTTCACCCAAGGCATGGGTAAGAAGGTGCCAATTCACAAGGTCTCGAGAATGATGAATCTGAACGCCAGGGAACCACTCAAATGTTGAGGTTGCAATGTAATAGTCTTCGTCCACACGGCAAATCGATGGATCCGGATTAAAACCTGGTAATATTGGGTTCCTAATAGTAGTCATCACACTTTGTTGAAAATAGAGGCAAAGGTCTTGGTAAGCCGGTGCGTTGACAGCAACAGTCGTAGCCTACCATCCAACAAAGCCGCGAACTACAAGCATTCTACGTTGTGTGAAGCTATGTTCAGCCTGCTTGCGTGAAACCGTTTTCTTTTTAACTGCCGCGTAGGCCAAACTGGTTGCCAGAGGGGAACGAATATACACCTGCCAAGGCAGTGTGGTGTTACCCAGCGTCTGGTGATTGCTTCTCTGGCACAGGTGGTTGTACAAGGTCCACTCCCTCAATAGCCTCAAGTACCTGGGACTCGGTGATTAAATCTCGCAGGATAATCGGTGATGAGTCTTTCATACTTTTGGCATTTGGTGGAAAGAATGCAAGCACAGGTATGGACTTACTGTTGAGGCTTTCGAGCATAGCTTTTATTTCTGGAGATCCATCTGTCCAATCAGCGAGCATTGGCACAATCTTTCGTTTTTCGAGCGCGGCTTTGACTCGTGAGGTCTCAATTGCATAGGCAAGATTATATTTACAAGTGAGGCACCAATCTGCCGAAAAGTCAATCATGACAGGGGAGCCATTGTTGCGTAATTCGGAGAGCCGTTTCTTGGAGAAGGGCTCCCAGTCGATTACGGAGTCAGATGGACCAAGATATGTGAAAACGAGAGTCCCTAGTGTTACAGAGACAGCAGCAGCCTGAAGCCACTGCATCAGTCCAGCCATGCCTTTTGTTTTTTGGTATCGGCCAATCCACCAGCAGCCGATCCAGATACTAATGAGCAGTGCAAACGTAGGCACGAAGTAGTCGCTGTCCAAAAATGTAAACAGAAAAACAACAGTGCCCAGCATGACAAACCCAAGAACCTCTTTGAGGGTTTCCATCCATGGGCCCGGCTTTGGAACGAACCGAATAAGCGAAGGGAATATGCCTACAATAAAATAAGGCAGTGCCATTCCGGTTGCGATGGCTGCAAAAACAGCATACGTGACACCAGTGGGCTGTGTGAGCGTAAAACCGAAGACAGGACCAAGGAAGGGTCCACTGCATGGGGTTGCGAGAACGGTACTCAGGACTCCCTTGAAAAAAGAACCAGCCGGTCCTTCCTGAGTCTGCACTTTGCCCGCAGTTGTTCCGATGAAACCAGGTATAGGTAACTCCCACACCCCAAGGAAAGATAATGCGAAACTGAAAACAATCGCTGCCATTGTGATGTTGAAGCCGGATGAGGTGAATTGCTCACCCCAGGCAAGATTAGTGCCTGCGAGTCCCAGATTGGCTGCAACGCTTGCAGTTGCTAAAACAAAAAATACGGCGTAAAGGCCCGCGCAATACCAGAGATTAAGTTGAAGAATCTCTTGTCGGGCACGGCCCGATTGTTGTGCAAACGACATTAATTTGAGGCCGAGCACTGGCAGTACACAGGGCATAAGGTTGAGAATCAGCCCACCAAGTAGTCCAGCAAGTAGGGCAACTGGAAGAGAAAGCGATTGGGCAGGGAGGGGTTCTAGTGGTTGAGTGGTTGATGATGGCTGAGATTTTTCATCAGAT
Source organism: uncultured Planctomycetaceae bacterium (assembly GCA_913052575.1). GTDB lineage: Bacteria > Planctomycetota > Planctomycetia > Pirellulales > UBA1268 > UBA1268. The sequence goes on from CAJXFK010000066.1 coordinate 11,552, forward strand.
GGAAAAGTGAGAGTCGCTGGATGTTGTGCTGCTTCACCATAACGACTGTCTGAAAAAACAAGTTTTGGGCTGTCATTATTTCCTTCTGGAAGTGTGATGCTCAAGCGGCTCGCCCAAGGAGGGTCACATGTGTTATCGCTACATGTTTGGTAGCCAATAATTGCCTCAATTTGGCGAGTCTGTTCGGAGTCATCATCTAGACTCCTGTTTTGTTTCTCGACTTGGAGCGTAAATTGTATTGAGCCTTCAATAGCACCCGCAGCTCGTAGTTCGGGGTCATCGAGGAGTCGTGGCTTATTGGCCAGAATCCCACAGACACGAACATCTCCACCTTGGACTAGTGAAATAATAGATGGTTTTCCTTGTCCAATTGCAGTCGATGGATCGGTCTTTGGAGCATAGAGATGCCAGCCGGCTTGAGGAAGTAATTCAATGTGAATCGGCCATGCGAAACATCCGTTGTCAGTTTGTGTCGGAGCGCCAACAGATCCCTCAATTGCAACATGTCCCCGTTCGGGAAGGTGCTGGACAGTAGGTCTGATTGTTTCTTCCTTCATCTCGTTGAGTTCGGCAATGAAAGGAATTGTTTGCGGTGGCGTGCAAGCATTGTCTTTGCAAAGCTGCAGACTGACATTCCCAACGATCGTATCTTTCTTCGATTGTGGGTTCTTCGCTAAAGGGGCGGTCCAAGTGACTTCGCCAGCGTGCTCTTCAACAAGTAATCCTTCCCAGCCAGGAACACCATCAATCGTTTTCTTTACAGGCGGGGGTGTCGCGACAAAAGGTGCCTCGGGAAGGTACGAGGAATCGTCGCTGACAGTAATCTTGGTTGGTCGAGGTCCGCCCGGTTTCTGTTCAAGGGAGTACAGATGCCACCCCGGACCTAATTTCGCAATAAGGACTAAAATGTTTGATCTGTCTTGAGTTTCAATGCGTGCCGAAACGACTACGGGTTCGACGACCGGGAGACCTGGATTGAGTAGCACATCGTCGGAAAACAGAGCAGGTGGTGGATTCGCAGGCGCAGCCTGAGGAAAAGACACCGGGAACAGCAGGCAAAATGCAGCTACGACCGTACACCGAGAGAACAGGCAGATAGAGGACAAGCGAAATCTTTTGGCTGGCAAGAGTAGGTTACCTAGGAGGGGCAAAGAATAACGTTGGTATGTAATGTGAATTAAAAATCATTTTTGGTGAAATCGGCTTGCGAGGAAACCCACACCAACTTTTGATGAGACCATTGCTTCAAAGTAGGTCATCGTGTTTCGTCAGAAGGGAGTGTATCGGCCTCAAATCAATCCAGTCAATTTGCATTACCTTGAAAGTAATGAGTCTCGAGCCGTTTGAGAGCATGTGGAGTCGCTAGAAACAGCTGTCGTATTCGTTCAACAACCCATTCCATGTTTGAAAAGTGACGGTTTTCAACCAGAACCCAAGAAAACCAACGGTCAATGCCGCAGAGGATTGCCGTGTCGTGAAGACACTGCACGCGTGTCGGGAAATCAGGTTCACAGTCGTATACCTGTTTGTACGCTTCAAACGCTTCCGGCCAGAGATCACTCAACTTCTCGCTAAGTCGAGCGTTTTCTGTCTGCCAAGATCCTAGGAGACGCGACACATCAATGGCAGGGTCGTCGCGGCCTGCAGAGTCTAAATCAATAATGCCCGTAATCTGTTGTCCAGTTTTCGAAAAAAATATATGGCCCCACCAGCAGTCTTGAAGAACAGGTACGTTCATTACAGGCATTCTGATTGCTATTACCTGCCTAAGTACACGAACAACTTCTGGTGAACGAAGGAAGTCGTAAAATTGATTACACATCCCATGGACTTCAGCATTTTCAGTTCCGCTGAGATTGGAGCCCTTTGGGAAACATTGAGGGGAGAAAAGGATTGAGGAAAGTTGCTGAACGCGACGCTGCCATCCTGTTGGTGTTCGGGATGTTGGTACTGTGAAAGCCTTCCCCCGGCAGTGTAGTGACGCTACCGCCTCTATAGCTACTCGAACATCGTCAGTGGTTGGCGTCTTGCGAGGAGTGCCCTCCATGAATTCAATGCATTGCCAATATGTGCCATCACTAGCTGCGGCGATCATTGGATAGGAAAATTCTCGGCAGAAGTCTTTTGTATGGCCGAACACTTTTTTATGACATGTTAATGCTATGGGTGTTATGTCATATTCCGAGGTCCGGAGCCAATGCGAGAACCTCTGTGTCCACTCGATCTTTTTCAGGGAAAGATTTCTTGGAAGTTCCTTCAGCATATATTTTTGTGTGTTGTGCGGATGACTAAGAATATATGTATCAGAGCCACTTGCTCCAGTCATTGTTGGTCGCGAAAATTCGAGTCTTTCTACAAATTTCGAATCGAAGAAATGACAGGCTATTTGTTGTGGTTGATCCATGTGCACTCAACAGAGTCGGTTTTGATAAGTATTTTTTCTACTTCGCTGGTTCATTCACTAAGTGATACTCCAACGTTTCTTCCCAAAACTCATAACGTTTTCGATCATTGCACTGAAATATGAAGGTGGTGGTATCCTAGACGAGATGAGCAAAGCAAAACCACTTGTTGTAATCAATGTCGTTGGATTAACTCACAGCATGCTGGGCGAAAATACCCCGAATATCTCGGCTTTGGCGGCGACGGGTTTTTCCCGGCCTTTGCACACTGTGTTTCCGGCAGTGACATGCTCGGTTCAATCAAGCCTATTGACTGGTCTGCAACCGAGTGAACATGGCATTGTGGGGAACGGTTGGTATGACCGAGAGCTTGCGGAAGTTTTTTTCTGGAGGCAGTCCAATCGTCTTGTGCAGGGTGAACGAATTTATGATGCAGGGCGGAAAGTCGACCCGTCGTATACAACTGCCAAAATGTTTTGGTGGTACAATATGTATGCTGATGTTGATTTTTCGGTGACACCACGACCGACATACCCGGCAGACGGCCGTAAGGTATTTGATTCTTACAGTCAGCCACCAACCCTTAAAGACAGTCTGCAAGATCAACTTGGTATGTTTCCCTTGATGAAGTTTTGGGGGCCCGGTGCAGATATAACAAGTTCAGCCTGGATAGCCGATGCATCAGTGGCCGTGTTTGAGAGGCATCGTCCTTCACTGACACTCGTTTACTTACCACATCTTGACTACAATCTGCAGCGATATGGTCCGAGCGACCCACGCATCACACAGGATATTGCCGCCGTTGATGCGGAAACGGGGAAAGTAATTCAGTCTGCGCAATCGCAGGGAGCCGACGTAGCCGTAGTGTCGGAGTATGCGATCACACCTGTGAGTTCGCCTGTTCACATTAATCGAATACTTAGAGAGCATGGCTTTCTCCGCGTCCGACAAGAACGAACCGGATGGGAAACACTTGATTGTGGAGCGTCCAGGGCATTTGCAGTTGCCGATCATCAGGTGGCACATGTGTACATAAAAGATCAGGCCGACGTTGTTCCTGTTCGTACGATCCTTGAAGCAACATCCGGTGTTGATTTTGTTTTGAGTCGAGAGAAGCAGAAGGCGTTAGGCGTAGAGCACCAGCGAGCAGGGGAGCTGATCGCCGTCGCAGAGCAGCAGTGTTGGTTTACCTATTACTTTTGGTTGGATGATCACCGTGCTCCTGACTACGCGAGAACAGTCGATATTCATCGAAAGCCTGGATATGATCCGGTCGAATTATTTCTCGATAAAACTCTGTCTTTCCCGAAGGCACGGATTGCAAAAAGACTTCTACAAAAAAAACTTGGACTTCGGTATTTGATGGATGTGATTGGTCTTGATGCGACTGTAGTTAGGGGAAGCCATGGTCGGGTCGCTGCCCCTGGTCGTGAGGCCACAGATTCACCAGTATTTGTGTGTTCAGCACGATCCATCGAAGCGGACAAATTTATGGTGACAGGGCTCAAAAAACAGTTTTTACGCCTGCAGTTTGGCACTTAGACGAGTTTTGTCGTTCACGATTGGTGTCAATCACAGGGCGATGCTAGCCTGTAGTACTGACGATTGTTTCAGTGCTTTGTAATCTGAAAGGCTTTGAATTATCCATGGTACGGTTTTTTGCTTTCAAATATGGCTGTTTTCCAAGTCTTTTGTGTGTTGCCTTCGGACTTGCTTTGATGGCCTTGGGAAGCACCAGGACTGTTATCGCAGAGGAAATAAAAAAAGACAGTGTCGGACAAGATAGCAAAGAGAGTGAGCCTGCGACCGCAGCAAAACAGAGCACTACTACAAAAGCTTCTATCTCGACAGCCACAACCACCCAGAACTCTTTTGACAAACTTGTAAAAGATACGAAAAGAATTGAGGGCCTCCTTCCTCTCTATAGAAAAGAAGACAAACTTTATATTGAGGTACCAAATAGGCTTCTTGGAAAGGAATTTTTTGTCACGATATCCATTGCTCAGGGAATTGGTGATCGGTCCCTACTGGGAGGAATGAGCTGGGGCGACGGTGATGATTGGGTGTGGGTTTTTCGTAAACGTGCAGACAAACTTCAGGTGGTTCGGAAAAATGTGCGATTTTTTGCGAAAAGTGGAAGTCCAGAAGAAAACGCGGTCGCAAATGCCTTCACGGACAGCATTCTGTTTAGCGTTCCGATTCTCGCGAAGACTCCCGCGGGTGGCGTCCTTTTTGATCCTGAAAAAATATTTTTTACTGATCTACCGAAGATAACAAAACAACTTTCTGGCTTTTCTTTTGCCAAAGACCGAACGAACTGGGCAAGCACAAAAGCTTTCCATGATAATGTTGAACTACGAGTCGCCGCGACCTATTCATCAAGTGGGAAGAGCGAACTTGATACGGTTCCTGATTCACGGGCCG
>CAJXFK010000067.1 GCA_913052575.1 uncultured Planctomycetaceae bacterium
CATGAGAAAGAATGGTTTTGATTTGTTGCGTTTGTGTTCGAGCCACTCTATCGAAAGATCAGTAATTACATCCGTGACATGCTTGTCCTCAAAAGCGATCGTATTCTTACCCCATGGTTTTGTTCCGCGAATTCGGAATTCGGGATCATGATATTTACCTTGTCCCGGTAAGACACAGTAGTAATCAAAGGCAGCCGGTTCAGCCTTCAGGTGCCACTTTCCAATCATCGCTGTCTCGTAACCAGCGTCATGCATCTGGAGAGGAAGCATTTGTCTGTCTGGTTGGATTCTACCGCCGAGATCAAACACGCCATTTGTGTGGTTGTATTGACCCGTGATGACACAGGCCCGTGATGGAGAGCAAATGGAATTTGTGCAGAAGGCATTTGTGAACAGTGCGCCTTCGTTTGCGAGTCGGTCGAGATGTGGTGTCGGAGCAATTCCAGCCAGGCGGCCCTGATAAGCGGAGATGGCGTGCGCAGCATGATCGTCAGACATGATGTAGAGAATGTTTGGTTGATCTGCTGCGATTGCAGGTAACGCGACGAAGAATGACGCGATGCACATGAGTCGAGAGAAATTCATAGAATGTAATGTCCTGATGTGTATAGACATCTGTGTTGAATATGTTGTGGCGTATGTGTTTAGAGTTCGTAGAATTGTGCTTGACGTGTCATGTCAGCCTCCCAAACCTAGTACTATACCAACCAGGAAGAATTGCAGGGTGGAAGATGTCTTTGGTTGTCTTCGGAAATAGGTGGATGCTGGTGGTGAGTCGATTTTTTAAGGGGTTTCGCTTGTCTCGTGTTGTGCTGGTCTTGTGTTGTGCATGCAGTGGGATTTTTTTTCCTCTTTGGGGAGAAGCTGGTGATTTAGACTCCCATACTGGTAGTCGCCTCAATGGTCGCCCAAATATTGTTTTGATTCTTGCAGATGATCTTGGGTGGGCAGATCCTGGTTTCCATGGTGGTGATGTTCGGCTTACACCAATGATTGATCAGCTTGCCAGAGAGGGCATGCAGCTTGATCAGTTTTGTATGACTCCAGTCTGTGCGACTTCACGCAGTGCATTGTTAACTGGACGGTATCCATTCCGTCAGTGGATGGATTGGAGGAGTGAAGACTTCGGGAAGCCTGATTATCTTGCACTCCTTAATATACCGTTGGCCAGACTTGCCGACGGGACACCAACCAGACGAATTCATGGGCTCAACCCACGTGAACGAACGCTGGCTGATGCCCTCCACGAGACCGGCTATACAACTGCCATGATTGGAAAATGGCACCTCGGCGAGTGGCTGCCTGAGCATCTTCCATTGGCTCGTGGGTTCGATCATCAGTACGGGCATTATGGATGGGGTATTGATTACAACTCGTATCTCATTCCGCACAATGCCCCACAACCGTTCTGTGTTTTTGATTGGCATAGGGATCAGCAGCCAGTTTTGGAAAAAGGGTATTCAACAGATTTGATCGCTGATGAGGCCATCCGGCTCATGACCATCCACGCAGAGGGAAGAGAGCCATTTTTCCATTATGTAGCGTTTAATGCGATTCATGGTCCGCTTGAGGAGATTCCACGACATCGGGACGTTTTTGATAAACGCGGTGCTGCAATTCGGTGCCTTGATGAAGCGGTTGGACGCATTGTGCACTCCATTGAGCATCTAGGGATTGCAGAAAACACATTGGTAATTTTTACAAATGATAACGGTGGACTTACTGAGGAAGTCAATCGTCCGTGGCGAGGCACAAAAAATACGACCTTTGAAGGTGGTATTCGTGTGCCTTGCGTGTTTCGATGGCCTGGAGTCATTACGCCGGCATCAGTTTGTAAGGAACTGATGCATGTCACAGATGTTTTTCCGACACTTGTTTCCATCGGCGGCGGCTCCACGAATCAAGCCCTTCCACTCGATGGTCATGATATGAGTACTGTTATTTTTGAAGGTAAGAAAAGTCCGAGGACAGAGATACTCATTGAGGCCACTGGAAGTGTTCGGCTTCCTTCAGTACGGAGTGGGCAGTGGAAGCTTGTTGGGGACGCACTGTTTAATCTGGAAGCTGACCCAAGTGAACAAGATGATGTATCTGAGTTACACCCTGAAATTGTGATCGAGTTACGGGAAAGGATTCTCACCCTATCAGCAGAGCGACCACCGCTAGGTGACCTCTCTCACGTAATGGATCCTGCGCTTCCATTTGTTTATGGGCAGCTTGAGAACGCTTCAGTTCCAGAAGAAATACGGTCTCACGTTGAGAAGGCTCGGCGTAATCAGCAGCAGATATGGGAAGCAGGGACGTATCCGTGGCCACCGCCGCCTCAGAATGGTCAGATTACGTACGAGGGTGACGGTCGGTAGTATTGTGAATAGTACGAACCGAAAGAGCGGATGGTACCGTTGATGGGCCTATTTTCTGCAACGAAAGGCGTTTCCGTGAGGTTTTTGGCCGAGGCGTTAACGTTTGATGCGGCTGTGGAGTCTATGACTGACGAAGAAGGTTTTGGAAGCATATGACAGACGATGACTTTGCTGGACTTCTGAGTTCTGAACAAGAGCGTCTACGACGTATTATTCGCGCGGTTGTTTTCTGTGGTGCGGCAACAGGTGACATTCTTCAGAGGTCGAATCTTGTTGCATGGGAGAAGCGAAACACGTTTGTTCACGGGACGAATTTCCGAAAGTGGATCAATACAATTGTGCGGTATGAAATTCTCGCTCACAGGCGGGATAAGACACGAAGGAAAGAGACAGTGCTCTCGGAGCAGGCTGAAGAAATGCTCTTTGTGACAGATGATGGTGTTGATGAAGGTGACGAAACAACCAAGGCGCTTCGGGGCTGCCTTGAATCCCTGCGTGAGGAAGACCGTGTGCTGCTTAGGAATCGATATTCTGGAAAAAATACACTTCGAGCATATGCGGAGGAAACCGGGCGGTCGGAGGCCGGTATACGAGTTTCCTTACATCGGCTTCGAAAGGCTCTTAAGGCATGTGTCGAAACAAAAATGAAAAATGAATGAGCGAGTTTAAAGAATCTCTTCAGCAATAAACAGACAATAAAAATGGTATGAGAATGACAGAGCAGCAAAGTGATACGCCAGAGAATGAGTTGGAAGAACTTGTAACGAGTGCGCTCGATGGGCACGCAAGTGCAAGTGATGTGCAGGAACTCGAAACATTGCTTATAAGTAGTGAAGAAAATAGGAGAGCGTATCTCGATCGAGTAGGCTTCGAAGATGCGCTGGAAGGTGCAGTGAAGGTAGGCGTTCTTTGGTCGTCTCCTGTGATCGAGCCAGCTCAAAATGGTCCGCACGCCAAGGTGGATGGAACCAGCCGGAGTGGTCGCCGAGTGTCAGTCAGGATGCTACCGATGGCACTGTTTTCAACGGCTTTGATTGCTTTGTTGTGCGTTGTATTGAGTTTACGTCAGAGTCCAGATCAAAAATATTTAACACCCGAATCTGGCGGGGCTTCAGCTGGCCTGGCAGTCAATGGTGTAGCGGTCGTAGCCAGTCAAGCAGATGTTCTTTGGGAAAGTCCGATTGTGTTGTCTGGTGCTGTGCTGCCTCGGGGTGAGCATCATATACAGTCGGGTGTCATGCACTTGGAACTGTTTAGTGGTGTGCAATTAGTCATTGAGGGTGAAGCTGAATTCACCATCGATTCTCCAATGGTCGTAAAGCTGAATAAGGGTGCGGTTCGAGCGTATGTTCCTGATGCTGCTCACGGCTTTCAGGTTGTGACGGCCGCGGGAGAAATTATTGACTATGGGACAGAATTTAGCGTGCATGTAGATGGAGGTACTACCGACTTCACCGTCTTAGATGGAGAAATTGGTCTGCTTCGAGCTGAGAAGCCGGAACTTCGATTTAGTCAGGGCGAGTCATTAAGAGTTCGTCAAGCGGTCGCCCAGCCTGAAAAACTCGAAGTACCGGTACGCGTTGTGAGTTCTTCTGCAGTAGCTCGTGCCGTTCAGGACAAGATTTTCTCGCGCGAAGAAGCATGGAGCGTGGCCTTGCAAGAGTGGTTGCGTGATGAGCGGCTCGTGGCATGTTATCGATGTTCCGGCAACAGTCAGAGTCGGACACTTGAAAACCTTGCTCGCGGTACCTCGCAGGCGTCAACAGCAGCAGTTGTTGGAGCGGCGATTTGTGCCAACCGTTGGGGGCATGCGGGTCAAGCGTATGACTATACGAGGTATGGGAGTCGAGCCCGAGTGGCAATGCCGGATGAGATGGACAATCTTTCAATGGTTTGTTGGGTGAGAATTAATAGTTTGAGTAATTTGTTCAATTCACTGTTCTTAACTGACGGGCATGATGAGGGTAAGCCTCACTGGCAGATTCAGAAGGATGGCAGGATCTTCTTCTCAGTGAAACACCCGCACCGGAAGGGCACAAGTTGGCGACAAACTGTGTTTTATTCCCCAGATATATGGCGAGATGAGATGAGTGGAGAGTGGAACATGCTTGCGGTGACATACGATCGTAGAAGAGGTCAGGTCGCTCATTATCTCAACGGAAATCAGGTCAGCATGGAGACGATACCGGAGCATGCAACGGTTCCGTTGGTCCATATTGGTTCCGCTTCAATTGCGAATTGGGCAGACCCAATGTACCGAACAGACGAAGAGTTCACATGTAGGAATCTAAATGGTGCAATAGACGAATTTCTGATTTTTGATGGTGCTTTGACAGCGAGTGATGTTGCAAGGCTTTATGCGGAAAGTGCTGTTGGAGAATGAAGATGATTATTTCAGTATCGAATGGGAAGGGTCGATTGAAGCACGCATACTCCTTGCATGAATATGGTGTCATCATGAGCCTCATGGTCGTCTGTGCTTTCGTGTCGATCGAGAAGCGAAACAGGGTCGTTGCTGGTGAGGTGATGCCATCCGTGGAGCGTAGCCCGGAGGAGCTTTTCACTCTTGAAGTGTTACCGCTGCTCAGGACCAAGTGTTTCGGATGTCACGGTGAAGGTGATGAGTTGCGAGGGGAGTATTTGATGACTTCTCGAGAAGCTTTGTTATGTGGTGGTGAATCAGGTGATGTTGCAATTGTGCCAGGTGATCTGTCCGAGGGCACGCTGCTTAGTGCCATCCGGTGGGAGGACCAGGAAATGCCACCAAAGGAGAGTGAACGTCTGTCGCCAAATGAAATTGCAATGGTCGAGCGATGGGTCGATGCGGGTGCCCCGTGGCCTTCACTTGAGCAACAGCATGTGATTCGTGAAGCCTCGCAGGGTGCCGTGCTTGAACCTGGGATGGTTCGATGGAATACGAGTGGCGGCACAAGTAAGGAGTGGACAGGCCGACCGTACGCCGAAGAAGATCTTTGGGCGTTCAAGCAATTGCCGGCAGCAGAGGATGGCTTGCCAGAAAATGTGCAAAAGCATGACGCAATCGATTTTTTTGTGAATAAACGTCTGTCAAAAGCAAACCTTATGGCATCGGCCAAGGCATCGCCTCCGGAATTGCTTCGGAGAATATTCTTTGATCTTCATGGCCTGCCACCGACAGCAAAAGAAATCACAAGCTTTGTAGAGGCATATGCCCGCAATGGTGAGGAGGCATTTGAAGATGTCGTGGATCGGCTCTTGGCGAGTCCACGGTATGGAGAACGTTGGGCCAGACATTGGCTCGACATTACCCGATATTCTGATACGGCTGGAATGAGTAATGACTATGAGCGATCAAATATGTGGCGGTATCGCGATTACGTGATTCGTTGCTTCAACAACGATAAGCCATACGACGAATTTATAAAGGAACAGTTGGCCGGAGATGAGCTTGCCAAGGCGTCTGTAAAAAAACGGCTTGTGAAAAAGGGGCTCGAGGGGAAGGAACTCTTTAACACTCTGCGAAAAATTGAATCGGAGGGTGGGTATACGCAGAAAGAGGCAGAGCTGCTAATTGCAACTGGTTTTCTGAGACTTGGTCCGTGGGACAATGCGATGGTGGATGATGATCAGGCGCGGCAACTCTATCTGGATGACGTCGTTAACATCACAGGTCAGACATTCCTTTCACAGACTCTTCGGTGTTGTAAATGTCATGATCATAAGTTTGATCCCATTCCAACTCGGGATTACTACGGAATGTACGCAGCATTTGCAACAACGTTCCCTGTGGAGCGTGCAGCACCATTTTTGAATGTTGAGTCTCGTGATCGGTTTGAGTCAGAGGAGAAGTTTGTCAGAAAAATGCTCTCGTTTGCTAGAAGCGAGATGAACCAGCTTGTTGAGAAGCAAGAAGCAGCAGCAAAAACATGGTATGCGGAACACGATCTTCCTTATAAAAATGAACAAAAACGAAAGGGAGATCCGGATGAGAAAAAGCCACCTCGTCATGTTGGCTTGAGCCACGTGGAGGCCGGATTGCTCAAAGTGCGGCGTCAAGATGAATGGATTTGGGAGCGTCGTCTTGAACGTTTCCAGCCTCTTGTACAGAGCGTGTTTAGTACCCGGGGCATGCCAAAAAGAAGCCAGAATGCGAGGAAACTTCGAGCGTTTACCGTATTCCGTGATGAAGAGCCGCAGGTAGATTCATTTATTCTTACTGGGGGTAGTCTTGAGGCTCCGGGAGCAAAAGTTTTTCCGGGTGTTCTGAGTGCTGTATCACTGAGAGCAAGAAAAGAAGGTGCCCCGCATCTTCTTACCGACGACGTAAGCGGTCGCAGAGCGGCACTTGCAGACTGGATTGCAAACTCTCGTAATCCGTTAACGGTACGAAGTATTGTGAATCGTATCTGGCAATATCATTTCGGGAGTGGACTGGCTACGAATTCAAATAACTTTGGTGCGAAAGGTGGAAAGCCGACGCATCCTGCGTTACTTGATTATCTTTCACGCCGTTTTCTTGAGTCGGGTTGGAGTATAAAAACACTCCATAGAGAGATTGTTCTTTCAGATGCGTACCAGCGATCAGTCATTCCGGTGGGTGCAGAGAAGCTTGCAGTGGTTGACCCGGAAAACATGTTGCTTTCACACTTTCGTCGGAGAAGGTTGACAGCAGAGGAAATACGGGATTCACTCCTTGCAGTCAGTGGTGAATTGGTCCATGGTGACGGTGGGGTTCCAGTTTTTCCAGAAATGAATATGGAGGTTGCCTTGCAGCCTCGAATGATTCAGTTTTCTCTGGCTCCTGCATATCAGCCCTCAGAATGTCGCGATGAGCGAAGCCGCCGTACAATTTATACCTATCATTGCCGTGGCCTGGCGGACCCATTCTTAGAACTCTTTAATCAGCCGAATCCGAATGAGTCGTGTGAGTTACGAGACGATGCATCGGTCACACCTCAGGCATTAACGCTCCTGAACAGTGAGTTTATGACAGGCAGAGCCGTTGCGCTGGCTGACCAACTCATGAGACAATCGGCTAGTACAACCGAGGCAATTGAAAAAGCTTTTCAGCAAATACTGGCTAGAAACGCTGTTGATGCGGAGGTAATACAGTTGGAAACTTTTTTTGAGGCCGCAGTGCGGAGCCACGGTGCGGTTGATTTTGAGCATCCTGTGTATCCGACGGAGATCACCCGGTCGCTTGTGGAAGAAATTAGTGGGCTGCCTTTCGAGTATTGTGAGATCTTGCCAAAATTTTCAAATTATGAAGCGGACCTCAAAGTCAAGGATCTTAGCTTAGAGGGCCGTGCTTTGGCAGATGTGTGTCTGCTACTTATGAATACAAATGAGTTTCTTTTTGTGGACTAAATGGTGATGTTATGTTTTCGACAAGTCGACGCAATTTGCTGCTGAGTCTTGGTGCTGGTCTGGGTCCAGTCGCGCTCAGCAATCTACTCCAGGCTGAAGATGCACGAAGTTCACCGCTTGCACTGCAACCTCCGATGTTTGCGCCGCGGGCAAAGCGAGTCATCATGCTGGTTATGGAGGGAGGGCCTGGTCACATGGACACATTTGATCCAAAGCCTGTACTCACTCAGCGACATAAAGAAGAATCCCAACTTCCAGGCGGCTTGGAAAAGGGTTACAAGTTCTTTGTTGGAAGCCCATTCGGCTTTCAGCATGCTGGTGACAACGGTATTGAGATGTGCGATCAATGGAAGTACATGACGGATCCTTATGTTGCCAATGAACTCTGTAACTATCGTGGATGTCAGGCAGAATCACTGAATCATCCAGAAGCGCTGTTCCACATGAATACTGGTAGTCGGCTTGGTGGTGACCCAGCTTTGGGGTCGTGGGTAACCTATGGTCTGGGTACAGAAAATGAAAATTTGCCTGCCTTTGTTGTGATGACCGAGTTAGCACTGCCGCAAGGGGGCTCAACAAATTGGTCCAATGGGTTTCTGCCGCCGTACTATCAGGGGACACGGTTGCGGCCGGAGGGTTCTCCACTTCTTAACCTTGCAACACCAGTGCATCGTGGGCATGTTCAACAACAAAGGATGATCGAAGAGTTGACAAAACTCAATCGCCGACATCTTGAGGCACTCTCTGCGGAAGACGAACGGCTGCAGGCACGGATAGCCAACTATGAGTTAGCCTTCAGGATGCAAACAGAAATCCCAGATGTTATTGACTGTTCAACGGAGTCAGCACAGACGCTAAAAATGTATGGTGTCGATGAGCCTGTTACAGATGCTTTCGGAAGGCAGTGTCTGCTCGCTCGTCGCTTGGTAGAAAATGGCGTACGGTTTGTACAGATTTTTAGTGGAGGCTGGGACAGTCATGACTATTTGAAACAGGGGCACACGTCTCGAATCAAGAGTGTCGATAAACCGATGGCTGGGCTTCTTCGAGATCTCAAACAGCGTGGTCTGCTTGAAGATACACTTGTCGTCTGGACTGGTGAATTTGGGAGAACACCAGACAATAATAAGCGGGGTGGTGTGTATGCCTTAGGTCGGGGGCATAATAACAAGGCCATGACGATGTTGTTTGCAGGTGGGGGTGTAAAGCCTGGTGTTGTCGGCGCGACAGATGAGCTTGGTGCCGAGGCATCTGAGTGTGTCCATCCAATTCGAGATGTTCATGTGACAATGCTGCATCTGCTTGGTCTCGATGACAATAAGCTGACCTATCTTCATGCGGGGCGACATAAGCAACTCTCACAGTTTGGTGGTGAGGTGATTCAAGATATCATCACCTGACGGAGATACTGCAATGTTGTGGGAGTTTATGCAGTTCTGTGTACATTGATTGCATGAGTGCCGAGGCAGACAAAACGTATAAACTAAGTCCATCAGTATTTCAGAAAACAGGCTTTCTCTTGCTGGAAGGTGTGTTTCTCCTGGGGGTGGCATTCTGGGGCGGCCCTGTGTGGATCAGTATTGTAGTCCCGGCTCTTTTGGTTGAGGTGTACTGTGGCAGTCAGCTGCAATCACTTGGAATGCTCATTCCGTGTTCTGTCTGGTTGGTATTCGCAAACGTGACAGGAAATAGAGAATTATATTTTCCTTTTGCAATGTATGTTATGGCCTTTATGGTCAGTCGACTGTGGCAGAAGGGCAGGGGTGTTGCAGTCCTCGGAGGTTTTTTATGTGGAATGTTTTTCCTCACGATTCGCTGGCTTCAGAATGCCAGCATGAGTGTGCTTCTTGTCGAAGGAGTCGTTGCTGCCGGCATTCTCATTGCGCTCTGTTTGTACTGCAGGCAAGGTCTTGATCGTGGGTGGTCCCGAATGGTAAGTCTGGTCGGTGCGTCGTTGTTGGCGTATGCCGGTCTCGCATTGTAAGTGACACTTCTACCAGCCACTAAAAACCCAGCCCAAGGCAAGAAGAAGGCATACCACAGCCGTCAATATCACCCAGGTTGGTTGTGACGTTGTTGGCAGATCCTCAGCCGATATATAGTTTCCACAAGAGGGGCATTGCGGGCTTTCTTCTAGCATTTCGACGCCACAGTAAGGACACGGTATAAGCGGCTCGTCGAGTTCTTCCTCATCGTAGGCATCGTCCCATTCTTCATCTTCTTCAAGCATATTCATTGTTGTCGGCTCTACGAACTTCGCTAGGCTGTTTTTTGAGAATGAGTTGTTGTTCTGGTACCGGCAATATACCGAGGCTGAAAAGGGCAGTGCCGGCAGCGTGAACCGCAGCAGGAACCACGCTTCAAGTGATACGCAGCTGTAAAAACAAGAAACCCATTTTCGAAATAGTATTCTTCCGAAGACTGTTCGACATGTTGCGATCGATTTGTTCTGGAGGTTTCGCCAGGTTTTAAGTGGATTTCCGGATCATCATTCATGAGTCATGCTTTACTGGGTTCCAAGCAACGAGTTGTTATTTTATCAACTCTGGGCGTCATTGCTAAAGTTGGCTTCGGTGCCTTTTTGGGCTCGAGGTAGCCTCGAGGGTTATTCTCGTTTTCGCTATAAGGACGAACTTCATTGTTGGTTTTACATAAGCAGCGTCAGACTCTACACCGCTTTCAGTCTGCTTGCCTAGCACCTTGGTGCTGGTTTGTCATAAAGCGGCACCAAGTACGACTCTATGCCCTTTTTCAAGCTTCCGGGTTCGTTGCCGGACCTCCTGATCCTAATCGGTAACTCACCATATAACGCTACTGATTTTTGTGCATTGCCGACAGACATAAGTCGGCCGGGCTGTGGAGACTCTTTTGCTTGGCTGGTGACATGCGGCTGCGAGAGTAGTGGTTTTCCGCGTCTCTCCATGGTGAGATGTTGCGTCATGAGATAGGAGTATTGTGCGGATCATGCGAATTATTTTCTCAGGTTGAAAAATAATGTCTGTTTCGTCCGATAGCCAAAAGAAACCCGTTCGTTGAGAGTTGAGAAATGGTTTCCGAACTTTGTGGATATTGCCGGAATGATCTCCTGGAGATCGACGATGAGCTAGCACAATATATTGCTGAGAGTCCGGAGAAGGACGCACACCCAGCATTCTTCAACAGTTGCCCTTTGTGTCGGTCCAGGAGTTTCAATGTGAAACCTGTTACTGTGCGGAGAGTCAAATTTTTGGCAATTAGTGCGGCGATTATCCTTGCATACGGTGCATGGAATTCTGCTATGTACCAGGAAGCAACAAAGGTATCCGACGAGGTACAGCTTCCTGAGCACGCAGAACGAATTGGGAGCATCGAAAAAGACATCAAGTAGGATTCAATTTCCTGGAGTTTCCTTATGGGGATAATAAAGGCTGGTATACGGTGCCAGCAATGTGGTGGGCGTGTGAGCAAGAGACGATTTCTTGAGAAATGTTCCCATTGCGGTGCACAGGGTAATCATGCATATGCTGTTCGGCAGTGGTCCTTGCACGAACGATCTCATTGGATGGGGGGACATCGAGTAGCATTTTTCGCTGCTCTTGGATTTTTTGCTTTATTCGTAGGTGCAAGTCGGATGGTTGGTGCGATGTCTAAAAATCAAATTGTTCAAGAAGTAGAGCTCACAAAAGTGGTGGAGCGAATAGGCAGTATTAATAAGAATTTGCAGTAGTTTTCATGCTGCGGAACCTGTCGTCTGTCTAAAGCCATTATGGTCGAGATATGTACCCGGCATGTGCCGAGTGTATGGTGTATCAACATGGCTAGGAATCATTGTTTCTTTGTTTGTTGTGGTGGTGCTTGCGATGACAAAACAGCAAGGTGAGGTGTTTGCACGAAGATTTTCTGAAAGCTTTTACAAAACTGCTTGCAGGTATTACAGCTCTTCTGGCCTCTCATGCTTTTTATAAAAAGCAAAATAGCGTCGTCCTCAAACTTTGATTATCAAGATGTTCCTGCCATTCGCTAGCCTGCGTCTTTGTGTCGCGAGCTACCATAAGTCGAGCTCGACAAAACGTTATTCGTAATGATTACGGTGGTGGAGACGTCGGGTCTTCAGTAAGAGGGGAAAGTGTATGGCATATACTTTGGCGAACATGGTGGTTTCTTGTGCCTTACCTCTGAGTAAGACCCTGATTCCGTCGGTAGTTCAGGATTTGCTGCTTTGAAACATTCTGCTTTATTTTGCAGTCTCTGAACCATGTCGAGTGCTGGCGTCTTTCTGCTCTGTATGTTCTTTAGTTATGTTAGTTCTAAGGAGAACGCTCTACCCCCAATCGAGCCAGTTGTCGACGAGTTTGGTTGCAAGCTGGACGATGCGTTACTCACGCCAGCGGAACTATACGGATTGGAGTAGTGAATGCCAAAACAACGCGTCGTTGTCCTCAGTGGAGCAGGCATCTCTGCCGAGTCAGGCTTGGGAACCTTTCGTGGTCCAGAGGGACTCTGGGACACCGGTGAACCAAATTCACATGGCGATGGCGGCACCCGTACCGTTCGTGTCGAAGATGTGGCGACTCCGTCGGCGTGGGTGGCTGATCCTGCACAGGTTCTCAGGTTCTATAATGAGCGTCGAGCACAGGTGAGGACAGCACAGCCAAACGCAGCGCATCGGGCACTTGCTACCTTAGAGCAGGGTTTCGAGGTGGATACAATCACGCAAAACATCGATGATCTTCATGAGCGAGCCGGGTCGAGCCGGGTGCTGCATTTGCACGGTGAAATAATGGTTGCGCGGAGCACGGCACATTCAGAGCATCTGGAACCACTGGGTGACCAGGATATTCACCTTGGAGACATGTGCCCTCAGGGTAGTCAGTTGCGTCCACATGTTGTGTGGTTCGGTGAAGATGTTCCAGCGATGTCCGTTGCTGCTGAGCTTGTTACGCAAGCCGACATCTTGCTCTGCGTGGGAACATCACTTCAGGTCTACCCTGCTGCGTCACTCGTGTTCCTTGCACCGGATGAAGTCCGTCGTATCGTGGTGGATCCGAACATTCCGGAATCAATTACGCGGACCGCTTTTGAGTGTTTAGCAAAACGGGCAACTGAAGGAGTGCCACAAATTGTACATGAACTGTTACGTGATGCCGGAATTGAATCAGAAGAGAATAAGAGCTGAAAAAACACTCAAGTATATTTTGCCCTCTGGATGAAATTCCAGTGGCTGATCACTAGGTAAGAATCATCCGGACAGCAACTACTGCTGTGAATCCGAGTAAGAATGTGTCGAAGAGTTTTTGTGGTAAACGTCGGACAACCATGAGCCCAAAGACGAGGCCGAAAATAACACATGGTGCCAATAGAAGATCGACGAAAAGAGTTTTAGAACTTATAAACCCAAGGTTTACACTAAAGGGTATTTTTCCAAGGTTCAAAACAAAGAAGAACCACGCACCAGTTGCGACTAGCTTGAGCTTTGGAAGTGAAACAGCAAGAAGATAAAGTGCTATGACCGGCCCAGCTGCATTCGCCAACATCGTTGTGATACCACCTAAAATACCCATCGACCACGCGAATGGCTGCGTATGTGGAACTGTGGTGAAGAAAGTGGGGCGATACATACGTATTAGTTGTCCGATGCAGAGCAGGAGGATGATTGTTCCAATGAGCGGCTTAAAGGTTGCCTCATCAAGTCGGCCGAGAAGGGCCCAGCCAATAATGACGCCTACAAAAGCTGGAGGTAAAAG
This sequence comes from uncultured Planctomycetaceae bacterium, assembly GCA_913052575.1. Classification (GTDB taxonomy): domain Bacteria; phylum Planctomycetota; class Planctomycetia; order Pirellulales; family UBA1268; genus UBA1268. The sequence goes on from CAJXFK010000067.1 coordinate 13,433, forward strand.
CCGGAGGACGTACCGCCAGTCAACTTCTTTGCCTACCAACCAGACAGCGCAGCAATCGCCAACAATAAGGAGAGGCAGGAGAACTCCTGTTGAAGCCTTCGCGCCAAAAACATGGGCGAATATAATGACATGAACGAGACTGACACCGGCTAGTCCGCTTTTCGAGATTCCAACGCCGGTTGCCCCCAGCACGAGCAAAACCCACGAGAATGTTGTAAGTTCGGGCATGGGAATGGCACAATTGGTGGCTGGACAGAATGCGTACTAAGATTGAGGCTTAGTGTGCCTGAAGTCTGTTCTCAGACAAGGTCAAAACTTCCTCTGCGGATCTATCTACATGTTTCGACGTAACATTGTTCAATTCGTTTCTTTGATAAACAGAAGTCACCGTTTCCATGTTGTATTCAGTCTTTGGTGTGTTCTTGTTCTTTTGAGTACTGCGAACTGTAAGGCCGCCGAGGAAAATAAAGAACAGTCTTTGCCAAGCAAAGAAGTGTTGCGGCTTCAGGTACGTCCACTCACGAGTGACGAGCTGGAAAAAGAGGCCGCAGCCTGGCAGAGTCGAGTGCAGAAAAAAGTTGCCGAGGTGAGCTCGCTGCAGCTTGAGAATGTGCATTCGAGTGGCTCGAATACAGAGGTTGCTTTGCAACAAGAAGAGCAGTCAAAACTCCTGAGCCGGTTTCGTCTTGTGCTTGATGAATGGGAGAGGAAGGGTGGTGATACAAAGAAATTCAGGGAATATGCGTCCGCCGTAAGCGGGCTGGAGTTTGATTTTTATAATCTGCAGGCAACATTCTTGGTACTGAAAAATTGGTTATTGTCGCCACAGGGTGGGCTGCGATGGCTTGGGCACCTCTCCATGTTCGGGGTTATTTTAGTGGTTACGTGGATGCTTTCACGTCTCACAAGCCGGCTGGCGGGTGAGGCACTTTCTCGTTTTGAGGGTGCCTCTTCTTTGCTCCGTACATTTCTTGTGAATTTCGTGCGGCAGGCTGTGCTTGTGCTCGGTTTTGTCGTGTCACTTTCAGCCCTTGGAATTAATACAAGTCCAGTACTCGCACTCATTGGGGGAGCAGCCTTCGTGATAGGTCTAGCTCTTCAAGGTACCCTCTCTAACTTCGCTCAAGGACTTTTGATTTTGGCATATCGTCCGTTTGATGTTGGCGATGTGATTGACGCAGGTGGCGTGAGTGGAATTGTGGACTCGATGAACATGCTCTCTACAACGATTCGGACATTCGACAACAAGATGATGATTGTCCCAAATGGAAAGATTGGTGGTGACACCATTACAAATTCGACGGCGAGTCATACTCGGCGAATCGATATGACATTCGGTATTGGCTATGACGACGACACCAAGAAGGCGCAGGAAATTCTTGAAAAAATCTTACAGAACCATCCACTCGTTATGAAAGATCCTGCGCCACTTATAAGAATGAATGAGCTTGGAGATTCAGCGATATTATTTATTGCACGGCCCTGGGCAAAAACAGAAAACTATATGACGGTGTTTTGGGAGGTTACGGCAGCCGTGAAACAAGAATTTGATACTGCAGGTATTTCGTTTCCGTATCCTCAGCAGGATGTTCACCTCCATCATGTGGAAAAATAGAATGGCCTTGAGCAGTTTGTTCAGTGGAACGCCCTATCTCCATGCATAAAGAATTTGAGAAATGTGGTGTGATTGGCTGAATGACGACATTAGAAATTGTATTAATCCTGGTTGGGTCATTTTTTGGCGGTTTCGTGAACGCAATTGCAGGTGGTGGTGGGCTCGTTTCGCTTCCTGTCATGCTGAGTGTTTTCCCTGACGCACCGCTCCCAAGTATTTTTGGTACGACAAAGTCTGCGATGGTTTGGGGCACTGCGTGGGCGGCGAGGTCGTACGCGGGACATGTTTCGGTGTCGTGGCGACGTTTGGTGCCAGCACTTGTGATGGCAGTCTCCGGCGGATTTATCGGTGCCTGGCTTCTGACCTGTTTTCAGTCGGAGTGGCTTCGGAAAGTATTGCCAGTTCTTCTGGGCTGTGTGTTCCTGTACACATTGGCGAGTCGCCAGTTCGGCCGCGAACATAGTCCCACGTATCCTCAGAAGTATGAAACACTTCTTGCAGGTGTCATTGCTTTTTTTCTAGGAGTTTATGATGGTTTTTTTGGGCCTGGTACTGGCAGTTTCTTTGTGTTTTTCTTTGTTCGCTTTTTAGGGCATGACTTTCTTCATGCGTCTGCCGCAGCAAAAGCACTGAATGTTGCGACAAATGCGGCGGCAATTTGTGTCTTCACGTGGAGTGGAGACATCTGGTGGATACTTGTTGCACCGATGGCCGTCGTAAACATAGTCGGTGCAGGCTTAGGTACTGCGGTGGCTTTTAGGCGAGGAAGCGGGTTCGTGAGGAATGTTTTTTTGGTCGTAATCGGTGCCCTCATTTTCAAGACGGGCATCGACGCATATTTTTGAATAGCCCACTTTGTTTCGTGTGGCTCAGCATTGTTTTTCTTTTTATGAATTCCCAATGATGGCTGGTTGATCGCAGATGGGACGACAACCTTGAGGGGGAAAAATGTTTACGAAAACACAATGAAGGTACGCTGAATGTCTGAAAAACAGATATCTGAATAAGGAGTGACCAAGCAGAGGAGCAAGACTGAATAAATGCCTAGCCATCCCTGTAGTAAGGCATTTACCAATCGGAACTCGACAAGTCGTTTTCTTGGAGCAATCCAGTATTATGACTACAAGTAAAGAGCACCATAGAGCTAGATTCTCAAGGCTTTTACTTTACAGA
>CAJXFK010000068.1 GCA_913052575.1 uncultured Planctomycetaceae bacterium
GGGTTAATGGTATACGATGAGTTCCCGTCGACCCATCCCCGTAATTGGGAGAAACTATCAGGCTCCGGAAATTAATCAGGAAAATAATCAGGATGATGACACTCAGAGTGATGGCACAACTGATACAGGTTCAGTGACACGATGATGTTTTTTATGGAGATTTAGAATGGATTCCGGCATCATGATAGTCTTTGCACTTTTTCTCGAGAATGTACCGATGCTCTTTTTCAGCCTTCCCTTAATTGCGGCAGCCAGCGCTGTGTTCTCGGCAACGCATCATGAGTCACCATCAGCAATCTGGAGGGGAACTATTGAATGGATGATCTGGCTGATTGGTATTCTTGGTGTGGTTTTGCTAGCAGTCTTTATTTTGAGTCGGTTAGCGTAATGCTATATTTCAGAATCTTCGGATAGAGAATGTTTTTCTCTGGCGAGGCGACGCCGTTGCCCGCAGGCGGCATCAATTCTGGAGCCCTTCCTTTTTCGAGTCTGAACATTCACGCCAGCATTTCGAAGGACATCAAGAAATCGTTCACGAGAAATGTCAGTAGGCTCTTCCCACGGTAGGCCATCGACTGTGTTGTACGGAATAATGTTTACGAGCGCTGCACGTTTGCCGATAAACCGAGCTAACGAACGGGCATGATCTGGAGAATCATTAAGATTTCCGAGTAAGACATATTCGAAAGTAAGTCGTCGGCCAGATGTTTCCCAGTATCGGTCAGCTGCGGCTAAAATGGCATGAACTCCGATCGACTTATTGACTGGAACGAGTTTTGTTCGGAGTGGATCGTCAGCGGCATGGAGTGATACGGCAAGATGATATCCAGGATTTTCTTGACACAGCCGATCAATTGCCGATGGCAACCCGACAGTTGAAATAGTGATTCGTCGTTGAGATATACCAAGTCCCTCAGGACTTTGTGCGATTGCAAGAGCAGGTAATAAACGATCGAGGTTTGCTAGTGGTTCACCCATTCCCATGACAACAATATGACTTAGTCGTTCTTCTGTTGGGAGTAAACGAGTGAGTCGTAATAACTGCTCGATGATCTCACCGGTTGTCAAATTTCGGATAACTCCATCAAGACCGCTTGCACAGAATACACACCCCATTGCACAGCCGACTTGTGATGAAATGCAAACGGTACGTCGAATACCATCGCGCAAAAGAACACACTCGATCTGTTGTCCATCGTGAAGTTGGAGGAGCAGTTTTTCAGTCCCGTCTTCAGCGACTTGATGGCGGGCAATGTGGGTTGTCCAAATTCTTAATTCAGCGTCTAACTGTTGCCGAAGATCATGTGGCAAATCGGTCATGTCAGAAAAAGAATCTGCCCGTCGTGCGTGAAGCCATCCGTACACCGCTTTAGCCCTCCAAGCGGGTTGCCCTGCATGGGAAAGCCACGCTCTGAAATCAAACTCTGGATCAAGTATGTGTGGCAGGTGGTTCGGTTGGGTTATTCCCATTGTTATTGGCGGTGTATTAGGCGGCATGAATCATTTCTGGTTAAAGACCGACTGGCATGAGGTCGAAGAAGCATGTAAAGTGCTATTGAAAGGGAGAACGTTCTCCGTCCTTTTATTCCCCTCTGAGAATACCAATCGTCACCAATGAGCCAGCAGCAATTTGAAGACCGAACAAAGTGGGTTTATGACGAACAGAATTTCCCAGTCTGGAATGAGTCTTTTGATAAAGACGACCGTACCGAGATGATCCGAGAAGATATATGGGCTGGTCGTAGTATCGCAATTTTATTGGCCTCTCTGGTTGCAATTGGGCTCATTCTGGCCGGTCTTACTATTAACTTTGTAACCAACTGGCAATAGTTGTTGTCGAGAGTTGGTGGGAAATACTCGTTGTACCCTTTGTGGCACGCGAGACTCGCTCTGTACCTTACCACGTGGCATCTGGACAGCAGAACCGTGTGGTGTTATCAAGCAGCAGAAGAGTGAAAATGCTTTGATAAAATAGTGTAGATGGATCAAGGTAAAACAAGAGCAGTAATGAGCATGTCTTCTGGTCATAGAGATCGGGAATGGTCATAGAGATCGGAAATACGATGCATCAGAGATCACTTCAGGCAGGCGGATTAGATCACGTAGTTATCGGTGCACCTGCTAAGTTAAATTTCTCACTCGCAGTTCTTGATCGTCGTCATGATGGTTTTCATGAGATTGAGAGTCTTATGGTTCCAGTATCGTTGTATGATCGGCTTCATATGCGGCGATTGCCGGCAGGTGAGTTTTCACTTGAGATTGTTTTTGCTGGACGGCTTGGGAGTGAATCAGGCCATTCGCTTGCTCGCGATGTTCCTGACGATGATAGCAATCTGGTGCTGCGAGCAGTACGGCTTTTAGCTCAACGAGCGAATGTCGATGTGGGTCTTAGCATTCGTCTTGAAAAGCATATTCCCTCAGGTGCTGGTCTTGGTGGTGGATCAAGTGACGCCGCATCTGCTTTATTTGCTGCTTCCAAAATCTGGAATCTCGATTGGACAAAAGACCAGCTTGCTGAATTATCAGCAGAACTCGGAAGCGATATTCCTTGGTTTTTTGTAGGCAGTGCTGGTCTCGTTCATGGGCGAGGTGAGCATGTGACACCAATCGATGGTATTCCTGCACTTGACGTGGTCATTGCCTGCCCGTCAGAGGGGCTTTCAACAGCAAAGGTGTACGCAGCGTGTGCACCAAATGCTCAGCGTCGTGGTGAAGCAGCATCACTGGCCATGTGTCTTCAAGAAAATTCAATCCGCCATGCTCTTCCGCTGATGCATAACGCTCTGCAGCAATCAGCCCGGACCCTTGCACCATCAGTTGATACATTGCTTAGCGATATGGCAAAGTACGATGCATTACATCCTCTTCTCACGGGTAGCGGGAGTGCCTGTTTTAGTATCTGTCGCACAGCCAAAGAAGCGAGCCAGTTGGCAGCACAGCTGGAATCAGCAGGTTGGTCCTATGTCTTTCCGACACGATGTGCGGCTCGGCCCATGGACATGGATTCCTTGGAGCAGCAGGAATTCCATCGGGCGTGAAGAACCCCATTCGAGATACTCGACCCAAGACTCAATATCTATCAGCAAGAATATTTGAAGTCTGTGTTTTCAAGTCTGCGTTGTGGTCAGACGCTCTGTCTCACAAGAGAGTGAAAACAATCCTTCAATATTTTTGTGATCGGGCCAGGAGTGCCCTCACCTATTGGACGTCCATCGATCTCTACAACGGGAATAACTTCTGCTGCCGTCCCTGTTAAAAAGCATTCGTCGGCTGTATAGAGATCATGTCGAGTCAGTGTCGCTTCTCGACAGTCAATGCCTTCCTTGGCAGCAAGTTCCATCACCGCTGCGCGTGTTATGCCCTCAAGAATACCAGCATCGGGTGGTGGCGTGAGCATTCGTTCACCCCGAATAACAAAGATATTGTCTCCGGTGCATTCAGCGACTTCTCCTTTATGGTTGAGCATCAATGCTTCGACACAGCCAGCCTGAAGCCCTTCGAGTTTTGCCATGATATTATTCAGATAGTTCAAGGATTTGATTCGAGGAGAGAGCGCAGCTGTCTGAATTCGCTGTGTTGCAGCAGTGACAATTCGCAAACCTTGTTCATAGAATTCTTTTGGATACAAACTTATTGTATCCGCGATAATAATAACCTGTGGGTTATGACAACGGTTTGGATCAAGCCCAAGTGTTCCTGCACCACGCGTCACAATCAGCCGAATATAACCATCTTCAAGTTGGTTTGCAGCGAGTGTATCGAGAACAGCCTGCGACATTTGTTCTCGACTCATTGGAATGTCAAGGCAGATAGCTCGTGCACTCGCCCATAGTCTGTCGAGATGATCGCTGAGTCGAAACACTCGACCTGAATAACTTCGAAGTCCTTCAAAAACACCGTCTCCGTAGAGGAGACCATGATCGAACACACTGATACGAGCTTCCTCTTCAGGGACAAGGTGGTCATTCATGAAGATGGTTCGAGGCATTATTTCATTATCCTTTTGGCAGAACTATTTTGACTTCAATTATGCCGCTGAATCGGCTGCCCCTGAATCCATTATATCTACGGTTCCGGCGGAAAGGCGAACAATGCCACGTGCTTGGCTGGCAATATCAGCATCATGTGTGACGAGTACTATAGATAGACCTTTGTCTCGGTTCAACTCAGCGAGCGCTTCAATGATACCAGCACCACTTTCTTCATCGAGGTTACCGGTCGGTTCATCAGCTAGCAAAACCTGAGGATCGGTAATTAAAGCTCGGGCAATAGCCACACGCTGCATCTCACCACCTGACAATTGTCTTGGCCGATGATGGAGCCTGTTGCTGAGGCCAAATCGATCAAGGAGTACCTTTGCCTTTTCTTGAGCTATTCCACGCTGAGTAAACCAGTCGAAAATCCCGTGCCGAATGAGAAGCGGAGCAAGTACATTTTCCAAAGCGGTGAGTTCAGGGAGTAAATGATAGGCCTGAAATACCATGCCTATTGCACTATTTCGGAGTCGGTCTTTTTCACGACCGGGGAGGTTGTCGATGCGTTGTCCATCGATCCAGACTTCACCACTATCAGGAGCATCAAGGAGCCCCATCACATGGAGCAAGGTGCTTTTTCCAGAGCCACTCTGACCGACAACAGCAAGAAAGCCACCTTTCTCGAGTGTAAAGTCAACACCACGAAGAACTTCAAGAGTGGTCGTCCCGGATTGATACTGCTTACACACCTGCCGAGTTTCTAGCATTGGTGCTATCTTCGGTGGCATTTCTAAATCACTCATGTCGTAAAGCCTCTACTGCATGGAGGCGGGCTGCTCGTACCGCAGGTAAGACACTCGAACCAGTAGCAATGATTATCGCACCGAGAATAATCCAGCCAATGGTGAATGGATCAATGATTGTTGGAATCTGGAAAAAGTAGTAGATCGACGGATCGAATACTCTCGATCCTGTACACCATTCGACGGCTTGTCGTATTTGATTGATGTTGTACGTGATGCTCAGGCCGAGAACGAGACCAGCACCGGCACCAAGGAGACCAAGAAAGAGCCCGTATCCAAGAAAAATACCAGCAATACCAGAAGACGTTGCTCCGAGGGCCTTCAGAATTCCAATGTCACGTGTCTTTTCAACAACAATCATAAAAAAGATTGCCAGGATGCCGAACCCGGCAACTGCAATAATAAGAAAGAGCAGGATATTGAGAACTGCCATTTCCATATCAACCGCTGATAGGAGAGGCCCTTGTTTGTCCCGCCAGGTTGCGATTGCGTAGAGGTCAGAAGGGAAAACTTCTCGTAAACGGTCTCTTACCTCATTCAGTTTTGCATCTGGCTTAAGACGTATCTGGATTGAATTCACACTTGGGATTCCAGTCTGTGGATCAATCATTCCCCGCATTCGTTGAAGTGCTTCGATAGGAACAAAAACAAAGTTTGAGTCATATTCACTCATTTTACTTTCGTAGAAATCAACAATCGTAAAGTTGTCACTTACAGCTTTTGGTGGTGTGCCGGCAGTGGGGAACGTTATTTTGACATCATCACCCGGCAGTGTGAGAAATTGATCAACTCCCTGACGGTTTCGGAAACTTGCTAAGCCAATGCCTGGAACGATACCTGTGAACTGCTCTTTGGCTAGGTCCATGACACGTCCTTGAGCCGGCCGAGCTGTTTGAAATGGATTCTTGCGGCTTTCTCCATCTTCAGTGGCATCAGAAGGCGTTTCTTCGGAAATGTCTTCCGGGCTGGTCGCGGCAAGCACAGCCTGAACCTGCTGATCAACTGAGCGTGTAGCGCTGTTCTCAGCGGATTTCTTTGTCTCGAGACGCTCTTTCCAAAGACGCTCTCGTTCTACACGCATTCGACGGTGTGGCCAGCCAGCATGTTCCAAAGCAGGCCGGGTTGGGGTCTCCGTCGGATTTTGATTATCAGTCGTGTCGTAGCCACCCTCTCGCAGACTGAAAGAGAGCTGTTCTCTGTTCGTAGGGTGCTGAAGATATTGCCCAAAGTCACTCACCTGTGCATGCGTTCTTGGATCGATACCAATGAACATGACCTGGCGTGTCACCCACTGTCCACGAACCTGAAAACTGAGCATAGCCGGTACTGCAACAGTTGGAGTCATGCCGGCTATCTGATCACCAGCTGCCCGCTCAATTTCTTCTATATGCCATTGTGGATCTTGAAATCCAGACAGAGAGTGACTTTCGAAAACAATATCAGACAGAATTCCATGGATACGGGTTTGCATTTCATGTGAGAAGCCAGCCATGACGGAGTTCACGACGATCATTGTTGCCACACCTAGTGTCACACTAATGACACTAGCAAGTGCAATCCATCGTGTCCGAAGATATCGCCAACAAAGAAGGAGTTTGTACATATCGCCAATCGCGGTATCAGCCACCGCTGTGGGGACGGTGGATTGGAAATAGGATGATGTCACGGATCGAACTGGCTTGTGTCAAAAACATCACAAGGCGATCAATCCCAATACCGAGACCACCGGCTGGTGGCATGCCGTGCCGAAGTGATTTGATAAAGTCATGATCCATTCGGGCCATGGATTCATCGTCAGACAGCCCAGCTAATTGTGTCTTAAAAAGTTCTTCCTGAAGATCAGGATCGTTGAGTTCGGTGTAGGCGTTGGCTAATTCCATGCCAGCCACATAGAGCTCAAATCGTTCAGCAATGTCTGGCGAACCTGTTTTTCTCTTTGTCAGTGGGCAGACTGCGGCGGGGTAATCAATGACAAAAATTGGACCAGAGAGTGTCTTTTCAACGGTTGCTTCGAAGAGCTCACTTTTAATGACATCCGGGTGACGACCAGCGGTTTCAATATCGTGTTTTGTGGCTTCATTTGCCACGCTTGCTGGGTCGAGCGGGTCGCAGCCTGTTACCTCGGCAAGCAGGTCGTCGTATCGCTTTCGAGGAAAGGGTGGCTTAAGGCTGACCTCGTGCCCCATCCAGGTGAATGTCTCTGGTGCACCCGCAGCTTCAGCCGCTGCAACGAGTACTGCTTCTGTCAGATCCATCATGGAGGCGTAATCACCGTATGCTTCATAGGCTTCCATCATGGTAAATTCAGGATTATGGCGTGGGCTGATACCTTCATTACGATAGACACGGCCTAGTTCAAAAACTCGTTCCATGCCACCAACGAGCAATCTTTTGAGGTGGAGCTCTAACGCAATTCGCATCACGAGGGGCATATCGAGTGCGTTGTGATGTGTGGTAAATGGACGTGCAGCGGCCCCACCTGCAGTTTCTTGAAGAGTAGGCCCCTCTACTTCAAGAAACCCACGATCAGTGAGCACTCGACGTATTGCCTCAATAATCTTACTTCGAGCAACAAATCGATCGCGTACACCTTCACCATGAATGAGATCGAGGTACCGCATCCGTTGACGGAGTTCAGGATCAACAAGACCGTGATATTTATCCGGGGGTGTTTCTAATGACTTTGTCAGAAATGTCAGACTACTGGCAAAGATTGTCATTTCACCAGAGTTGGAATACCCAAGTCTGCCTTCGACACCGATGATGTCACCAAGATCAAGGCAGCCAACAACCGGCCAAATATCTGCACCAACCTGTTTTTTGCCAATCATGACCTGGATTCGGCCAGTACGATCAACAAGATCAAGAAATACCAGTCGGCCCGCATTACGGAGTAGCATGATACGACCAGCGACTCGTACGGTTGGTCCATTGTCAGCATCCTGCGCAATGGAATCACCTTGTTTTCGAACTGTTTCAATGGGGTGGACATCATCGAAACGACTTCCCCACGGATCTATTCCTAGTTCCTGGAGCTTGGCCACTTTATCTCGACGGGCCTGGAGGAGGGCAGCAACGGTGGATGAGGGTTGGTCAGTAGCAGTTGGTGACGAAGAAGACATCAGTCGGCTCTAGTTTTCCGGGGGATATCAAAGTCCTGAGACACTGGAATAACTCATTGTCTGCTTTTCTCACAAATTTCGAAAGGGCAGCCGGATAACAGAGAAGGAGGAGGCAGTCTCTGGTCGAATACGGGACATCCCGGGTACAACCCAGGGTTAGACCAGGGTTAGAATAAACTATGCTCAACAACAGTATTTAGACCTCGAAGTGAACGTCAATCATGCATATTCGAACGCACCATCGGCCAACGCTATTTAGCGTCGAATTACGGACAGCTCAGTGGGAGCACATGGTTCAGTGGTATCGGAACGTTCTTGGCCTTCGCGTTCTTGTCCGTGTTGTCGATGATGGATATGCACTTTTTGAGGCAGGTGATACCCGGGTTGCGATTCTCAGTCGTGAAAATGCTGGTGCGGCCAGTGGACGGTGGAGCCTTGGTTTCGAGGTCATTGACTTAGAGGCAACACATGCCCGTCTTCGAGCTGCAGATGCTGACGTGGTTGAACCTAAAACTCACCCTGAGGGATTTCGAGAACTGGTCACTGATGATCCAGATGGAAACCGGCTTCGTCTTTTCGCCTGGCCAACAGCTTCGTAATATAATGCGAAGCTATGAAGCATAAGAAGTGGTGATCTACCAACCACGAGTGGTAAGACGTACACGACAGAGATACATGTCAGCTGTGATAAACAGAGACTGACCATCTTCACCGAAGCAGCAATTCGCCGTTTTTTGTCCGGTTAAAATCGTTCCAAGATGTGTACCATCTGGGGATATGACCAAGACACCACCTGGCCCCGTCGCAAATAAGTTGCCTTTCACGTCGACCGCCAACCCATCAGGGTTGCCTTTGCGTTTTGTTATAAGATTTGTGGTGTCAAAAAAAGTTGTGCCAGCATCTAGTATTCCGTTGTCAAGAACATTGAATACTTTGAGTATGGGCTCATTCGGATCGGACTGTGAAACATAGAGTTTTTTCTGATCAGGTGAGAATGCAATACCGTTTGGACGTGTCATGGTGTTGCAGACAAGATCAACAGTTCCGTTTGGCTGCAACCGAAAGACTCCACAGCAATCGATTTCCCTTCGTGCATCATCAAAACCATCAGGAAGTCCGTATGGTGGGTCAGTGAAATAAATGGCTCCAGATGTATGGACAGCCAAGTCGTTTGGGCTGTTAAAACGTTTTCCATTCCATGCATCAGCACGTGTTCTTTTTCCACCATTTTTTTCGAGCACACTGATCCTTCTGTCGCCATGCTCGCAGCAGAGAAGTCTTCCCGTTATATCGAGAGCGAGGCCGTTGCTACCTCGTTCTCTTCCATAACTCGCTGGGCCAGTAAATCCAGCCGGTTCAAGAAAGGTAGAAAGTCCAGATTTTTGATTCCAGCAATGAATACGGTTGTTTGGAATGTCACTGAATAACAAAGATTGAGCAGGAAGGCCCTTATCTCCATGTGAAATCCAAACAGGGCCTTCCGACCATGCAAAACCCATGGCAAGTACTTCAATTTTTGCATGAGATGCAATAAGTCCATCAATGGCTGAATCTATTCTCTCAATGCTTCCAACAGTCGGCAGTTCGTTGTCTGCTGCCTGAACGACACACGTTATTGTCATGGTTGCAATGAAGAAGTGGGAAAAAAACATGCGCCGCCACGGTGAGTCATTCGCCACAGTGAATTTCTCCGATCAGGTGTTAAAAGTTGATGCGGTATCTCAATAACCTGCGACTTCTCCACCTGCACGCGTTCCATATGCTCCATAGACTTCGGTATCAATCGAATCTGAAAGCGCTGTGACTGATCCGTCACACATGAGGAATACCGCAAGTCCAGAATGAGATGCTGAAATATCGCGGTCGTCACTCGCCGGGTGATTTGGAGTGTGACCAGTCTGAAACAGTACCATGTGGCCGTGGTCATCACTTGGGTCATCCTGGTCACGAATAGCACCACTCCAAGCAGTTTCATATTCGAAATGGTTGCCATTATTCGCGGCTGCCCGAAAAGGACCATTCTGTCTTTCTCCAAGCATAAGTGTCGTTGAAAGCCCGTCGGTAATTTCAGCAAGCTTCGTTGCACTGTTACGACTGAAGACGCCTTCTCTTTGCTCCTGTACAGCATCTAGATCAGGAGGGCCAAAGTTGCCAGCGTAGCTTGCCATTGCATATCGCTCTGATCCCATTTCAACATATCCATCAGAGGACACCGTATCGGTTGGGCAAAGAAAAACAGAGAGATGTTTTTCGCGCGGCACTACGTTTGCCATATCGTGAAGTGGCTTCGAAAAGTCAATACGATCAAATGTTGCTGTTTCTTCAAGAAGAGGAAGCAACAGTGTTCCCCACGAGTACCCACGATTATTCCCAGTTGTTGAGTATTTATATTCGTAGCCCGTCGGTAGGTGCTTTCGCGCCGTTTCGTAATTGTGCATGGCGACACCGAATTGTTTGAGACTGTTTTTACAATGAAGCAGCCTCGCCGATTCACGGGCTTGTTGGACAGCTGGCAATAAAAGACCGACGAGAATACCAATGATGGCAATGACGACCAGAAGTTCGATCAGCGTAAAGCCCTGTCTCAGGCGAGATGTGTTATTCATGCCCGTGGTGTCCATGTTTATGTCCTCCCAGCTGAAAGTTGTTGTGTTGATGCCCATGTTCAATATCTGAGCTATGAACGTGATAATGAGAATGCTCTTGCTCACTCATTATTTTGTTCTGGTCAGAATTGGTTTGTTCAGAGCAGCCCCCAAGCAATAATAAAAAACCTAGAAAAAATATGCGGTACATGCCAGAAGTTTAGCACGAAGACTTCTGAGGCCTAAGGAAATGTAAGAAAAATTGACAATTTTGTTACGTTTCATGCCATCTTTGGACACTTTCTTTTTGTAGAACACTTAGCGTAAATCAATTGAAAAACGTGATAAAGAGTTCCTTGTCGCCTCAAAGTAGCTTGTGTTGCTCAATGACTCAAAGAGTATCGTCGGATGGTTTTGGTCTCACGACATTAACAGCCTTAGTCATGACAGGCATGATTGGCTCAGGTGTATTTGTCACATCAGGCTTTGCGGTTGAATCACTTGGCTCACACACTCTGGTCATGGCTGCCTGGCTTGTCGGTGGATTGGTTGCTCTGTGTGGTGCGGTAGCCTATGGAGGTCTTGCACGTCGGCTGCCAAAGTCTGGTGGGGAATATCTTTACCTTTCACGTTCACTCCATCCGTTTTGTGGATTTCTTGCTGGGATTGTTTCGCTCACAGCAGGATTCAGTGGAGGCATGGCCTTCGCAGCAATGACCTGTCAGGAGTATGCCAAAGGTATTCTTTCGTGGCCGGCATGGATGCCAAGCCAGACACTGGCAACAGCTGTACTTATCATTTGTTGTCTGATTCATGTTGAAGCGGGGAGGATGGCTGCACGTCTTAATACCAGTATTGTTTTGCTGAAGATACTGACTCTTATCTGTCTCATTATCTTTGGATATTCGGTTGTCGGTTGGCCATCAGCAGTTCCAGAACGATCCGTCCAAGTTGTGTCAACGGGCACGACCATTGGTGGATTCGCAATGACAGTCGTCTGGGTCATGTTTAGTTACACAGGTTTTAATGAGGCGATTTATGTTGCATCTGAAGCTCGGGTAGGTCGACGAACCGTACCACGTGCTCTTGTTTTGGGTACATTGCTCACTACGCTTCTTTATCTTGCGATCAATGATGTTTTTTTACGCGCAGCACCGCTCGCTGAATTAGCAGGGCAGTCACAGGTTGCGGCAATCGCAGCCACAGCTCTTGGCGGCAGAACTGCACAGTGGTGGATGTCTGTAGTTATTGTTCTTTCGACGTTGTCTGCGGCAGCGGGTATGACAATGGCTGGTTCACGCGTCGCAGGAGCGATGGCTGAGGACGGCCTCCTGCCTCGATGGCTGAAAGGACAGTCTGGTCGACGTTGGGCTGTCTTGGTTCAAACGGGTTTGGCGATCATTCTTGTGTATGCAACAACCCTACAAAATCTCTTGGGCATGCTCGGTGTAACGCTGTCGCTGTGCTCGGCTATGACTGTGGCAACTCTTTTTTGGTCTGAGAGACAGTCGTGCTCAGAGAAACAGTCGAGCGATGCCTCGGCAAATGATTCATCAGCTCCATCGGCACTGGTGTTGGCGGCTGCAACCGTATATTGCGCTGCGACAGTCTTCTTTGCCGGGCTCTACGGCTGGCATGATCCTTGGCAGTTTGGTGGTGTTGCAGCCATTATTCTTGTTGCGGCATTGCTTTGGCCGTGGACAAGATCATCAGGCTTTTTGACACTCAATCATGCTCAACACGATTCAGTAGAACAATTAAAAACGTAGCGATTGGTCCCAGAAGTAATGAGATAAGACACCAGGCTAGCCCGCTCCGCCCCTTCCCTTGTGCCAGGCCCGCATTAATCAGTGAAAGGGTACCCCAGCCAACAAAAAAACTTGAATTCAACATGGTTCAGCAAGCACCCTATGAATCAGAATCCTGCCACGCAGAGACGGGAACGCAACTACAAAATAGATTACGGTCACCATGAACATTATCGACACGACCAACAGGTGGCCAATATTTTCTACGCTTCAGATCAGCGACAGGGAATACAGCTTCTTCTCGTGTATAAGGTTTTGTCCATTCCTGAGCCGCAATACAGCTCGCAGTATGCGGTGCATTTATGACAGGGTTATTGTCTTGTGGCCATGTACCTTTTTCGATCTGACGAATTTCTTCACGAATTGCGATCATTGCTTCAATGAAGCGATCAAGTTCCGCGAGATCTTCACTCTCGGTAGGTTCAACCATTAAGGTGCCAGGTACTGGGAAACTGAGTGTTGGTGCGTGGAAGCCATAGTCGATAAGCCTTTTGGCGACATCTTCTGCTGCGACACCGCTTGTATCTTGAAGTGGTCGAAGGTCAAGAATGCACTCGTGCGCAATGCGTCCATGTGTACCCGTATAGAGCGTGGGGTAATGTTCTCGAAGCCTGACACTCACGTAGTTTGCTGAGAGAATGGCAGCTTCTGTTGCATGTCGCAAACCGGTACTTCCCATCATCCGACAGTACATCCAACTAATTGGTAGGACTCCAGCATTTCCCAGAGGGGCACCTGAAACAGCACCAACACCACCACGTGTTTGAAGACCAGTTGTTTCATGGCCGGGAAGGAAAGGCACGAGGTCTTCTACAACACAGACCGGACCAACACCTGGGCCGCCACCACCATGTGGGATACAAAACGTTTTGTGAAGATTCAGATGGCTTACATCGCCACCAAAATGTCCTGGTTCTGCAGTTCCAACCAGAGCATTCATATTCGCACCATCAATGTACACCCGCCCACCATGATCATGAACGATGTTGCAAAGATTCTTAATATCGGATTCGAAGACGCCATGAGTACTCGGATACGTGATCATCACAGCAGCGAGCTGATCTGTGTATTGTTCGCACTTCTGCTGAAGTTCAATGAGATCAACATTGCCCTGGTCATCACATCCGGTCACAACGACTTTCATCCCAGCCATCTGGGCACTTGCAGGATTCGTTCCATGAGCAGAAGCTGGAATGAGGCAGATGTTCCGGTGGCCCTCTCCTCGAGACCGCTGCCAAGCTCGGATGACTAGAAGCCCAGCATATTCCCCTTGGCTTCCGGCATTTGGCTGAAGGCTGATTCCGGCATATCCAGTGGCTTCACTGAGCCATTCACAGAGCTGCTCTTGAAGAACCTGATACCCCAATCGCTGGTGAGCTGGTGCGAAAGGATGAATGTCGGCAAATTCAGGCCAACTGATGGGAATCATTTCACTGGTCGCATTGAGCTTCATCGTGCAACTTCCCAATGGAATCATCGTTCGATCGAGTGCCAGGTCACGATCAGCTAATTCCCGGAGGTAACGCAAGAGTTGCGTTTCACTGCGATGCGTATGAAAAACCGAATGATTCAGAAAATCACTTGTCCGCATACAGTTGTGCGGAAGAAGCGTCTCCTCTGATGTTTCCAATGAATCGATATCAGAAAGAGAATCTTCGGATTGTGAAAAAACGCGTACTAAATTCCGGATATCAGAGCTGCGTGTTGTTTCATCAATACTTATTCCGATGTGATTCGAATCAATCTTTCGAAGATTCATTCCAGCATCGGATGCACGTTCAATGTAGGCGTCTGTTGATTTATCTGTTCTCAGGCACAGTGTGTCAAAGGCATGCTGGTTTGTGATTTCTATGTCTATATTCTTCAGGCAACGGGCCAGAAGAGAGGTTTTTTTTGTGATATTAATCGCAATTTTTTTCAAACCTTCTGGTCCGTGATAGATGGCATACATTGCAGCAACAACAGCAGGTAGAACTTGGGCAGTACAGATGTTTGATGTTGCCTTTTCACGACGGATGTGTTGTTCCCGAGTTTGTAAAGCCAAGCGATACGCTGGTCGTCCAGCAGCATCGACGCTCACACCAACAAGTCGTCCGGGGAGCGAACGCTTAAAAGTATCACGGCAGGCAAAATAAGCCGCATGCGGCCCCCCACAACCCATAGGCATGCCGAAGCGTTGTGTTGATCCGACAACAATATCAGCACCCCATTCACCAGGTGGAGTCAGGAGCGTGAGCGATAGAGGGTCTGCGGCAACACAAAGTAAAGCCTGGTTTTCATGGACTTGTTCCGCAAGGCCATTGAAGTCTGATACATCACCTTCTGTGTCTGGATACTGTACGAGTACGCCAAAGTATTTCTTTTCATGAGCCATCACTGCGACATCACCAATAATGAGGTCGATACCCAGCGGCTCAGCTCGAGTGGCCAGAACTTCTAGTGTCTGCGGATGACATTTACGGTCTGCAATAAAAGAAGATTCCTGACCTTTGTGCATTCTGTGTGCGAGTGTCATCGCTTCTGCTGCAGCGGTTGCCTCATCAAGGAGAGATGCATTCGCAATAGGCATACCGGTTAAATCACAAACCATCGTCTGGAATGCAAGCACAGCCTCCATGCGACCTTGCGAAATTTCTGCTTGGTACGGTGTATAGGCTGTATACCAGGCAGGATTTTCCAAGACATTTCTCTGAATAACTGCTGGAGTATCAGTGCCGTAGTATCCTTGGCCAAGAAAGCTTTGAAGAACCTTGTTTTTCTGCGCGATTGTTTTTAATTCAGCGAGTGCGTCTCGTTCCGAGATGGCCGATGGTAACTCCATCGCTGTTCGTCTTAGGATGCTTTCCGGCACAATTTCTTCAATCAGTGCGGTTCGACTTGAAGTCCCTATTGCTTCCAGCATGAACTGTTCATCAGGTGATGAAAGACCGATATGGCGGGCTGCAAAAGAGCCATCATCAATAGCTTTATTCGCTGAGTGACACGAGGGTGAGTGAGTCTCAGAGACAACTTCGTGTGGAGTGACTGTGCCGGAGGACATGCCAAGGTTCCTTTCCTAACTGAGCCAACGCGTGTTGCTAGCGTATGTTTGGAGGCTGACGTTCGTGGTACTCGCCAGATGAAACAGTATGGCCGAAGCCATGCTGGGAACCCTGTTGTCCTTGAACCTGAGAGATTCACCCGTGAGCATCGGCTCAGGGTTTGCCCCTTCGGTGGACACCGCATGGTGCGACGTCACTCTCCAACAGAATCACAATATGTCAGTACTTTTGCCTGAGCGTTCGGCCTTCGGCGGTCTTTCGACTCTCTCCTGACGTACACAACTATAGTTCCTGCTCGTTCAGCAGACAACACAAGCGTGCTTGGGGACGCTCAATGACGTAAAGCACAGCCGGGGGTCTTAGGTAAGCCGGGCAGGACAACCGGCACCATGTGTAAATTCGCTATCAAAAAACCATGGACAATATGGTTTTCTCGAGCGATAAAAATCTAAAACAGAGCGACTCGGCACGGCTTCGTGTTGCAGCCTGTTTAGTCGTGACTGTCCGCATCTCTACCGAGTTCTTGGTCAATCAGAATAAGCCCATGACCGTCTCCGCCAACCAAGGAGAGTCGATCGTGGACATCATCAGCTTCAGCAGTATCAGCAATTTGTTGTGGAACAA
>CAJXFK010000069.1 GCA_913052575.1 uncultured Planctomycetaceae bacterium
GCATCAACGGCTGCAAATAAAGCATTTATAGTGAATCGGGTTGGCGACTTCGGCATGCTTATTGGTCTGATGGCACTTTGGGGTGGTCTCGGAACGTTGCACTTTGGTGACAGCGTAAGTTCAGCGACAGGTCAGGTCGAGCCAGGCTTGTTTGAACTTGTTCGTCCTGCCGAAAACCATCATGAGCAGCAGGTGCCGGATGGCTTAGTGGCTTTTGCGGCGGCTGATCAGATCGAGAAGATGGCTGCTGCCAACCCAAGTCGAAGTGAGTTGCGTCGTGAAGTTGCTGCTTCTGTACCACGATGGCGTGAGCAGGGGTACGGTAAATGGTTGCTGTTTGTTGCGGGAATTGGGATTTTCTGCGGTTGTGTCGGCAAAAGTGCACAGGTGCCACTTTTTGTTTGGTTGCCAGATGCAATGGAGGGCCCGACGCCTGTTTCAGCACTTGTGCACTCCGCAACAATGGTGGCTGCGGGTGTCTATCTCGTTGGGCGTTTCTTTCCTGTGCTTACCCCTGATGTGTTGTTGGTCATAGCATACACCGGTGGTCTTACCTTGTTCATTGCGGCAACAATTGCTGTAACTGCTACTGATATCAAGCGTGTGCTCGCCTACTCCACAGTAAGTCAACTTGGCTACATGATGCTCGCGTTAGGCGTTGGTGGATGGGTCGCTGGTTTATTTCATCTGATTACGCATGCATTTTTCAAAAGCCTTCTTTTTCTTTGTTCAGGTTCGGTCATTCATGCATGTCACACAAATGACATGCGGAAGATGGGTGGGCTTTTGAAAGTCATGCCGTACACCGCATGGACTATGCTCATAGGATGCCTTGCAATCATTGGTGCAGGAGTCCCGTTTGTCTTGGGTCTTAGTGGTTACTATTCGAAAGACGCAATACTCGCCCAAGCCCTACTCTTTTCTAGAACAAATCCACAACATTCGATTCTCTACGTTGCTGTTGCAGGCGGTGCATTTATTACTGCATTTTATATGTTCCGCCTGTGGTTTATGACATTTGCTGGTGCACCGCGGGATGAACATGTTTTTAAGCATGCGCACGAGTCGCCCCGTGTCATGACAGCTCCACTTGTCGCGCTAGCTATTTTTGCTGTTGTTGCCGGCTGGGCATTGCCAGGTGGTCTTGGCGTTGAAAGTCTGATCGAGCAGTCCCGTCCGGCGGGCACTGCAGAAACCACGACGACTGCAGGTATATTCGGAACTCTAACGGTACCTGCAGAGCATGAAAGTCATGCTGGTGCAATACATGTGACGGCGACGCTCACGGCGTTTGCAACAGCACTAGCCGGTGTTCTCCTTGCGGGTGCCATGTACTTTAAGCCAATTATTTCACCGGTTGCAGTAGCTCACGCTGCTCGCCCGATCTACACCTTTTTGGTGAATCGGTGGTATGTCGATGAACTGTATCATGGAATTTTCGTGCTTCCAACGCTTGGCGCGGCACGGTTCATTAGCGCTATTGATACTCAGGTAATCGATCGGTTCATTAATGCACTTGCATGGACTGCCAAGCGTGTCGCTAGCGTAGACGCTTGGTTTGACCGAGTCGTTGTTGATGGCATAGTAAATTTAGCTGGTAGGGCTACGTGGAAGGCTGGGCTTGAATTGAAGCGCATGCAAACAGGTAATCTTCGTCAGTATGTAATGTTTATTGTTGTTGGTACCGTCGCAATTTTTGTTCTTGCAACGCTTTTGTTTAGGACTTCAGTTGCTGGTTAAATCCCCCCAGCCGTTTATGGAATAACTCATGGCACCCGCTGAGAACCCCGCCTTCTGGCCACTTACACTGATTGTATTTTTACCTGCCCTCGTGGCAGCAGTTTTATCATTACCGATTTTCCCCAAAGCTCGTGAGGAAATAATTCGGTGGATTACCTTTGCAACCACAGCTATTGTTTTCCTGCTGTCGTTGTGGGTTGCTGTTCCACAGTTCTTTGGCACTGCAGGGGCAGGGCAGTTTGTAGTTGGACAGCCAGAAATGCAGGGTGTTGTAAAACTTCCCTGGATTGAGTCCTTTGGGATCGAGTACTTGCTGGGTGTTGATGGAATTAGCTTGCCACTCGTGGTTTTAACAACGTTTATTTCAATGTTGGCAATCGCAGCGAGTTGGCCAATCAAGAAGCACGTGAAGGCATATCATGTGCTATTCCTTTTACTTGAAACTGGCATGCTCGGTGTCTTCGTTTCACTGGACTTCTTTTTGTTCTATGTTTTTTGGGAAGTCATGCTCCTACCCATGTATTTTCTAATCGGTGTCTGGGGTGGGCCAAGACGTGAGTATGCGGCTATCAAGTTTTTCCTTTACACGCTATTCGGTAGCGTTCTAATGCTGATAGCAATTCTGATGCTTTATTTCACAAGTGACGTCCGTTTGCTTTCAGATGAGCAACTTATCGCAACGCATGTTGTGCAGCCTGCAGTAGCAGCTCAAGAAATTTCATCGATACGGTCTGCAGAGAGTGCCATACATACTTTTAATTTAATGGCGTTAGCTGCGGTCGGGCAATTGCCAAATTCTCCATTTGCAGCAACGACGGTCTGGCTGGGAATGAGCCTTGAAACATGGGCTTTCTTGCTTCTGCTGATTGGTTTTATAATCAAAGTGCCGGTCGTACCTGTGCACACTTGGCTACCCGATGCACATGTTGAAGCGCCAACGCCGATATCGATGATTTTGGCAGGTGTCTTATTGAAGCTTGGCGGATATGGAATTCTGCGTATTTGCTATCCAATTTGTCCTGGTGCAGGATTGTCCTTAGCCTGGTTGGTTTGCGGTCTGGGTGTTGTTTCTATGGTGTACGGCGCTTTTGCTGCACTTGCACAAACTGACTTTAAGAGGATGGTTGCTTACAGTTCGGTGAGTCATATGGGATATGTCATGCTCGGTCTTGGTGTGTGGAGTGCTGTTGGAGGCCAAGAGTATCGTTGGGACTTCTGGGCACAAGGTGTGAACGGGGCGATGTTTCAAATGCTTGCCCACGGAATCAGCTCCGCAGGTATGTTTTTTATGGTGGGCGTGCTCTATGACCGTGTGCATCATAGGAACCTCAATGAGTTTGGTGGCATCTTCAGTAAGATGCCTGTGTATAGCGGGCTCGCGATCGCTGTTTTCTTTGCGGGTCTTGGTTTGCCTGGGCTCTGTGGGTTTATCGGAGAAGTCTTAGTTACTCTCTCGAGTTGGAATTACAGCAGAATACTTGCCGTTATTTCAGCATTTACGGTAATTCTTACAGCGGCGTATATCTTATGGGCTATACAGAGAGTTTATCTCGGAGCCGAGTACCGTGGTCCTCATGAAGATGCACTAAAGCCCATGACTCCGCGCGAACTATCAATTGCTACTCCACTCGTTTTCTTGGCGATTCTTTTTGGAGTTGCGCCTCAAATACTTTTCCAATACGTGACCCCTTCTGTAAACCAGCAAGTCGAAACTCTTGCAAATTGGACGCGAGATGTGCACGACGGGGCACGAAAAATGATTGTCGCCGAGGCTGAACAGGAATTGTCAGATGGTCATGATGTGGTAAAGGGTGTTCAAAGTATGAGTGATGAAATTGCCTCTCGTTGGGCTCAGGATTAGATCAATACGTCTGGAAGCTATGTTGAAGGAAAGGAACTTTTGGTGACCCCTGAGTTGAACGCTGGCACACTGCTGAACGATCTCTTTATTGATACTGTTAGTATCTCAGTGCCTCTTTTTCGGCCTGAACTATGTTTCATTGCAACAATTGTTCTGCTGCTGCTGTGCAGAATGCTGCCTCTATTGAGATATGTGGACTCTTGTGGGATCGCTCTCGGTGGTGTGTGCTTTGCAGCATGGTTTGCCTACGTAGATTTCATTGGCATTGGAAATCAGGTTGGCGAATCTCTGCTTTCGACGTCTGCGATGCGGCAGGAACTATTTGGTGGACTGCTTGTCTTTGATTCCTTCACTGCTTTTCTTCGCCTCGTCTTGGCTGGTTTTTTGATTCTCTATATTATTTTGACGAAATTGTCAGGAATTCCGGACAGAGAAGATGGGGCGGACTTCTACTCACTTGTACTCGGAAGTTCACTCGGCATGTGCCTCATGGTTTCAGCCAATAATCTACTCATGGTCTTCATGGCAGTAGAGATGGCAAGTGTGCCTTCATACGTGTTAGCCGGGATGCTCAAAGGTAGGCCTGCAAGTTCTGAAGCGGCTTTGAAGTATGCCGTCTATGGTGCCGGTACTGCCGGTGTCATGCTTTATGGAATTAGTTTGATTTCTGGAGTGCTAGGAACGCTTGTCTTTCCGGACATCTCTGTTGAAATCTCTAGGGTTCTTGCAGCGGGTGGTACGAGTGGAAGTACAATGGTGCTTTGCCTCGGGGGGCTCATGCTTTCAGTTGGTTTGGCATTTAAGCTCTCTGCTGTGCCTTTTCATTTTTGGTGCCCGGACGTTTTTGAAGGTGCAGCTGCTGAGGTAGGTGCTTTTCTATCTGTGGCGAGTAAAGCGGCAGCAGTTGCTTTGTTGATCCGAGTGGCTTTTGCCTTTTCAATGCCGGAAAGCGGTGCTGCTGTCGGCATGTCTGGAAACCTGGCTGCACTTGCAGATTCTCGACATTTTGTTGTCTATGTCATTGGTCTTCTAGCTGCAGTAACTTGCACATTTGGTAATTTAGCTGCCTACGGGCAAACAAATATGAAGCGTTTGTTGGCGTATTCTACGATTGCTCATGCTGGATATCTCATGATGGCTGTTGCAGCAGCCGTTGCAATGGTGACTATTTCCCCTGAGGGAGCACGTGATGCGGTGACAGCCGTTGCGTTTTATCTTGCAACGTATCTGTTCATGAATCTTGGAGCCTTCGGTATCGTCGCGCTCCTTCGGAATCGACTGAAAAGTGAAGAGATCTCAGCTTACGCAGGTTTGATACGAGTGAACCCTGGTGTGGTTGTTGCAATGGCAGTGGTTCTTGTGAGTCTCATTGGTTTGCCACCGCTGGCTGGATTTGTTGCAAAGTTTCTTGTTTTCTCTTCACTTGTCGATGCAATCACAACAGGTGCTGAGAGCCCTCTCATGCTTAGTCTGCTGGCTATTGGTGGATTGAATACGGTAATAAGCCTCTTCTACTATCTCCGCGTGCTTAAAGTGATGACATTTGACCCAATACCAGAGGACCGTGTTTCAGAACCATTTCCTTTTGTTTCAATTTCTGGAGCGATGATTACGGGTCTCGTTATACCGGTTGTAGTATTCGGTGTTTTTTGGTCAGGGCTATACGCGGCCGCCCATCTAGCAGGTGCGATTGCATCGTGATACCTTTTTCAGCAGCTTCATCGAGAGATAGCTTTTAGGGATTTGAAAAGTATGACTTCAAAGCACAATGAAGAGGCAGTTCTTTGTCGCCTCGTGCGACTCTTCCGCCAATCCCCATTATTGTATCTTTCTGATTCAAATATTTGGTCATACCGTGGAGACGAGCAGTTGAAGCTCGCACTGGTTGATGTTGTTTCGGATCATCAGAATTTTATTGACCGAGCTGAGACGATTCTAGTCGCTGAACAAGCAGAACTCCCTCGTACATTTTATCCGTTGGCATTCACGGGTTGGCATGATGTTGATCTTGGTTTTCTACTTCCGAAACTTATCACCGATCTTGAAAAGAGGAAAAATGCTCTCATTGATCTACGTGATCGAGCAGATGAGGTTGTTGGCCGCAGAGTGAGCGGTGATGATAAAGCAGCAGAGCTTGTCAGGGAAGTGATTGCATCAGTTGAGGGGCATCTTGACACGCTTGGGCAAGAAAATAGCCGGTTGAAAAAGAAGGCAGCAACGGTCGGGTCCTGAGGATGTAGTTTGATGATTGTGAAGAATAAACTGTTCGCTTTGCAAAATTATTTCACCATGGCATAAGGCGTTCATCTCTTGTCACATGTAGAATTGTTCGATAGCCATTGTCACATAGATCCAATGCGGTATGGCGGAGATATCGAAGATGTTATTGCACGTGCTCGTGCTGCAGGTGTTTCAAGGATGACAGTTGTTGGTACACGCGCGGCTGATAGTGAGGCTGCTGCCCGCTTAAGTGAAAAAGAAGAAGGTGTTTTTTGTGCTGCGGGCGTTCATCCCAATGACGCGGACGACGTTGATGAGGAAGAGTGGAGTCGCGTCCGCAGCCTCATTGATTCAGGGAAAGTTATAGCAGTAGGAGAAACTGGCTTAGACTGGTTTCGTACTGTTGCTTCAAAAGAATCACAGACGTTATTTTTTGAACGCCATATAGCTTTATCACAGTCGACGGGACTGCCATTGATAATTCATACGCGTAATAGCATTCGGGATGTACTCGACATTCTTACAAAGGCAGTTCAGAAAGCCCCGACGACTGGTGTGTTGCACGCTTTTTCTGGCACTGCTGAAGAAGCAGCAGAAGCCATTGAACTTGGATTTTTCTTAGGCTTTGCAGGAATGGTGACATTTCGTTCAGCAGAAACATTGCGTGAAGTAGCAAAAACGGTGCCGCTAAACTGTCTGCTTGTTGAGACGGATAGCCCCTTCTTGTCTCCTGAGCCATTGCGAGGCAAGCGAAATGAACCGTCTCATGTAGTGCATACCGCTCATTGTCTCGCAAATATTCGTGGAGAGACACTCGAAGTTCTTGCGGCTGCAACCACGGCCAACGCATGCCGGCTTTTTAAAGTGAATTGCCAATAACACATTAGTTCGTCCATTGTTTCTGGAACTCTTTATAAGGAAAATAACATGGTTCGCACTCCGAGTACGATGCTTCCGCTTGGTACGGATGCAAAAGATTTTTCACTGATTAATACAGATGGGCGAACGCTTTCTTTTGCGGATGTTGCGGGGGAGCGGGGAACAGTGTTGATGTTTATTTGTAACCACTGTCCATTTGTCAAACATGTAGCGCCTCAATTGGCTGTGATTGGGCAGGATTACATGTCAAAAGGGATTGGGATGGTTGCTATAAATTCGAATGATGTTTCGGCACACCCAGCAGACTCACCAGAGCAGATGGTTCATGAGAGTGAGCAGCGTGGTTATCCTTTTGCATATTTATTTGATGAGACTCAAGAGGTTGCAAAAGCTTATGGTGCAGCTTGTACACCGGACTTCTATCTCTTTGATAGCAACAGGAAGCTTGTTTATCGTGGGCAACTCGATAGTAGTCGGCCGGACAGTGGTGTACCTGTTACGGGTGAAGATCTTCGGAAAGCTATTGAAGGGTTACTTGGATCACAGCCGATACCAGAGCCCCAATGTCCTAGCATCGGCTGCAATATCAAGTGGCGTCCTGGAAATGAACCTGAGTATTTTCTAAGGCCCTAGCCGAGTTACAGCTGTAGTCTGAGGTGTGAGCAAGTGAGATCTGGAATCCGGTATTCACTTGTTGCAAGAAATAAAGTGCTTGTCTGGGGACGAAGGATATTTAGCACCAATATTTTCAGTCAATACGAGTAGCGGGATACCACCCCTGAAGTACTTATTTTGACGTGAGGTCGCCAAGGTCTCTAGTTTCTTCAGGTGCTAAGCTCGCAGCTCGAATGTTTTCTCGCTGAATTGCTTCGTAGACTTCTTGTCGATGTACAGGTATTTCTGAAGGTGCATTGATCCCGAGTCGTACCTTGTCTCCACGAATATCTACGATGGTGACAACAATATTGTCACCAATCATTATGCTTTCATCACGTTGTCTGGAGAGTACGAGCATCGTTGGTTCCTTCCTGATGTATATCCAAGCTGGTATTCCAAGTGTCCAGCTAACATCGAATTATGCACTCTTTTTGAGCGTGGCTAGGGTGTGATCTAGTTGTTGATTCAAAGATAAGTCTCCGTTCGCAACAACTTGTCGGCCTGTGCGGTCTTCAAGGTTTATGACGATTGGAGCTTTCAAATTGAGTGTAAGACCTTTGTTGTTTTTACTGACGACTACTACAAGCTGGGCGTGGCAAATATCGTGCAACCGTAATGGAGTAAGTTCACTTCTAGGTATTCGAACCTGGTAGTGGGGCACAAAGCGTCTTGGGCTAACGACTGCGATAGCAATGTCATCACGTGTCGTGCATTGGAGCCAGCCAAGCGCATCATTATCGGCGTCTGCAAGCAGAGCCCATTCTCGGCATTGCTCCAGACCCGGCAGGCCACTTTGAAAAGTCAGCAGGTCTGCTGCATCAACATCAATACGACCAAAACGTGTGGTGTTAATCCACATGAGCAAGGCACTCCTTTGCCAAATAAATTCTCAGTATTACGCCTGCGTTGATACTGAAGAGAGGTTATCGCCCCATCTTCTGAGATTATCGGCAGAAAGGGTGGTTCGGGTCGAGCAAAAAGGTTTGGCTAAAAAAAAAGGTTCGGGAAAGATTTGCTACTTGCAACGTGCAGAACGCAGAAAATGTCGGCTCGCACGTTTTTTATTCCCACATTGGCTGTGCTCGCCAAGCGGCAAGTGGAGCCATCACCATAAGAGGAGCCCATGCGGCTAACGATGGACCGAGGATATAACTTGTGGCTAATGCGTGAAAACCTATTATCGTTAGAAAAAACACTACAGTCGTAAAAACGCAAAGCCCAACGGCTACGAAGACACCTCGACGACTTGGGCCAAGTACAAGTGGTATCCCTAGTAGAACGAGAGAGATGTCGAGAAAAGGAGTAACAAAACGAGCATGGACGCGTAAGGGAACATCAGCACCGACCCCTAAGCTTGGGTTCGAAATTGCATAGATCAGATTGACGGTCGATGAATAAAGGCTCCAATTACTTGATCCTATCATTTGCTCAAAACGTACTCCGCTTGTTACAAAACATTCGTTTGGTTTGAGCCAAGGTGAGTTTTGAGCAGTATAAATTATTATTTTATCGCGAAGCTTTAGCGATGGTAAAGAATCAATGTCAGGAGGCCCGGTTATTCCAGAGAGTAGATATCCTGCGGGATGTTCCGTGGCTGCGGGTTTCCAGACGGCTTCAGAAGCATCGATCTGCGGACCAAATTCAGCGAGTAACGGTGGCATGAGCAAACTCGGAGAGTCTATGCGTCGTGAAGCCTCTTGATATGATTTTCCGCGAAATAGAATCTCCGTCTGATGATCGTATCGAGCCTCGAAGTTTTTCTGAGTCTGCCCATCAAGATCTTGAGCATTGCGCGAGATTGCGAATCGTATCGAGGGTAGTACAAATTCCCGGTTACCAATCGCAAGTAAACTTACAAATAGTGTGAAAAGAATTGCCGGTTTTGCAATCCGCCACCGAGTAACGCCAGCTGCGAGAAGCGCAGTCAGTTCATTATGACGTTCAAGCCATGATAAGGCGAACATTCCACTTGCTAGTGAAATAATTGGGCTGGTCGCGTCGAAGAAGGAGATGAGTCGATAGCCGTAATACGTGCCTAACACCTTGGCTAGACCACCTGTTTTTTCAGCATGGAGTGCAAATTCTTCAAGATTTGTGAATGCGTCAATGACAAATGTCAGGCCGGCAAGGCTTATAAAAACAATACAGAATGCTTGGAACTGCGCTCGTAGTAAGTAGCGGTCTATCAGCATGAAATAAGTTGCCGAAGGAATGGAAGTCGGGTTTTTCGGAGGAAGTTGAGTTCCCGAAAGGGTGCCGAGCCCCCGAAAGATAGGTAGGCTATGAGTCAGCGTCAATTCTGTGTTTTGTTTTTACTTGGTGATACGTGCGATGGGAATAAAGTTTTGCAAGCCGTCGTCTATCTGGGCCAAATGCAGGGAGTGGGCAAGTTGTCACCTTGTTGAACTGGGGCACATTTTTTTTCCGCCAAGCTGTGCGGCCTGCGGTGAAGATATTTCCTTGACCAGTGAGGCAGTAAAAACCAGGCCGGATTACAAAGCTCCTCTGTGTGAAGCCTGTGTGCTGACCTTCACAGACTTAAGACCGAGATGTGATCGTTGTGGTTTACCAAAGTATTCCGGATCGATATGCAATTTCTGTCAGAAAATAACGGATCAACTTGGTGTAACAGAAATTTTATGGCAGCAGATATTTGTACTTGGGAGCTATGAAGACTGTTTGCGGACCGCCGTCATCGCAGGAAAAAGGCCATCGGGTGAGGCCCTTGTCGAGGCTCTTTCCAAACTTCTTTTGAATCAGCGACCATCTATTCAGGAGTTAAAGGTAGATGCTGTCATTCCAGTACCAATGCACTGGCGGAAACGTTGGGTAAGGGGGACGAACTCTGCGAATATCATGGCAAAACAAATTGCTTCGTCTCTTAAGGTGCCATATAGATGTAGCATAAGGTGTAAAAGACTGAAAAGACCCCAGAAGTTATTGTCTGCCAAGATGCGAGCTACAAATATGGCTGATAAGTTCTACGTGAGAGGGAATCAACTCACTGGCAAACGAGTGCTGGTTGTAGATGATGTTGCGACTACCGGAGCCACATTGTCAGCCATAACGCACTGTCTGCTGGAGATTGGTGCCACAGTTGTTTACGCTGCTGTGCTTGCAAGAACGGATGATGTCACTAATCATGTAGGCAAGCGGTAGAGTTTGCTTCAGGATTATTCTTGAGGAAAAAATGAGTCAACGAGAACAACAAGAGATTGGAAAAGCTTCAGATAAGAAGTTACGGGTAGGAACCCGTGGAAGTCAGCTTGCTCGAACTCAAACTGGACATGTACGAGATCAATTGAGTGATCTTGGCTTTGATCCACAAGAAGTCATTCTGGCAACCCGTGGAGATCAGCAACAGACTGTTCCAATTGCACAAATTGGAAACGATGGGGTTTTTGTTCGTGAACTTGAAAAAGCTCTTCTCGAAGATCGCATTGATTTAGCAGTGCATAGTCTAAAAGACTTACCAACGGCAATGACATCAGGACTCGAGTTTGCGTGTGTTCCTCCAAGGGCAACCCCGTTCGATGTCTTAGTAAGCAAAGAAGGCACCGGCTTGTCGGATTTACCAGTGGGAGCACGTGTTGGTACGGCGAGTGTACGTCGTAGAATTCAGGTTCAAGCGATTCGCCCGGATGTCAAAGTTGTTCCAATACGGGGTAACGTTGATTCGCGGCTCCAGCGTCTCGATAATGATGAGCTAGATGCTGTTATTCTTGCCGCTGCTGGCCTAGAGCGACTTGGCCATGAGGAGCGGATTTCAGACGTCTTGCGTCCACCAGCTTTTTGGCCTGCTGTTGCACAAGGTGCGTTGGTAATCCAAATCAACTCTACAAATCACCGTGTTCGTGAATTACTTAGACCAATTCATCATCCTGAGACATACCTGGCAACGGTTGCAGAACGTGCTTTGTTATCAGCTCTTGCGGGTGGATGCTTAGCGCCCATTGGCAGTTGGGGAAGGTTTGAAGAAGGCAAGGAATTGTTCTTGGGTGGATGTGTGTTATCTGATAGGCGGGGTAAGATCGAAACAGTCACAGCGACCTGTTCGTCAAAGGTGGGCGATTCTGAGAGTGCAATGTTGCTTGGCCGCAAGGTTGCGGCAGAGTTGCTCAATCAAGGTGCCCAACCGTTGTTAGACATCATGAGAGACGATGAGACTTTGTCTCGATGACTGGTGTGTTCAAGTTTCAGTATTGCTTCTGGACCAGCTCCCGACCGAATTAAAATAAACTCCGGCGTAGTGTGTTCACACGATAAAACGTGCTGAAGAAATTGTCCTCATTATTAAAAGTTGACTGGTCGTTCCGAGCTACCCCTCCAAAAAGAGCCCCCCAGACGGTGGTTCTCTTCTATGTTGCTTTTACAAAAATACGGTTTTCTAACCATCGGTAGACAAACTTGCTTTAGTTCCTTAGAACTAGTTTGGTCAGGCTCTTGGCGTGACGACTTCGATATAAAGAACTGTATAAATATTGCAGCCAGGCAGTTCACTCAGCCTGGCTGTTTTTAAAAAGAATGTCCACGATTGAGCCAGGAAAGATGTATTTAAAAGGTCGGGTATGCCCGGAATGCTTTAAAAGCAGTCCGGTGTTGTAATGCCTTCGGGCCTCGAAGTTGTGTAGTTTGATTTGTGAACACTGGTTGTGATGACTGAAGAGCCAATAAGAATTATTATCGCGGATGATCACGAAGTGGTCAGATGTGGACTCGTATCTCTCCTTGACAATTCAAATGTTGAAATAGTCGCAGAGGCTGATTCCGGTGAAGAAGCAGTCAAGCTAGCAAAGAAGCATAAACCTGACGTCATCTTGCTTGATGTCAGAATGAATCCTGGGACAGATGGTCTTGTAGCACTTGAGAAAATTCGTACTGATGCTCCTGGCGTGAGTTGTATCATGCTTACGACATTTGATAACCCTACATATGTTGCAAGGGCCGTTGCATCTGGGGCGCATGACTACTTGCTCAAGGGCTGCAGCCGCCAAGAGTTACTCGACGCAGTGACGGGAGCCGCGTCTGGCAAACTGTCGATGCGTTCAGGAGAGTTGCGAAGGATAGCAACCACGATGGCAAATCGTATATCGACGCCCGATCCAGATGTTCCGTTGACTCCAAGAGAAATGCAGGTTTTGCGGCACATGGCATTAGGGCTTCCCAACAAAGAAATTGCCAAATCTCTTACGATCAGTGTCGAAACGGTGAAAGAGCATGTTCAGAATATTTTGCGAAAGTTATCTGTTAATGACAGGACTCAGGCCGCTGTTTGGGCGGTACGACGAGGACTTGCGTAGCGGTAACTCGTGGAGGTAACTATTGAGCCCGCGGGTGCGCACTTTCGAAAGCTTCAAGAAGTCGACTTGTTGTGACATGGGTATAAATCTGCGTGGTGACAAGGCTTTTATGTCCCAGAAGTTCCTGCACGCTTCGAATGTCTGCACCGGCGTCGAGTAAATGGGTAGCGAAGCTATGTCTGAGTGTATGGGGGCTTGCTCGTTTGTTGAGCCCTACAGTTGCCAGATGCTTCTCTAATAAACGACCAACACTTCTAACCGAAAGCCGCCCACCAAATTTATTGATAAAGAGTGGGTGTGTATGAAGGACTGATTGAAGCTTTCCAAATCTTTTTCTGACACCCTGCCATCGCTGAATAGCTGTCCTCGCATGAGATCCAACAATTCCAAGTCTTTCCCGACGTCCTTTACCCAATACCTTGACGGTTCCGGATTCAAGATCGAGGTCAGTGTCATTTATGGCAGCCAATTCTGCTACGCGAACTCCTGAAGAATAAAGAAGTTCCAAAATTGCTCGATCACGAAGCCCGGCATCAGTCGTAGCCGGAGGTGCTATCAGCAAACTCGCAATTTCATCTCCAGTAAGAAACTTTGGGAGGGACCGACCTCGCTTTGGGCTTCGCAGCGGTTGTGCAGGATTTGATGAAACCCAGCCTTCTCGATAGCCGAAACGATAGAAGCTACGGATACTAGCCAGTTTGCGGGCGATCGTTGTCGGTGCGTATCCCGTGGAATGCAGAGCAGCTGCATATCTCCGGAGAATGATCGTAGTCACGTCAGCGGGTCGTGTGCACCCGGCATCTTGCAAATAGTCAATAAGTTGAAGCAGGTCTTCTCGGTAACTTTTTACGGTATGAGTTGCTCCACCTCTTTCAGCCACCAAAAACCGAAGGTAGCGAGTCAATGCCTCCCTGAAAGCTGGTTCGACTGCGTGATCTACCATAACCTTACATAATACAATGAGAGTTTTTTTCGGTTTTGATCGCGAGAATTCTTAGGGCTGATAAATTTACGACGTACGTCGATCAACTCGCGGAGCAATGCCCTCTCTCCGAGAATGTGACTTGTTTTGACGAACTTTCTGACCAAGAACAGATGCGTCATACCACGAAAAACTCAGTTTTGGATCGGCAGCATAGCGATTGAGCATCTGAAGGGTTTCGGCTCGGCTTTCGTCATCGTATAAAAATACGTAACGTTCACTACCCTTTACGAGTGCAACGACATTAATATCCCGAGAGGCCATGGGTGCTTTCCCTCCAGCGGAAGCGCGAGCATACTGACTGATAGATCAAGCGACGAGCGCTCTTCGCAATCTATGAACTTCTTCGGCTCTCATCCGTGCTGCTCGCCAGATTTCCGTCAGGTAACCTGCCAAGTCTCCCTCATCCAAGCAGGCTGCACCCTACGGGTCGCTCAGCTTCACAGGATGAGTCTTCCTGAAGCCCCCAGACTTCACGAGGCACACGAAACGTCTTTTTTGAGAAGAACTGCCTCTTCGTGAAAGTCACCGTAAGTCGCCGAATCCGGACAAAGCAATGGGTTCACGGCAAGCAAATGGTTCACCTCCAGCAGTGCCAATCATCGTGCCCCACCATGTATCTCCAGCCGCTACTCGTTCAGGAACAGATAACCCATTTTTCAGTGCTGGAAATTGACTTTTGTAGCAGAGAATCGCTTTTTGTTTTGCTTCACGTGTCTTCGTTGTGTCAATTATAAAGGCTGGATCTGGGAGTATTTTTTGGTGGACACTCCAAAAATGAAAGACACGTTCGGGGAAATGGGGACTGTAAGGTAATTCACATTTAGTTAATTTCGACCAAAAGCGTGCCGCTTCGGTAAGTTCACATGCTGCTACGTGATCAGGGTGAGCGTCAACCCAGTAGTGAGTGAAGAGCCACCGGGGTTGAGTTTTTCTAATGATGCTAGCCAGCGCAGTTCGTGCAGTTAGGTCATGTTGAAGCTTCCGATTAGGAAGGTCGAGGTTGGTTCTCCATGTCACGCCGAGTACTGCACTTGCGGCTTTTGTTTCTCGCATTCGTATTTCAGGTGTCCCTAATGGAGTAGGTTCACCATTTGTGAGGTCAAGGATTCCAACCGTTAGTCCGTCCTCAAGCATTCTCAGAATCGTTCCTCCCATTCCAATTTCGGCGTCATCCGGGTGGGCCGCAATAATCAGTACATCAAGCATTGTGAACGCACATCCTTTATGTGAAAATTTTAATTAGGTACTGTTGTCGATCACTATGATAAACAGAATTCGGTGGTACCGTCCGGTAGTTGTCAAAAGACTAAATCTGCACGCTATATTTTATATTCTTGAGATGGAGGAAGAGTGAGATACAGTGAATTACTTGATGGCAAAATCGGCTATGAGGAGTTCTTCTCATCGTGTGACCATGCACGATCGGTGTCTCTCCTAGGAGCAGTCGATGGTTTGCTTCAATGGGACGAACAGACCATGCTGCCGTCTGCCGCAGGAGATTTTCGGGCAGAACAGGTAGCTGCTTTAGCAGCAGTAACACATGCCCGGCGAACCGAGAAGGAGCAGGGAGATCGATTACAAAGGCTGAAAGACAGTCTGCTTGGAAAAGAAGTTCCGCGAGTTGTGCAAGCAACGATTCGATTGCTTCATGAAGATTTCCAGAAACAGTCTCGTGTTCCAGGAAAGCTTGTTCAAGAACTAGCCCGTACTTCAATTGAAGCCCAGCAGGCCTGGGTTCGCGCTGTGAAAGCATCAGAGTGGAAGCCAATGGTCACTCACCTTGAAAAGATGTTTTCACTCAAAAGAGAATTGGCAGCCTGCCAGCGCCCAGACCTTGATCCTTACGATGCTCTGCTTAATGACTACGAGCCTGGGGCTCGCTGGAAGTCTATGAACGATACATTTTCTTGCCTCCGAAAAGCTTTGGCACCTCTTGTTCGAGGCTGCATTGAATCGTCTGAGGGCCCGCAGGAGACGGTTCTTCGAGGCAACTTTCCGTTGCAATCGCAACAAGCATTTGTTCGTCTTGTTGTTGAAAAAATCGGGTTTTCCTTTGATCGAGGCCGTCTCGATACAACAGCCCACCCCTTTTGTTCAACACTTGGACCAAACGATTGTCGACTGACGACTCGTTGGGATGAAAAGTTTCTTCCTACGGCTCTCTATAGCGTTCTGCATGAAACAGGGCATGGTCTCTACGAACAAGGTTTGCCAGTCGACTGGTTCGGCTT
>CAJXFK010000070.1 GCA_913052575.1 uncultured Planctomycetaceae bacterium
GTTATAGGAGTTTTGCTGTGTCCATTCGTGTTGGCATTAATGGTTTTGGTCGTATTGGACGTCTTACATTTCGAGCAATTCATGAAAAATTTGGCCTCGATGGTGAAGTGCAGATCGTTGCCCTCAATGACCTGACAGACGCCAAGACGAATGCTCATCTTTTAGAGTTCGATTCAAATTACGGCCCATTCAAGGGAACTGTTGCAACGGATGGGAATGACATCGTTGTCGATGGTCGGACCATCAAGGTG
Source organism: uncultured Planctomycetaceae bacterium (assembly GCA_913052575.1). Classification (GTDB taxonomy): domain Bacteria; phylum Planctomycetota; class Planctomycetia; order Pirellulales; family UBA1268; genus UBA1268. The sequence continues at coordinate 252 of CAJXFK010000070.1, forward strand.
TTCGCAGAGCGTGATCCAGGAGCAATTCCATGGGGATCAGAAAAAGTCGATATTGTTGTTGAGAGTACCGGATTTTTCACAGATGCAACTAAGGCGGTTGCTCATAAGCGAGACAGTGTGAAAAAAGTGGTTATTTCAGCTCCAGCTAAAAATGAAGATCTCACAATTGTGCTCGGTGTCAATGATGATATGTACGATCCATCGAAGCACCATGTTATATCGAATGCATCTTGCACAACGAACGGACTTGCGCCTGTCGCAAAAGTACTTCATGAGACGTTTGGCATTGATCGGGGCTTGCTCACGACTGTTCATGCCTACACAGCTTCTCAGAAAACTGTCGATACAGCTGCCGGGAATCTTCGGGATGCCAGAGCTGCAGCGCTCAACATTGTGCCAGCCGGAACAGGAGCAGCGAAGGCAGTAGGTCTCGTCATTCCTGAATTACAAGGCAAGTTTACCGGTATGGCTTTTCGAGTACCGGTCCCAACGGTGAGTGTTGTTGACTTCACTGCAACTCTCAATAAAGAGGCTTCACCTGAAGCGATTAATGCTGCTATGAAAACAGCTGCAGAAGGCCCACTCAAGGGCATCCTCAGGTATTCTGAGCAACTGTTAGTTTCCACAGATTTGCGAGGGGATCAGCACAGCTCAATTTTCTCTGCCGTTGATACTATTGGCCTCGGAAATCTTGTAAAGGTTGTGAGTTGGTATGATAACGAGTGGGGTTATTCAAATCGTATTGCTGACCTTCTTCGATTTCTTGAAGCGAAGGGGCTGTGATTCACAACTCCTTCGGTGAGATTGAACATAAAGAGCGGCTGGCCCCTTAAACGTGGCCGGCCGTTTTTATTTGGTCTGTTGTAAAGCAGATTCGAGTTTTGCAATCGCCTCAGTTTGAATAGTCGTGCCATCAAATTGTGTCATTTGGACTTCAACCCGTATTGGAGTCGTAACTGGCGGGGCGGTTGGCCATGGGAGTACAAAATGTAGTCCACGAGCTCTCGACGTACGTCGAAAGTGTTGATGTGCTTTTGCTGCTGGAATTGTCCATACTGCAAACTGACGTCCTAAATCAGTCTGCTGGGCTGTTACCGTTGGTTCGTAGGCAGCGATGAAAATGTCACCAGCAGTCGTAACGAGACGTTCATCAGCATCGCGTGGTTCAATGACGATTGTGACTCCCTCAGGAGAGCCATCACCGTCAGAGTCATAACACGTTGTCTTTTCATGGTTAATGACTAAATGTGTGAGATCCGATTGGTGTCCAATGCTCTCAGCGAAAGAAAGTTGCCGAATTGGTCGAGCCGCACCCTTCTTGCTGGAATCCTGTGGCAGCGGCGGGACGCCCTCAAGTGAAGGGGGTTTCATTTCACTGGTAGGGCTCGGAAGACTGTCTGAGCTTTTTTGGCCACCGGAACTGGATTGTGGATTTGTTCCAAAAATTGGACCAGTTGTATCTGAGTTATTTCCACTATTAAAATCTTGAACATCCACTTGTGGGGGTACAAGAAGTGGTTGAGTAGGTGTTGGGGATTGCACCTTGTTGAGTGGTGATGAAGAAGTGTCAACGATTCCAAGTTGTTTTCGTAGTGAGGTATTTTCATCCTCCATTGTGTCAAGTTCATAGCACTGTGTTTGTAACTTATCCTGAAGACAATAAATTTGATCTTCTTGGAGCCGTAATTCTCGCTCTAGGAGTTGATGGTGGACATCACTTTTACAGCCACCAATGAATAATGGCAGACAAATTATCAACAGTACACAACACATACTTTGTGCTACACACCGGAATTTTTTCTTATTCATGACGCGCCTCCTTGCGCCCCACGTTTTGTTGCAGGCAATTAGCCCGTGGGAATCTGTTCGATCACCTCATCAATAAGATGATATTCACATGCTTCCTCTGCAGACATAAACCGATCACGATCGGTATCCTCTTCGATTTTTTCAAGGGGTTGACCGGTATGTTTCAGAAGAATTTTATTCAATTTACTTTTAATATTCCGAAATTCATTCGCGTGAATCATGATCTCTTCTGCAGTACCTTCCATGCCAGCGAGTGGTTGATGAATCATGATTCGGGCGTTTGGTAGGGCCCGTCTTTTCCCAGCAGTTCCAGCTGTCAGGAGAAGAGCGCCCATGGATGCGGCTTGACCTATGCAGTACGTTGCGACATCACAACTCACGAATTGCATCGTGTCATAGATTGCGAGTCCCGCAGTAACGCTTCCTCCTGGAGAATTAATATAGAGATGAATGTCACTCTTTGGATCATCAGTCTGAAGAAAGAGCATCTGGGCGACAATGGCATTTGCCATCTCATCATTCACCTGAGAGCCAAGGAATATAATTCGGTCCTTGAGTAGCCGGCTGTAAATGTCCATTGCCCGCTCTTCGCGGCCACTTTTTTCAACAACATAAGGGATCAGGGGCATTTAAATGATTCCGGTTATTCAGGAAGAAGATAAAGAGAAGAAAAGATACTCAGTCAACATCTTTGTCCTCTTCCCCAGGGGGTTTAGTGAGAATGTCATCGACGAGACCATAGTCTTTAGCCTCTGTCGCCGTGAGATACCGATCACGATCTGTATCCTGTGCAATTCGTTCAATTGGCTGTCCAGTATGGGATGCAAGAATTTCATTCAATACTGCACGTGTTTTAATAATTTCATCAGCCTGAATTTCAATGTCACTGACCTGTCCACCAACTTGGCCGTAGGGTTGATGAATCATGACTTTGGCATGCGGTAAAGAGAATCGCTTCTTTGCTGCTCCTCCTGCAAGCAACACTGCACCACCACTAGCTGCAAGACCGACACAGTACGTGGCTACCGGACACGAGAGAATCTGCATTGTGTCATAAATTGCCATTGTCGCCGTGACACTACCACCAGGCGAATTAATGTAAAAATGAATATCTTTACGACGGTTTTCACTCTGGAGATAGAGTAATTTCATGACAAGTTCATTTGCGTTCCCATCATAAATTTCTCCTTGCAAAAGAATGATTCTATTCTCCAGCAAGAGGTCACCAAGAGTCATTTGCCGCTGTCGCTGATAGTCTCGATATGCGCTGGCAGCACTTGGATCAATTGGAGAGTTGGATGATGATAATGGAAACCTTGGGGCAGGCATGAGCAACTTTCAGAAGTGCGTATAAGTGGATCAAGAAAAATAATGTGCATAAATCATGAAGGAATATCTTCATGAGCAACCGGTGTGGTTGGAATTTCATCTTCACCGGCTGCGACACCACAAACAGCGTGGTCGATTGCTTCAGCATCAGGTTTAGGAAATTCAAATGGGATATCTTTAAATTCTGCCTTGGATGTTACTAAATCAATAGTTTTTCGCTCAATAATTTGATTGCGTAACACATCCATAAGGCCTTTTCGTTCCAAACTGGCACGAACACGTCGAGGTGATTCACCTGATTGGGACGCTATAGCTTTAATCTCTGCATCATAATCAGCTGCTGATTCAGAGACATTTTCAGCTTCAGCAATTTTTTCCAAGATAAAGTGTTCTTTGAGAGATCGTGCGGTACTTGCCATTACCGACTGACGAAGCTCATTAACATAACGGCGGATTGAGTCATCATCGAAGCCACTACGACGAAGTTCTAAAATTGATCGTTCCAATTCGCGCTGACTTTGACGACGCAATAATTCAGGAGGAAGGTCCCAACTCGCCGAAGCTGTTAATGAAGCTGAAACCTGTTGTCGAACCTGTTTTCTTTGGTGCCATTCAAGTTGGTTTTGAAGTTGTTTCCGAATCGCTTCACGAAGATCGTCGGTTGACTTAAAATCTCCCAAATCTGTGAGTAAGGAGGGGGTTATTTCCGGCATTTCAAACCGCTTCACATCAAGAAGTTCAATCGACAGCGTAGCTTTTTTTCCACGAAGTTCGTCAACAGCAGCTTCCTCTGAAATGGATACTTCAGCAGTAACAGTCTGCCCTGGACTCAATTTTGAGACAAGCTTGTCAAAGCCTTCGAGTTCTGCATCAGCAAGGGAAAGTTTTGGCCGGACAACGATTTCCATTTCCTCTGCATGAGATAACACATTATTTTCACCATCGGTGCATTTCAAATTTGCAACAATGAGATCTCCCGTCTTGGGCGAACCTTTTGCTGGCACGAGTCGCCCTCGCTCTCGTAGTAGATTTGCTTCTGCTTCTTCAACATCGGCATCTGAAATTTCGCGCATCGGCCTTTCAATAGAAAGCCCTTTCCATTCGGGCATTTCAAATTCTGGACGAACTTCGATTGAAAATTCAAAGGTCATTGGTCCATCATCTGGCAGAATAACAGCGGCGACATCGAGATCTGGTTCACTGATTGGCGCAAGATTTTCCTGTTCGTTGACACGAGCGAGTGCATCATTCAGTAACTTTGAGCGGATTTGATCGTTTAATTCGGACTTGAATTTACTACCCACCAGTTTACGGGGCGCTCTGCCAGGACGAAATCCAGGCAACAGTGCAGTCGGCATCAGGTCACCAACGGCCTCTTCGTAATACCGGTCAATTTCTTCTCGAGGGACAGAAACTTTTACTTTTCTTTGGCACGTCGAAGTTTCTTCTACGGTGACATTGATTTTGAGTATCTGGGGTTCAGCAAGAGCTGTTGAATCGTCTGACATCGTTGTCCTGTGAAAAATAGTGGAGGAGGAAAATAGTTTTTGAGGTTTTGGAAGAGGCTTGATGCAACAATAAGTAAACTTCTTGGAGTTAACTGAAAATAACAACAACCCTTTACAAGGAGAGCGGGTGATGGGATTCGAACCCACGACAACCACGTTGGCAACGTGGTGCTCTACCAACTGAGCTACACCCGCATGCTGTTGTTTTCGAAGGTAGGTGGCATCAATAGGGACCACTAACTCCCGAAAACCCCGTGATTATAGGATATTGAGGGCCTATCGCAAGGTCATACCTCACGATCTTCGCTTGATTTCCGCACAATCCGAGAACTCAGCGGAGGCATTTGGAAAATTGGGCTCAGAAGGGATAATTAAAGCGTTTTGGTACCTCTTCTGAGGAAACTCCTACAGTTGTCGCTACCATTAAACCTCAGTACACATCAAAACCCCACATATCTTGTAAAATCCTGATCCCATCAGGGCCCCACTTCGGATAGCCAAATGAAGTTGCAACTGGTGTTTAAAACAGCGAAGTCCGGTAAAAAGACGTCTCGCACATATGATGTGGACTTGCCCATTGTCATTGGGAGGGGACAGCGGGCGTCATTTCGGATTCCTCACGGACAGATTAGTCGTTGTCATTGCGAACTGCTTGAGTCGAAAGGGTCCGTCTTTGTCCGTGACCTCGGCTCAACGAATGGAACAATGGTAAAGGGCACAATGCTTCCAAGTAAAACAAAGGTTCCTGTTCCTTCTGGAAGCGTGATTAAATTAGGAGAGCTTGCTTTTCGAGTTCAATATGCTGAAACATCTCATGGTCAAGGAAAAGTGGTCATTGAGGACTCATTTGAGGAAGCAATTGACTTTTTAGAAGCTGAACCAGAGGGAGAAACAGTTGAAGCATTTGCTGAGGCAGATGTAGATTCAAGTGAAGACAAACTGCTTGAGGTAGAATCAATCGACGATGATCTCTTTTTGGATGCCGGTGAAGAGCTTGATGATGAGAATGAAGATCTCCTTGAAGATAAAAGCGCCACTAATGAATCTTCTGATGGGTTATCAGACGATGATATCGATGATTTCTTGAGTGATATTTGAATACTTTGTTCAATACGCGAGAGAAAATTTGAGTGAAATAGACAGCCGTTTACACTTTGGATCTCTAATTCCATGCAAGATCAAAATAAGAGACCCCGTTCTCTTACGATTCATGACTTAGTGCAGGCCAAGCAAGATAATCGACCAATCAGTATGGTCACTGCTTATGATTGGTGGTCGGGGTGTATCGTAGATTCAGCAGGCGTTGACTGTGTTCTCGTTGGAGATAGTCTTGCCATGGTGGTAGCAGGTAAGCCAACAACGCTTTCCGCCACAATTGAACAGATGATCTATCATGGAGAAATTGTCTCACGGGCAGTTCAACGTGCAATTGTGTTTGTTGATTTGCCATTTCCTTTGCAGCATTTGGGGGTAGATAAAGCAATTGAATCAGCTGCTAGAATCCTCCAGGAAACGGGCTGTCAAGCAATTAAGTTGGAGGGGACATCGGGTCAAAGAGATGTCATAGCTGGAATCGTTGAGGCTGGTATTCCAGTGATGGCACATGTTGGCCTTCGGCCACAAGCGGTACATCAACTCGGCGGATATCGAATGCAGAGAGATAGAGATCAACTTCTCGCCGACGCTACAGCTGCCGAGTCAGCAGGAGCATGTGGTGTTGTACTGGAATGTGTCCCTGCAGAAATTGCATCTGAAATAACGACGACTATTTCCATACCGACTATTGGTATTGGAGCTGGTCCAAAATGTGACGGTCAGGTTCTTGTCTTACACGATTTAATCGGTCTTTCTGTCGATCGGATCCCGCGGTTTGTGAGATCATATGCTGATACGAAAGGGACGGTTCTCGATGCTGTCACTTCCTGGCGACAGGATGTTGAGGCGAAAACATTCCCTTCAGAGGCAGAGATCTTAGCGTAATGAAATCAATCAGAATTGTGTTGAAACATGAACTGATCATTATCTTGCACTAAGGCAATACAACCTCATCAGAGATAATTACAGGTTTACTCGCTCGAATAGTCTGCGGTGAACTGACCGTTGTTGGCATCATGGTGGAAGGCATCATAGTGCTTCCAGCCATTGGGACTCCCCCGCCGCACGTATTACACGGACTCACAGATGCACATGGCTGGCATCCTGGAGCACTGCAAGGTCGCATTGCGGCAGGTGCAGCAACTCGAGGGGGAATAGCACCGTTCGGTGTGAAACCAGGAGGCAGATGACCGAAACATCTTTCGTACTTCCAGACTTCAAATTTTATGTAGCGTTCCGAAAGGCTTTTGCAGCCAGTAAGCCCTGCGGCGGCCAGCACAACTGGCACACACGCGACGGCTTTATAGATCCACGACGTCCTGTGCATTGATCCGTACTCCCTGTGGCAAGACGGACCAGCGAGGACCGCCATTTGTGGATTGACTGGCCCTCAGCACCTCTGAGAAGCCTAGCAACACTACACCACACCACGGACGGGGCAAGGAAAGTACATAGAAATTTTAGTAAATCACGGACGAAGCTTTTTTCACCCGTATTATCTAGCCTTTGCGATGGCGAATTTTCGCCCGCATACGTCGTTTCTTTTGCCCGAGTTTTCGGCGCCCTTTACCTGACTTCTTTACTCCCATTAACCAGTCTCCATTGAATCTTTTGGAATGTTCGTTATTTTCCTTACCATTCTGCCGAGACGTGTCGCCACGGCTGAAATCGTATTAGAATGTACGAATCGGCCATTGCAAGGTTTGACTCGGTATTCCGTCGCTCGTTGGCCCCGGTTTTCACTCAACCATGATCTCCTTTTTCCCAACCTATGCCCAGTGGATCGAGACCACAGGTGCCTGGCGGGTCCACATACACGGCATGGTCACCCGACCACTGCCGGCGGCTAGCCGCCGGCGAACGGTAGCGTATGCGGTGGTAAAAAGACTTTTAAAAATGGATGAGGAGCAATTTCTCTCACCAGTTTTCCAAGCTCGCTCCGAAGTATTCTTGCGCCAACGAATAGCGGGTCAGTTTGTTCAAATTAAAGTCGGCTCAAAGGTGATCGATGTTGGTGTTTCCAATCGCACGGGTCACTTTGAAACAAGCTTCGATCTTGATGGACCTACGGTATTAGAAAACTCAGTTCAAACACCCGTTGGTCCAAAACTCTATTTTGAGTCTGTGGATATAGAAAAGCAGTTCAGGCCCGCGCAGACAACCGGCTATGTTCAACTGGTTGATCCAAACGGAATCTCGGTAATTTCTGATATTGACGATACGATCAAAATTACCAATGTAGCGGATCGACGAGAACTTTTAGCAAACACGTTGTTACGTGAATTTTCTGCAGTGACAGACATGGTGAATCTGTACAAGATGTGGTCATCGTCTGGAGCAATATTTCATTATGTTTCTGCAAGCCCTTGGCAACTGTCCAGACCTCTTACTGACTTTTTTTCAAACTCGGGATTACCAGATGGGTCAATGCATCTAAAGCTTTTTGGTCTCAAAGACTCAACTCCACTTGGAAGAATGCGTTCGTCAAAAAAATCAAAGCGAGATGTGATCCTTGAAATATTTGACCATTTCCCGAATCGAAAATTTATTCTTGTTGGTGATTCCGGGGAGCGAGACCCCGAGGTCTATACCAAAGTGGCCCAGCAACGATCCTCACAAATAGAAGGTGTAGCGATTCGTCAGGTATCGAGCAGAAGATCAAAACAAAAACTAGAATCGGGCCTTAAGCTACTCAGGCAAGCAGTAGCAGACGACAAGTTTCGACTGTTTACTACCGCGGAAGAAATAAAAGACCTTATTTATGTTGGAAAAAAACATTAGATATTTCCGTCGAAAGCGTTCTGAAAATGCTCAATAACTGGTCGGTTCTTGGCTCGCCATAACCACCAGGTGTTGTGACGTGATTCGGACATTGCGAAGAGAACAGTCACGACATCTATTCGATAAGAATAATTTTTTATCCGGTGCTGCTTTATATATGCATTTGCCAATAGGATAATTCTTCGTTTCTTTCGCAGATCAATGGTTTCAACCGGGTGTCCATGCTTGGTATTCGTTCGAGAACGAACTTCGACAAAGACCACGGTACGATTGTCAAGAGCGACAATATCAATATCACCGTTTAAAACGCGTGCACGACGATCTAAAATTTTATATCCACGTTGGCGAAGAAAACTGGCAGCTTCTTTTTCGCCATGCAAACCAATGTTTTGTCGAGCGTCCACTCAGGACCTCTTAGCAAGTTATCGTGCGTAGCGTTACGAGTTTGCAGGAATGTCGGTACGACGCTCACGCAGACGCACAGCTTTTCCGACTCGATCCCGTAAATAATAAAGCTTTGCGCGTCGTGTAACACCAGAACGTTTCACAACAATCTTTGCTATTTTCGGAGAGTGAACTGGAAATTTTCGTTCGACACCCTCACCAGAGACAATGCGACGAACAGTAAACATTTCACGACTGCCCGAACCGTTGCGTGCAATAACAACCCCGTTGAAGACCTGAGTCCGTTCTTTATTCCCTTCAAGAATACGATTGTGAACATCTACCGTGTCACCAATTTCAAATGAATCTGGTTCCTTTTTAAGACTTTTTGACTCGACATGATCAAGGATTTGCTGACTCATTTTTGAACTCCTGGAAATGCTTTTGGCTAATGTAAGTTATTTGTCGTTGCAATAATTGGTTTGGTTGTGCGTTGCATTGATGGCCTGTGTCTTATGCCAATCGGCGATGCGTTGATGATCACCAGTTAATAACACTTCAGGCACTTGGAGGCCACGATACTCGCGGGGACGCGTGTACTGTGGCCCCTCAATGAGGCGATCCGTCCCGGAGAATGAATCATCTACAGCACTGAGTGAATCTCCTAGAACACCTGGTATAAGCCTAGCAACAGCGTCAATAATCACCATAGCTGCCACCTCACCACCCGAAAGGACATAGTTTCCGACGGAAATGCACTCTGGTTCTAGGGTGTCGCAAATGCGTTGATCAAAGCCCTCATAGCGTCCACAGAGTAAAATAATACGTTGTTTTGAAGCAAAATCTTCAACAACCTGTTGGGTGAGAGGTCTGCCGGAGGGCGTGAGCATCGCAATGCTATTTGACGAATCAATTGTATCAGAGCCATCACCTTCGGTTAAAAGCGACTCAACACAATCAACAACCGGCCCTGGCATGAGCAGCATTCCGGGACCTCCACCGTAGGGACGATCATCAACCTGTCGATGAGGGCCAATTCCAAAGTCTCGAATGTTACTAAAGCGGATATCAAGCAACCCAGCCTTCTGCGCAACACCGAGGAGACTTCCGTCCAGAAAGCTTCGAAACATTTCAGGAAATAGCGTAACGACATCGATCCGCATAGCACGTTCCGCAGACGCCTTACTCTGTAGACTTTTCTGTTTTCTCCGTACTGTCTGAAACCGCAGCACTGTCTGAAACCGCAGCATCTGCCGGTGCTTTCACTGCTACGGGCTCATCAGCAGGTGACTCTGGGGCCTCAGTATTCACAGTAGTTTTTGTATCGGAATCAGTGGAAGGGGTGTCATTCGCAGACTCATTTGTTGGACTGGAATCTGCTGCCGGTTCCTCTTCTTTCGGCGCCAGTACAGGCTCGCCCGCTTCGGGTACGATTCGGGGCATGGATAATCGCGACCGCGCATTTTCCATGTCTTTCAAGTGAGTGCCATTGGTTCCAAATTTCTTAATGAGCACACGTACTTTGTCACTTGGTTGTGCTCCAACGCTTAGCCAATAATCGACTCTCTCTGCCTTAATGGTGCAACGGGCATTGGTATCCGGCACACTCGGATCGTAGGTGCCAAGTTCTTCAATAACTCGACCATCACGGGGTGTTCGACGGTCGGTTGCACAAATTCTATAAAATGGACGGTGTGTCCGTCCCATTCGTTTCATACGAATTACCACTGCCACGGTTTCAATGCTCCAAATTCTGAGTTGGTTGGTACTCGATTTCACATACGTTGACCAATATATGGCGATGTTCGGATGTGAGCAGTCGCAGACGCGACGAGCCTTCTAAGGTACACCACAACGCGTTGTAAAATAAGGTGTAGTGGACTTTTTTCCCGTTACGGCATGAATTGTGAAGAAAATCCAAAAGACCTCGATACTGTTTGGAAATTAGCCACGCGTTTCACGTTTCCGGCGACGGGCCTCTTTTTCTCGCTGTTTTTTGATTTTTCGCCGCTGTTCTGCGGTTAATCGCTTCCCTGTATCGCCTTTCGGTCGCCCGAGTCTGCCTGACGGATCGCCCATCGCAGACTGCATCTTCTGGACCTCGCGCATTCGATCCTTCATGCCGAGGCCTGCCATCCCCTTCATCATTGAGGCCATTCCATCGAATTGTTTCACGAGGTCATTCACTGCTTGCGGCTCGACTCCGGCTCCAGCTGCAATCCGTCTTCTTCGTGTTTGGTCGATAACGCGTGATGGATTACGTTTTTCTTCGGGCGTCATAGAGTCGATGATGCCAAACAGACGATTCACGTCTTTTTCAAGGTCGGCACCTGCCAACATATCCTGCATGCCCCCCATACCGGGAATCATACCAATCACTTTTCCAAGTGGGCCGAGTCGCCGAGTCTGGAGCATCATCTTTTTAAAATCTTCAAGTGTAAATTCACCTGACTTGAGACGATCTTCTTGGCGTTGCATCTCATCTTGATCGAATTTTCGCTGAGCCTCTTCAACAAGACTTACGACGTCACCCATGCCTAGAATTCGACCAGCCAGTCGGTCAGGGTGAAACTCTTCAAGAGCATCAACTCCCTCACCTGTACCCATAAACTTTATTGGTACGCCAGTGACACTTTTCACTGAGAGCGCTGCACCACCCCGTGCGTCGCCATCAAGTTTGGTCATGATCACGCTATCAATTTCTAATGCTTCATTGAAAGCTTTTGCGCTTGAAACTGCATCTTGCCCAGTCATTGCGTCAACAACTAAAAACACTTGATCTGGTGAAACGGTTCGATCGATTCGTGATAATTCGGCCATCAACTCTTCGTCAATAGAAAGTCGGCCAGCCGTGTCAAGAATGACGACATCGGTACCATCTTTTTTCGCTTTTTTCACACCAGCATTACAAACGGCGACAGGGTCGGACTGGTCGTGAGGGGTATGTACTGGTATGCCGAGTTGCTCGCCGAGTACTGAAAGTTGCTCAATGGCTGCAGGTCGCTGCAGGTCAGCTGCAACAAGCATGACGCTCTGTCCTTGTTCTTTAAGGCGACGAGCAAGTTTGCCACATGTCGTAGTTTTTCCAGATCCCTGAAGACCGCACAGCATGAGAATGGTGGTGCCATCTGATCGAAAAGGAATCTCGTGGTTGACTGGCCCCATCAGGTTGACTAGTTCACGATGCACGACGCCAATGAGTTGTTGGGCTGGATCAAGCGCATCAAGCACCTTTGATCCAATTGCATCCACAGACACACGATCAAGAAATTCTTCAACAACGTCGTAGGCAACATCTGCTTCAAGAAGCGCTGTTCGAACGTCACCGAGACCCTCGCGCATATTCGATTCAGTAAGTTTTCCTCTACCACGGAGCGAGTTGATAGCAGAAGTTAACGAATTAGAGAGATTGTCAAACATGACAATAAGTATAGCTACGGATTCCGATAAAAATGAATCGGCTCAGAGAAATTGACCCAAAGACAGCTCCATTCGACGATGAACCGCTCGTATCAGGAGCGAACACCCATTGCGTCGCAATACCCGATGCGTGGCCGGCAAGAGCGGTGCATCGTCGAATGGAGCTGTAAGTCCCTTGAATGCGTCAAGAGAAAGTTCCGGGGTCGCTCATAACGGGCGTTGGACTCATCGTTGGATCAATAGTTGGGCCAATAACAGTACCGCTCTCGATCCCACCTTCACAGCATGGTGACGAATTTCCACATGGTTCACAACCACGAGGAGCGGCTCCGCAAGGCTCACAAGGTGAACTACAAGGTGTGTTGCAGCCGTTTTGATAAAGCCCTTTACTTGTATTCCGAAATTCAAGAAATGATGGTCTTCGGCAACTATTCCCGCAGCAACTACTGCATCCTGGCAAAATGACCAAGCAGCCAATCGCAGTCAGCAGACAGATAAAACGCATCATGGGGAGTCTCCCGGAGAATCGAAATGAAAGCCACGAGGGCCTCATGTGACTGGTGTGCATCGAAACAGCAGATGCAATCAACCAATCTCACTCAAGAACCCTACCCCACGCTTTCTTGACGTGACGCTATCTTTTTGTCACCGCAACGATTTTTCCGTGCTAGGTTTGAGGGTGATCGTTAATGTCTACGAAAACCGCATTGTTTAACAAACAATATTTTTATTAATGAGTGAGATAGTTTTGAGAAATCCTTCGAGTGGGCTTTGATTCAATGCTTCTTAAAAGAATTCAAATACAAAAAACAACTTTATATCGATTACGCGGATTATCCGGACTCGTGGTGGTCTTCGGATGCGTCGCGGGTTTTGTAATTTCTGCTAACGCTTGTGCGGCCGTGCGTCAAACATGTAGTGACCCAGAAATCTGGGTCTTTAGTACAAGGCATCTGCCAGGAATTTGTAAGCTGCCGACAGTCGTCAACCCGTCTGTTCAGCGGTATGAGTCAACATCCTGTCGATGGTTGTCTGATGATCTTGGAAAGTTGTTGGGAGGGAAAGGACCCCTCGTTATTTTCTTACACGGGAACCGTTATGACGCGTATTCGGCAAAACAGCAGGGAATTCAGTTTTCGAGACGCTGTGAAGCTCTTACCTCCCATGGTGTCGATACCCAGATGATGATTTATTCTTGGCCTAGTCAACAAGATGGATGTTTGTTGAAAGACGGTCGTTCAAAGTATCGTCGATGTTTTACGGAAGGTCATTATTTAGCATGGTTACTTGGTCAAATATCACCGGAACGTCCCGTAGTGTTTATTGGTTATAGCTTTGGTGCACTCATTACACTGGAGGCACTTGAGGATCTGGTTGCAGCAGAAAATGCAGGTCGCCAGGTAAGTCCATGGCAGCATCGGCCAGGAGATACCAGACTCATTTTTGTAGCGCCAGCAGTGCGTTGTGATGCGTTTTCACCGTACGGAAAATACCGTGAAACTCTTGCATGTGTGGATCGTGTGTCACTCACAATAAATTCTCAAGATGATGCCCTGCGATTTTTTCGTTTTCTGGATAAGCGTACAAAGGTTGATGCACTTGGCTACACAGGCATGCCACGCAGGTGGATGCCCACCGGGATCAGATATTCAGCCATCGACGCAAGAAACATCATTGGTCGAGAGCATGGCTTAACGTTGTACATGCGATCGAATACACTTATGCGGCGAATTTGCTGTGAAGCATACGGTGGTCTTGAAACTTTGTCTCATGAAACTATTTTGAAAAAGAGTCAAAAATATCAAAATGTTAAATGATTCGTTTCATCATTTTTCTGGTAAGCCGATATCATGTTTTGTATGAGTTCAGGTAACTGAACAGTCGCTGTCCAACCAAGATTTTCGGTTGTTTCGCGTACGGATGCAAGCGGATAACAGCCATCGTTCGATCGTACAAATTGATCATCATAAAACACATATTTTTGCCAGGGGAGACCAACCGCCTCAAAAGTTTTTGAGACAAATTCATGAAGTGGTGTTTGTTTTCCTGTCGCGATGAGAAAGTCCTCTGGTTGTTTCCGGGTGAGCATTTTATTCATCGCAACAACATACTCGGGTGCCCATCCCCAATCTCGTTTGATTGAGAGATCGCCTAGGTGAAGATTTTTTTGTTGACCAATCTTAATTGAACAAGCCCCGGCAATAATTTTCTGTGTGACAAAATGTTTTGGACGGAGAGGACTTTCGTGATTAAAAAGAACACCGGTGCATGCAAATAATCCATGCCGATCACGAAAGTCTCGAACGGTCCGAAAAGCCACTTCTTTTGCGACAGCATACGGGTTTGATGGATGACAACGGGACTTACAGGTAACTAGTTGTTGATGTGAACTACCAAACATTTCACAACTTCCAGCCACAAAGAGTCGTGAGGGCGTTGTTGCTTTTTGCAAGGCTTCGAGCAGTCGCTGAGTTGATCCCGCAATACTTTCAAACGTTTCTTTTGGCAGACTAAAAGAGAGGTGAGGGGAAGACTGTCCAGCCAAATGGAAGATCGTTGTCGGCTTATAGTCATCGATAAGCTTTTCAATCTGTTCGACATTATCAAGACATAATGACTCGAGCGTTATCTTGTTACAGATTCCGAGTTGGTTCAGTCCCCAGAGCCGATCTGTAGAAATTTGACGAGTTGTACCGACAATTCCATATCCATGCTCTTTAAGGTGGGCTGCAAGGTAGCACCCATCCTGGCCCGTGATACCGGTGATCATTGCAGTGGGGGGATTCCGAGACTCATTTTGCATGGCGGAACGGTGTTCGGGATTATGGCTACAAGAATGAACAGAAAGATTATTTGATGCGAAAGTTTTTTAAGCAGGATTTTTCATTTAGGCAGAATTTATTACAAGGCATCCTTTTTTTCAAAAAACCACTGGGCCGTAGCCGCTAATCCCTCGTCTAGTGAATGCGTTGGCTTCCAACTCAAGACATTGCTGGCAAGGCTTGCATCGAGGAGATTCGATCGTAGATCTCCAACCCGTTCAGGACCATATTCGGGGCCAGGCAGGATTGTTTTTTCACCAGCACATTTACGAAGCAGTTCTATGTGTGTTCGCAATTTTTCCTCGAGTTCATTGACGTCCGTGCCGATCCCCGTACCAATATTAAGACGCACTACTTTTTCTGAAGCAAAGCTTTCTTTGTTTAATTCAATTGCCGCAAGGTTTGCTGCCGCCACGTCGGGACCATAAACATAA
>CAJXFK010000071.1 GCA_913052575.1 uncultured Planctomycetaceae bacterium
CGATACAATCTCCGACTTAGTTATTGCTCAACAGCGTTACCCTCCCTTCTCTCTATTTGTCAAGCCTCAATGGTTTTTTAGCCCGGGGCGCTTCAGAAAAAGGCGGTTTTATGGCCGGGTCATTCAATTTTTTTCGGAAATATCAGCGATCGATGCTCGTGGCGGTGGCGGTCTTGGCGATGTTGGCTTTTTTCGTGCTACCCCCGTTCCTCCAGATGGGGGCGGGCTCATCTTCCAATGATCCAATTGTTGTGGAATGGAAAGGTGGTGTCGTTCGCGAAGACCAGCTTGAGAGAGCAGTAGCCCTACGGACTCTCGTTAACCGCTTTTTGATGCAGGCTGCCGCTACAGCGGGTCGTGACCCTTCCAGACTACCGGCCTTTCCGGAGGGAGAAGAGCTGGTTGTTCGAGAAATGCTTCTCGCAAAAGAAGCCGAAAAAATTGGATTAACGGTCAGTAATACAGCAATCAACGAGTTTCTCGCTGCTTGGACAAATAATATGGTCCGACAGGATCAGTTCGATGGGATCATTGCTGGCCTTCGATATGGTCGTGCGCCTGTTTTAGCAGCAGATCTTTTTGAATCATTACGAACAGCCCTCATAGCGCGAAATACGCTACTCCTGTTTCAGACAGGATTTTCTGGAGATCCTCCCGCTTGGCGGTGGGACTTCTATAAACGACTCGAACAGTCGGCAACAGTCGAGGTGTTTCCTATCGAGGTGGAAAATCTTGCCACTTCTGTGGAGTTGCCGAACGAATCTAAACTTAAAGCGTATTTCGATACATTCAAAAATGATCTTCCGTCAGCGATGAGTCCAAATCCTGGATTTAAAGAGCCGCATCGAATTCAGTATGCCTCGCTCATGGCAGATCAAAAGAAGTTTGAAGCTGCAGCGGGGAAAACAATAACGGATAGAGATATTGAGGAGTTCTACGAAAAAAATAAAGAAACCAGATTCCGTGAGGCCCCATCGGCACCCCCGGTGACAAAAGAGCCGGCTACGGTTTCGAGCGATGAGCGGCGTAAAGAAACGCCGTCAATGGACAGTACCAAAGAAAAAGATTCCCAGGATGTGTCTGATGCCCCAGTGAAGGCAGCTCAAGAGACCGATGAGAATGCACCAAAGGAATCCAAAGACGCCAAGGAAAGTGAAAGTAAAATAAAAGAGAAAGAGGCTGCTCAGCCGGCTGACTCTGATTCGAGTTCTAGAAGTCACAAATCGCTTGTGAGAACAGTTACTTTTCAGGTGGAAAAAGAGGAATCATCCGACGCGGATTCTTCAAAGAACGTAAAACAGCAACCAGCTGAAAAGCCCACTGCCGAAAGTGAGAATGAAACAACCGGTTCTGTTGAAGAAAAACCGAAGCCGACTGAGAAAGAAGGTGAGGACTCAGCAGATTCTGAGAAACCAGAAATGACCTTCCAGCCATTGGACAAGGTTGCTGATCAGATTCGCCAAGAAATTTCACGGCAACGTGCGACAGAAACGATAGATGCAATATTTTCAGCACTGGCCGCAGACTTAAACGCATATGCTGAAGATCGCGCACTTTGGATTGCGCGAGGTAAAGATGGTGATAAAGAACCTTCTTCACCGAACGTGGGAAAAATAGCTGAGAAGCAGGACCTTGTTGCTGTCGAATCTGACTGGACGACTGTGGCGGAAGCTGCTGGTGGTGGCGGCATAGGTAGCAGCTTTGAGTTTGTGCCAGATCCATCGAGTCGGTTTGGAATTCGTCAGCAGCGGTGGCTGGAGACAATGTTTGGCGATGGAACGATTACGCTGCGTCCGGTGACGTCGCGTGATGCTGAAGGGAACAGGTACTTCTCTTGGAAGCAGGGTGACAAAGAAGAACGTGTCCCGACTTTCGCTGAGGCTCGTAGTAATGTTGAAAAGGCGTGGCGAATTGTTGAAGCTCGTCCCATTGCCGTAAAGGAAGCAGCTGCACTTGTTGATAAAACAGGTGGCAAAAGTTTTAAAGAGGCTCTGTCAGAGTCAGAATTTGAGCAAGTGAAAGAGATCGGTCCCTTCACGTGGCTTACGCAGGGAGATGTTGGTGTAAACGGGGCACCAGTTTTGTCATCACCAGAAGGTCTCGTAATGCCGGGCAACAAAATGATGCAGAAGATTTTTTCGGTTGCCAAAGGTCAGAGTGTTACCACTTTTAATGAACCACAAACAATCTGTTATGTCATCCGCTTGCTTGAATATAAGCCAGCAGATGAAGAGCTGCAAAAGCGATTTGAGGGAGTACTTGGTGATCAGAGGCGATTGTCCATGGTTGCTCAGACAGCGTTTGCTGAGGTGTTTATGGATTGGATCGCAAGCCTGGAAAAAGATTTAGAACTTACTTGGAATCGTGATCCGAGACTTCCAAGGTAGCGGTAAAAGATCTTCTCGTAATCGCCTTGAAGACTTTCAGGTGCTTAGGGCAGAAATCTGGCTCTAGGGCCATCCCTTCATTGCGTGTGCGGCACGGCCGAGGGCTTCAGGGCGACGGCTGCGAGTGGAGGTACCGTAAGTGAGACCGAATGCTCGCGTCCGTGGCAGGCGATTGACTCGCATGGTAGTCGATTCTTATTGAGAATATTGCTGCCACCGAGGTGGGCAGCATCGCTGTTGAAGACTTCAGTGTAGTAGTCAGCGAGAGGCACCCCCACTCTGTAGTCTCGTCGAGGCACGGGTGTGAAATTGTAAACAATGGCCAGGGTGTCATTTTGAGCGACACCTTTTCTCAGAAAACTAATGATACTTTCGTTCCAATTCTGGCAATCAATCCATTCAAATCCTTGTCCATCGAAATCTATTTGATGAAGCGCTGGCTCCTGTCGTAGAAGCGTGTTAAGTTCTGCTACCGTCTGAGAGAGCCCGCTGTGATGATTGTCTTCAAGAAAATGCCATGAGAGGCTTTCGTCAAAGTTCCATTCTTGTGGCTGTCCAAATTCATCACCCATGAATAAAAGCTTTTTTCCAGGGTGAAACCACATTAACGAATAGAGCAGCCGCAAGTTTGCGAATTTCTGCCAACGATCTCCAGGCATTTGATTGAGTAGAGAGCCCTTACCATGGACAACTTCGTCATGAGAAAGTGGAAGGACAAAGTTTTCATGGAATGCATAGATCAAACTAAATGTTAATTCGTCGTGATGATACTTTCGATGCACTGGATCCTGTCGCATAAATCGTAGCGTATCGTTCATCCAGCCCATGTTCCACTTAAGACTAAATCCAAGACCACCAGTGTGAGTTGGGCGAGAAACCCCGGGCCATGCCGTTGATTCCTCTGCAATTGTCAATGTTCCAGGGAAATGGTGATGCACTTGGACGTTGAATTCCTTGAGGAATTCGATTGCTTCAAGGTTCTCTCGGCCACCCAATGCATTTGGTATCCATTCTCCATCGCGACGGCTGTAATCCAGGTAAAGCATCGAAGCGACTGCATCGACCCGCAGCCCATCAATGTGGTAATAGTCGAGCCAGAACAGTGCAGATGAAATGAGGTAATTCGTTACTTCATTGCGACCATAATTGAAAATAAGGGTGCCCCAATCTGGGTGTTCACCTTTGCGAGGGTCTTCGTGCTCGTAGAGAGCGGTGCCGTCTAGGCGTCTGAGCCCATGATCATCTTTTGGGAAGTGTGCCGGCACCCAATCAATAATTACGCCGATACCTGCTTGATGGAAACTATCAATGAGCGACATGAAATCTTGAGGCGTGCCGAATCGACTTGTTGCAGCGAATAAGCCGATGGCCTGGTATCCCCAGCTTGCAGAGAGGGGATGCTCTGTCGGTGGAAGAAACTCGACATGGGTAAAACCCATGTCGATGCAGTAGGGAATAAGTTCCCGTGCAAGTTCGTCATAGGTTAGCCAGCGATGTGGGGTCTCTGCCGGTCGCTTCCAGCTGCCGAGGTGAATTTCATAGATTGATATTGGCTCACTAAACCAGTCTCGTCGTAGCCTTTGTTCCATCCATTGAGTGTCTCGCCAGGCGTAATCGCGTAAGTCTGTGACAAGAGAAGCAGTCTGTGGGGGCATCTCTGCCGAATAACCGTAGGGGTCAGCACGGTCAATAGTGCCCTCGGTCGTTTGGACGCGAAATTTATAGGCATTGCCAGGTTTTACACCAGATACAAACAGGTGCCAAATTCCAGATGGAATCAGCTTGGACATTGTATGGGCATGGCCAGCCCAGTTGTTGAAGTCACCAACGACACTCACCGTTTGGGCATTCGGTGCCCAGATCGCAAAATGGACGCCTTGTTTGCCATCAAGCGTGCACAGTTGCGCTCCTAGCTTGTCGTAGCTTTTCCAGTGTTTTCCTTCACCAAGGAGATGTAAGTCGTAATCAGTCAGCATGTTTAAAACGAGAAAAGAGAATTATGAAAACAAACAACAGGAATTTGTCGAAGCCGCAGTCGATAAATTCGTGACGGAGGATCGACGATCGACCAAAGGCCTAACGTAATCGTACTGCTGAATCAGGATCCATGCAGGCATGAAAGAATGTTTTAGGGGCAGGTTGTCCCATCTGCAGCGACAGTGCGACCTGCAGGGGGGGTTGAAAGCAAAAGTGTTTGCTGGCCTGACAATAAAAGGCCCGCCGACGAAAAGTTCATCGGCGGGCTCAATAATAATATCGTGATCAAGCAGCTACGAAAAGCATCTTGTTCGATCAGGCTACCAGACGCATCGCTGGTATTTCTCCAGTAATCCCAACAACAAATTCCTCAAAAATCTTCGCATCAAGAGCAGATGCGGAATCGGCTTCTGGGTGAAACTGTGTACCAATTGCAAGCCAACCTTCAATATCGCTTTCAATCGCCTCAATGACTCCATCTGGAGATCGAGCAGTTATCCGGAATCCAGACGCAAGATCATCAATGGCCATGTGGTGCATGCTATTTACACGAATTTCACCATCACCATAAACGCGTTCCATTGCAGAATCTGGTTCTACAAGAAGTCCATGACGGTGAGCGGTGTCGAGCGGGTCCTTGTGTGGGATCGCTTGAGGTAGATCCTCAGGAAGATGAAGGTAGAGTGTGCCGCCCTCGGTAACATTGAGAAGTTGCATCCCACATCCTATGGCGAGCACTGGTAGATGTCTTGCACAGACCTGCTTTACCAACATTCGATCAAAGTCTTCACGCCTGTGGTCCATATTACGAACTGCAGGGTGTGGCATATAGCCATCTCGCTGGGGATCAAGATCTGCTCCTCCGATTAGGACAACCCCATCCAGAGTGTCGAGTACTCTCACGAGATCATCTTCATCCTCGAGCGGGGGCAGGACAAGAGGGATGCCTCCTGATTGAATAATATTCTCATAGTAGCCTGCAGCTATGAATGAAAGTGAGGCGTGCTCTTTACAACTAGAGCGAAAGTCCATATTGATTCCGATTACCGGTTTGGCTGCCATGAAAGTTCCTTTTTCGAGCAACTCTTTTGAGTGTCCGTGCCACTCGTCCTTGAGTGGCAACTTCGAACCCTGCGGCGTGAAGATATGGCTCCTGAAAAACAAGGCAAGGACTTTTTTGATTTTGTGGTTGGTGACACCTTCAACCACAAGATACTGTGCTAGCACTTTCTGTGCTAGCACAGAAAGTCGTCTGGCACGAGATTTGCGCAATGCCAATCAGATCATATGATGCTCGGATGGTCACGCAGATAGCCAGACGGCATCAGGAAAACTTCGGAACCAGGTGCGTTGACGTTTTGCCAGCTGACGGGTTCGCTGTTTTGTTTTTGAGATAGCTTCCTGCTTAGTGATTTCACCCCTGATGAATGCGAGGGATTCTTTGTAGCCAGCAGCTTGCGCTGCTGTGGTACCAATGCCATAATGTTTTTCAGCAGCTTCAGTCTCCTCTATGATACCGGACTCGAACATGGCTTCGACACGCTGGTTGATTCGGCTGTTGAGTATTGTCCGCGGGTGATCGATGACGAGTATCGGGCAAGGAAAAAGCTGTGTTTTTGAATCGTCTGCCGGAGTCCAAGATCGCTTGTGATTTGTTCCTGCGGTTTGCATGATTTCAAGAGCACGGATAATGCGTTTTGAGTCATTGGGATGAATTGTTGCAGCAAGATCTGGGCGGCTTTGCCCGAGTTTCTTATGAAATGCCTCGGGACCAATTCGGTTGAGCTCGTCATTTAGAGTATGCCGCAGTGCATGGTTTACTGGGGCAAAGTCATCGAGGCCATCTCGCAGGCATCGAAGGTATAATGGAGTGCCCCCAACCACAAGAATTCGTCGACCACGATTGCGACAATCTTGAATCACCGTGCGGGCTGCAAGAAGCCAGTCCGATGCAGTAAACGCTGTTGCAGGGTCTACGAGATCAAGGAGATGATGAGGTGACTCGGCCTGTTCTTGTAAAGTCGGTTTTGCCGAACCGATATCCAAGCCTCGGTATACTGCAACTGAATCAGCACTAAGAATGTCGGCGTTTAATCGTCGTGCTAGATGAATTCCTAAAGAGGTTTTACCTGATGCGGTTGGGCCTGTAAGGATTATGCAATCACTTGCTAATTCAGGCATTGATGCTGACATTGAAGCTTTGGTGTCGAGGGGGTGCATCACATGGTACAGTTAAGGATTGTAGTATGCGGTAAAAGAATCTTTTGGAGAACCAGTAGTAATGAAATCAGGCAGTCCGAACCAGTTCGATGACCAATCAGTTGGCAGAATTTTTGGGCAACTTGAGAGTATTATTGCAAGTCGTAAAACATCAAGTTCAGAGAAATCCTACACAAGTAAGCTTCTTGCTGCAGGTGTTGTAAAGATTGGGTCGAAAGTTACTGAGGAAGCTGGTGAACTTGTTGAGGCGGCCATGGACGAGTCCGATGAGCGAGTTGTCTCAGAGGCAGCAGATCTGTTTTATCATGCTATGGTGTTGTTGGCATGTCGCGATTTAACTTTAAAGCAAGTAGAAACGACATTGGCCGGACGTTTTGGTGTTTCAGGAATTGATGAAAAGGCATCGAGGAAGTAGCAGTATTGTGGCTACAGTTTAATGTCGAATTTCACGCAAGTAGAGAAAGTATGAAGAATTCTAAATCAGAAGACGCAGGACGCCTGCTTCGTATCGGCATTCCGAGTAAAGGGCGACTGTCAGAAGTTGTCGCTGAACTGCTCCATGATGCAGGTCTTTCGTTTCGCCGTGTGTCTCGTTCGTTGTTTGCTCGGTGCCGGGACGTCCCGGTTGAAATCGTTTTTCTGCGAACCGATGACATCCCTATCCTCACAGCAGAGGGTGCTATCGATCTTGGTATTACTGGTGCTGATCTTGTTGCTGAAGCAGGGGTCGATCTTATTGAAAGACTTTCTCTTGGTGTAGGTAGCTGTCGGCTGGCTCTTTGTGTGCCAGACCATGCAGAGATCGTATCACCTAAAGATTTGCATGGCCGGAGAGTTGCTACAAGTTTCCCTAAAATCACTCGTGACTGGTTAGCTCAGCATGGTGTTGAAGTACATTTGGTTGAACTTTCTGGCAGCGTTGAAATCATGGTATCTCTCGATGTTGCGGATGCAGTTGTCGACCTCGTTGAAACGGGAAGTACCCTAGCAGCCAATCGTCTTCGTGTGTTTGAGGACATTGGTTGCTATGAGACCGTGCTCGTACAAAATAAGGCTGTGGTCGATACCAATATGGCCGATCGCATTGTTCGTCGTCTTCAGGGAGTGGTCATAGCGCGAACATGGACGTTATTAGAATATAATGTGCCCCGAAGTCGGTTAGCCGAGGCAGAAAATATTACTCCGGGATTTAATTCACCAACAGTGAGCGCTCTTGAAGAGACAAGTTGGTGCTCTGTTCGGGCGATGGTACGAAGGAATGAAACCCACGAGATCATGGAAAAGCTTGAATTGATAGGAGCATCCGCCATTATTGAGACGGATATTTCGAACTGCAGACTGTAGCGGCTAGAGAAAATCACCAGCGATCGGACGCCCACCACGGAACGTGGCCACTACTTTTGTCGTGCAATCAAATATCGTGGCTGTTGCCTCATCGGCTGTATTTGGCGACACGGACGGCCTGAGAATGACAAAGTCAGCAGGCCGTCCAGTAGCGATACACCCTGTTCTATTCTCAAAGCCAAGAGCCCATGCGCCGTTCACACTAATCATAGAAAGTGCTTCCTGTGGTGTGGCCAGACCTGAATCGATGAGGCACGCGGCCTCTGCACGAATTGAAAGATCAGGATTGGAACCGCGTCCATCAGTACCAAGGCAAACTCGTATCCCGGCTTTTTTAAATTCTGAGACAGGTGGAAGTTTTCCAGATAAAGCGAGTGTTGTTCTTGGACAGACGACTGCAATAAGTTTTTGTCGATGGAGTGTGAGTCGTGATAGCGCAATGTGGTCATCGTGAAGGAAAGTTCCGTGAATGATCAGCCCACGATCACTCTTGGCTAAAAAAGAGATCCAGTCGGCAGTCGAAGCTAAGTTGGGTGTTTGATCTGGCCACACTCCAAGGTCTTCAAAAAGTGTTCGGAAATGGCCAGTTTGTGTTTTTAAAAATTCTGCTTCGAGTTGTGACTCAGCTAAATGCATGGCGACAGGCGTTAGACGTCGATTTTTTTTACGCTGCCACCGCCGACCTCGAGAGTTCGTTTTGGAGGCAATAACCACTGTCTGACCAATGTTCCACTGGGTTGAATATGGTGCGTGCGGTGAAAGGCCTACAGCCATACCGGAACGAGATAGCCGCTGAGCGTCTCTGAGGCATGTAGCCTCTCGCGCTAAGCCGTCTTGTGAGGTAGGCGAATGGAGGCCAAGAAATTCACGAAAAACACGAATCCGTGGGCGATTCAGTATTTTGTGATAAGACGTATTGGTGGTCGCGATCTCTCCGAGAGCAACAACGCCACAAGCAGCGGATTCATGAATACCTGCGACAATGGCGGCATTGTTTTGGTTGGAGTCTGTACAAGATGTGCTTTGTTCACGTTTCCAGGAAACAACGTCACGGATCCACTTATGAAGGCCTCCGGCAGTACTAAAAGGTTTCTGGCATGACGAAAACTCCAAGTGAGTATGCGCATTTACAAATCCAGCTGTGATGACTGTGTTGCCTAAATCAATCACCTGCAGAGTGTTCTGTGAGTGAGGAGGCCACGTGCCGAATCCTGTCACAAGGCCCCTTTCGACACGAAGCCACGCATTCTCTAGAGGACGGCATGAAACCGGTAACAGCCACTGTGATCGAACAATAAATGATCGATGCTGTTGACCTGAGTGCAGCATGCGAATGGCTCTTTGTCTACGATACTGAGGTTAAGACAGGCAGATCAATATTCACGGGCATGTGAACATGTGATTCCTTCAACTGATCGGTTTTATCGTCTACAAGTTCATAGAAAACGTTCCGTCGTCGGGGGTCCCATCCAAGTTCTGAGATCGCAGATCGCATCTGATCAAGAGTGAGGTGGTGCACCGTTCCTGCGGCACTCACCACATTTTCTTCGAGCATTAAACTGCCCATATCATTCGCACCAAAAAGGAGAGCAAGTTGGCCAATGTCTCGGCCCTGCGTAACCCAACTCGACTGAATGTTGGGTATATTATCTAAATACAGGCGAGCGACAGCCTGCGTCTTTAGATATTCAAAAGAACCGGATGCGGGAATATGAGCCATTTCCGTGTTGTCGGGCTGGAATGACCAACAAATGAAGGCGGTGAACCCTCCGGTCTCGTCTTGTAATTCTCGCAAACGGTCGAGATGCTCGATTCTCTCAGCCAGCGTCTCGATATGGCCAAACATCATTGTTGCCGTGCTCCTTCCGCCGAGAGCATGCCATTGTCGATGGACGTTTAACCAATCATCTGTCATGACTTTTCCACGAGTCATTGCTGATCGCACGCGGTCTACGAGGATCTCACCACCACCACCTGGAAGAGATCCAAGACCAGCAGCAGCAAGACGTTCAAGGATTTCCTCAAGCGGTCGCTTCGCTACCTTTGTAAGATGAAAAATCTCCGGAGGAGAAAAGCCATGGACATTTACCGATGGAAAATGTGACTTGATATCTCGTAACAGTTCTTCGTACCACTCCAATGGTAACGTAGGGTGCATGCCACCTTGGAGAAGAATCTGATCCCCTCCAATAGCTACTGTTTCTTCTATTTTTTTCAGCAGGACTTGTCTATCGAGTATGTATCCATCGGGCGATTTAGGGCCTCGAAAGAAAGCGCAGAAGTCACATACCGCAGTACAGATGTTCGTGTAATTAATATTTCGATCAATGTTGTACGTGCGATATGTCTCTGGATGAAGTTTTGTTGTCACAGCATGGGCGGCTTTTCCAATCGAGGCTAGCTGGTTGGACTCCAGAAGACGTATTGCATCAGCACGCTCTAGACGATGGCCTGCACAAACCGAATCAAGAATTTTTGATATATCGTTTTCAATCACTGGACACCGGTCTAAGATTGTTTTGAATATTGAAATGCTGCATCGAAATTGCGATTGGAAGGAGCGAGGCCAAGTTCCATAGAATATTCATGGAAAAGCCGCAATCCTTGCTGCTCATCGTAACCGAGATTGTAATGCAGGTTGTCACTTAAATAATCCATACACTGGGTTACGGAAAGTCCGTGGGCCGCTGCCTCAATAGCTGCAATTGTTGCCAGGTTCGCAAGCCCTGAGTCACGGGCTGCATTCAGACGTTTTTCTAACGGTTCCAAGTCAACCGAAGGACGAGCTGCCCAGACTGCAAAAACAAATGGAAGGTTTGTCCAACGATGCCATTCTTCACCGAGGTCCCAGACCGTTTGGAAGCCACCGCTGATAGGGCCAATTGCTCGGTCACCAATTAACAGCACTGCATCAGCATTTGTCGACTCAATACTTTTTCCAATCGGCAGTACTTCAAGTTTTGGTGTCACACCAAATCGCTTGGACAATAATATTTTACACAATGCAACACTCGTCCTCGAACCCTCATCCACTGCAATACAGGTTGTCTTTTCAGGGCGTGTTCGAAAAAATAATCGAACACTCATAACTGAACCGAGACATGCTATGCATGCGTTGGAGACTACCTGGTATTTGTTTTCGCTGTGGGTAGCCCACGTGGTGTCAGGACGATGTGACCTGTACTGCGGAGAATCGAGTCGCTGAAAGAGTTCAATCGATGGGATGAGTGCCACGTCGAGTTCATGGTGTGCTAAGCGATCTGCAAGCTTGCTTGGAAGATCGAAATCTAGTGAGTCACCGAGTCCGTAAATAAGGGGTCTTGTATTGAGATATTGAACGGCACCGATCCGCTCCTTCCCGGCGGCTACCAAGTCTTGGCTCTGCTCCACCGTCGTAAATTGTTGTCTTGGACGAATCATGTTTCGATATATATGCAGTCACAGGCTCTTAGCACAGATCAAGTTTCTATCATTAACAATAGACAATTCAGTATCTGGGGCCAGAAAACACTGCTATTTTGCCAGAAAATGGTAATAGTTTCAGAGAACAGGCATCGCCATCATTTTAGGAATGCTGAAGTAATCTTAAGGTTCTAGCTGCCGGAACGCGCGAATGCCAAGAAATAACGGTGCGAAAGTGGCTAGCAAGCCACTGGCCATGATTATTACCAGGCTCGCTGCAAGGCCACCAGAGCCTCCGATGAGCCAGAGTATTGGGTTGTCAGGAAGTCTACTCCCGGCATTTCGTAAGAGATTGAGATGGCTCGTCAATCCAACTGTGATGACCACAAAAAGAATAAATAATGCGCTTAAGACGAGGCTTACGGTTCCTCCAAAACCGGCCGCAATTTTTGCTGGTGAGGATTCACGAAAATCGGGCATACATGCCCCCATTCCAACAGCTATACCAGAGAGGCCGCCACACAGAGCAATACAGCAAGCGAGGTGTACATAAATTGTTTTCTGCTCGAGGCCCAGCATTGAGTCGCTTAAAAAAATTAATCCAAGACAGGGAATAAGACCGCCACCGAATGAAAAAAGAAACTTTGCCCAAATGATCTGATCGCGATGTATTGGAAGAAGTCCAAGAATCCAAAAACGACGACCTTCAAGGCTAATCGATGGAAAGACAAAACGTGTAGTGAATGTTGAGAGAATGAGACCAACTACAGCTAAATTGAGATGCCCAATTAGTGATGCGTATGCATTTGAATAGTTAAAGGACTGCAAGTTATAAAAGTAGAGTGCGAGTAGACCAAAGAAAATTGCAAATTGGGACCATTGAGTAACATCTCGACGAAAAACCTGTAAGTCTTTGACGAGCAGAAGGCGAATAGGATGTCCATATTTTGACCCGCCGTGGGCCAATAGCTCATCGAGCCAGAAAATTTGCCTTCGTTTTTTACATGGCATTTCAGCCTCGAGGTTGCTGTATCCTTTCCGGTACGTCCATCGAGCAACCCAGCTTGCCATGAGGCTCAAGAGCATTGCATTCGCAATGATCAATCCTAAAAACTTGAGCGCTTCAAAGGTGCTCTGACGGGAAATTTCATGAGAGTCGTTACGAAGTGCCGCATCAAGGAGCCCTGAGGAGAGCCACCAACTCGGCAGGAATACCTGTTCTGTCATTGCAAGGCGTGACAGTGTTTCTTCAAACCAAGCAGGTGTGAGTGCTTGGCTCTGTGTTGATCCAAAAGTGGACCAGGCAAGCCATAATGCGGCAAACGTTGCGGCTGCAAATAAGACTGAGAAGGCATGCAGTCGCAATCGAGGTAGGCCTGCAACAACAAGCATGCACAATATGCTGCCTAATGAGGCCGGAATAAAAACGAATGCAACCATAAACGGCAAGAGCATTGCGAAGAAGCTCCAGGGGGCCTCGCGAACGATACCGTAGGAAATGAGCATCGGACTACCAAGAAGAATGAACCCCCAACTCGAGAACCAGAGTGCTTCGATGAATTTGTGGGCATGAATTGCTTCTGCCCGTAAGGGGCACGTTAAAAGAAATTTGGACTCCTCAGACCGATACAGTCCTCCATACATTAAAATTGCTGTTGAGAAGATCATCATAAGCATTAAGGCAGAGAAGAACGTGTTAAAGAGCAACGACATTACTTCAGCATGCATGGAATCGATAAAGATAAAAGATTCATAGAATAGGCAGAATGTAGCTGTCCAGAAAATAGTACTGAGGGCGAGGACAAGTCCAAATCGAAAACGAGACTTGTGAATTGTCGAGCGAACAAGGTTCCACACGATTGTTCTTCGAAGCTTCCGCGTGAGCGTATTTTCTTGTGAAACCTCAAGTAGTTGGCGTTGCATCTCAGTGGCCGATTTCTTCGTTGTTATGTCTTGTCGGTTGAGTTGATTTGATCTGCCGGCGGGATTGATGTGAGTTGCAAGTAAAGGCTTTCAAGGCTTTTATTCTCAACATCTACCTGTTCACGGAGTTCTGAAACCGTTCCAAGAAATTTGATTTTTCCCTGGACCATAATGCCCATGCGGTCAGCCATCTCTTCTGCCATTGCGAGTGTGTGAGTTGACATAAATACAGTCATGCCCTCAGTTGTTTTTTCTTTGAGAAGATCCTTCACAATCCGGACGCTCCGAGGGTCAAGTCCCACCATGGGTTCGTCGAGTACGAGTACGTCAGGATCATGCAAAAAAGCAGCAGCAAATATAAGCCGTTGTCTCATGCCAAGAGAATAATTTTCAGCAAGATCATCAGCGAATTCTTGAAGCTCGAAGCGTTTAATTTCGCGGTCAACATGTGCTTGTGTTAGACGTTTCGGTGTTCGGTACATGCCAGCAATGAACCGCAAGAATTCGTGGCCTGTAAGTTTGTCGTACAGGTAAGGCTCGTCAGGTACATACCCTAAACGAGAGTGTGCAGAGCGTGTTTCTGAAACAAGATCATGTCCGCAGACACGCACAACACCACGTGAGGGTTGGAGCAACCCAACGAGCATTTTGATCGTAGTGGTTTTGCCTGCACCATTCGGTCCAAGAAGAGCAAATAATTCACCCGCTGGAATGGTTAATTCAAGATCGGACACAGCAATTTTTTTGCCATATTTTCGGGTGGCGTTTTCAAATTGAATCATAAATATTGCTGTGGGTACTCCGTGAGAATATTATAAAAACATGTACCCCGTGAATTCTATTGCAACGTGCTTGTGTTGTTTGAATTTATTGTTTGTTAAATAGCTTCTTTGCCTGTTCAAGGCGACTCTCGGGTGATAAAGCAACATCTTCTGGAGATCGTACGAAGAGTAATTTTTTGCCAAGTATTATCGACTCATGTTGTAATACCCGGCCGCGAGGGCCAACCCATATTCGGCTGCGCGGCTGTCGGTGTTTATCGGTGGTTGTTCGGTAATTTACGATATCAGCAGTAATCAACTGATTATCAAAGCGAAGCACTTCATGGCCGGCAACATGTGCATAGAGAAGCTCAATTGGTTTGTTGCTTGGACGAAGGGGGCTGTAAATAGGAACTGTCCAGCGTTGTCCTTGAGAAATTCCTGGCATGTTTGCTTGAGGTGAAAGTTCATCCCGAACAGATAATCCGTTCGGTAGGTGCCGTTTCGTGTCGTATTGCAAATCACCAGACTCCAAAGACACCATTACCTGATTGTCAGAGTCGATGGTCCCATATAAATGCACGTCTTGTTGAACACCAGGAATCTTGACGACGGAATCAAACTCTCGTAGATCCCCATAGCTATCGATTTTCATACGGCCCCAGACATCGAGTTCGATCGTAGTGTGTAGAGTTGTTCTGTTTACTTTTAGCAAGGCAAGTGCCCAAGGTGGCAATAGGTCACTCAACGGCAGGGAGTGTAGTTGAAGGTTTGACCAGACGGTCGCGGTGCTAGAAGGCGTTGGTTCGACGGTGCTCACCGCTGACCCCACTGTTTTGTCATTGAGCTTGATTACCCAAGCAACGGTTTTCGAATGCTCTGACGCGGCGTACATGGATTGATAGCCGGGTGGCTCGTCAGAAACAATTGTTGGCAGAATTTTACTGATGAATAACCAGCTATTCGCAATACTTGCAAATAGCAAAATAAGTGCCGTTATATACGGACGGTTCATAGATCTAGCTCTCAGTTTTACTTATCAAAAACAGTATGGAGGGATCCGTGCGTCATGGCAAAGAAGGCTGACTTCATGGCTGGTGTGTACCTTATGAAGGTTTGAGACAAGGAAAATGATGATTGTGGACGGTTCCTTATGTAGCCAGTCGGGTTTCCCATTATGCAGCCTAGGACATTTCCGAGAGCGTTTTAAAGCAATTAGTGCGGTTTTAGCTTTCTGCCAATATTGGAGTTGATAAAACCCTATGAAAATTTTTATACTAGTTAAAGTCGGTGCCGGGGCGGGTTTTCAATATGCTAGATATGTTCTGATTGAATAGATCGGGTACTAGTTCATTTGTATTGAAAAATTGTTTTGAAATAAAGCAGGTAGAAAAGTTTGCTTCAGATATTGCGGTTAATAATGTTCGGTCAACTGGAAAGAACCCAGGAGGTTGAGCGATGAGCGATTCTGTCTA
>CAJXFK010000072.1 GCA_913052575.1 uncultured Planctomycetaceae bacterium
AAAAGCTTTCGGGAGGTGGCAGTCCATCTGGCCCACTTTCGTTCATGCGGGTCTACGATCAGATTGCTGGTGTCGTCAAAAGTGGTGGCAAAACGAGGCGGGCTGCAAAAATGCAGTCGCTGAAGGTCTACCACCCAGACATTATGGATTTCATCGAATGCAAATCGAGAGAAGAAAAGAAGGCTCGTGTTCTGATCGAAAAAGGCGGGTATGATGCGAATTTCAATGGCGAAGCATATAGCTCTATTCTTTTCCAAAACGCAAATCTCTCAGTTCGATTAACTGATGAATTCATGGAAGCTGTTGAGCGCAACGACTCGTGGACAACACGCTGGGTCACCGACTCATCAAAGGCGGGTCCAACTTATAAAGCCAACGAAATCATTGACCGCATGTCACAGTGTGCATGGCAATGTGGTGATCCAGGTGTCCAGTACGACACCACGATCAACAAATGGCATACATGTCCAAATTCTGGTCGAATTAATGCAAGTAATCCTTGCTCTGAATACATGTTTCTTGATGATACTGCCTGTAACTTGGCAAGTATCAATCTCATGAAATTCCGTAAACCAGATGGTGAATTTGATGTCGAACGATTTACTTCGGCATGTCGCGTCTTCTTAATTGCACAAGAAATTCTTGTTGATCATGCCAGCTATCCAACCGCACGAATTGCCAAAAACAGCCATCTCTATCGACCACTTGGTCTCGGCTATTCCAACCTAGGAAGTTTGCTCATGGCCGATGGCATGGCCTACGACTCGGATGCTGGTCGAGGTCTTTGTGGAGCACTTACCGCAATTCTTCATGGTGCAGCAAATCGCACAAGTGCTGAATTGGCTGGTGCAGTTGGCCCATTCGACGGCTTTGCGGCAAATCGTGAACCAATGCTTCGTGTCATGCAGATGCATCGCGATGCTGTTGAAAATATTGACGGTGCCTGTCCAACACATCTTCAAGACGCCGCACGTCAGATTTGGGATGATGTACTCGCAGATGGTCGTCAGCACGGCTACCGAAATGCCCAGGCAACAGTACTTGCTCCAACAGGTACGATTAGCTTTTTGATGGATTGTGATACGACTGGTATTGAGCCGGATATTGCCCTTGTGAAATACAAGCAACTCGCCGGTGGTGGCATGCTCAAGATTGTGAATCAAACAGTTCCACTAGCATTGCGAAAACTTGGATACGACGAACCTGCTGTCGAAAGTATCCTTGCATACATTGATAAAAATGACACCATCGAAGATTGCCCTGAAATTAAAGATGAGCACCTCAAGGTATTTGATTGTGCTTTTAAGCCTCGCCTTGGGAAACGGTCTATCGCCTGGCGGGCCCATATCAAGATGATGGCAGAGGCCCAACCGTTTCTTTCCGGTGCCATTTCAAAGACCGTGAACATGCCTCGCGAAACGACTCCGGAAGATATTGCAGGTGCGTACGTCGAAGGCTGGCAACTTGGACTCAAGGCCATTGCAATCTATCGTGATGGATCAAAAGAAAGTCAGCCACTGGGTACGAGCACTGAGAGTGATAAAAAGGCAGAAAAGGTCGTCGCCGCACCGCGACGAGAACGTCTCCCTGATACCAGAAGAAGTGTCACGCACAAGTTCAATGTTGGTGGGCATGAAGGATATATCACAGTCGGCCTTTATGATGATGGACGTCCCGGTGAACTCTTCATCACGATGGCGAAAGAAGGGAGTACCATTGGCGGCTTAATGGATTCTTTCGGTACAGCTGTTTCAATGAGTCTCCAATATGGAGTGCCACTCGAGGTCTATACTAAGAAGTTTTCACACACCCGGTTTGAGCCTTGGGGCTACACGAAAAACCCTGATATTCCTGTTGCAAAAAGCTTGGTGGATTATATCTTCCGCTGGATGGGTACGGAATTCTTACCCGGTTATCGAGAGGCAAATCGGCCAGCAGGCAGTAGCAGTGGTGGGGAGGCCGCTGCAGGAGACGATGGAGAAAGTGAGTCCAAGCCCGCCGCCACGAAGGCGAGCGGGCACACAAACGGGCAGGATGCCTCCAACGGAAAACATAAAACGAGTGGTCAGTCCACGACAAGTCGTGGCCGACACCCAAGTGGTCGAAATGGCAGTAAAAATGCCGTGACTGCCAGGGCAGCAACACTCTCAGCTCCAAAACAACAAGGACAGGAAGCTACAACAGCTGCTCTCCTTGAGCGTGCTGGACTGAAAATGGTTGATAATCCAGAAGCCAGTGCTGACGACAGACAGAATCAATTTGCAAAATTTCAAATTGATGCCCCTGCCTGTGACAATTGTGGCTCAATCACTGTCCGCAATGGTAACTGCTATCTCTGTCACAACTGTGGCAATAGCATGGGATGTAGTTAGTAGACAACGTATTCAAAAAGGCAGCTGCAAGAGGCATTTGTTTCTTGCAGCTGCCTTTTTCTATGTAATGTATTCAATTTTTACTGAAGCCAGTCATCGGATTCAGTCGAAAGTACTCAGTACTGTTGAAGCCTTATATAGCGGTGGTGCTACGCCTTATGCGTTGATCCACACCCTTTAGCTTAGGCGACCACAAGCTGGTCGGGTATGCATCATTCTCGCAGTTCACACGATTCGCAAGACATCGACAGAACATATTCGGTCCGGAGTGTAATTAAAGCACTCCGGACCGTTTTTTATGTTTCATTTCGACACAGGTGTCATGCCATGCCTAATCGGCACATAGTCACTTTTCATCGAGCACATTCACTGTCTCAAATGCCTTACCTTCAAGCATTTCTAAAGATGCCCCACCACCTGTAGAAACATGGCTTACCTTGTCGGCATAGCCTAGTTGATCAATCGCTGCAGCTGAGTCACCGCCACCAATAATAGTGATTGCACCATTCTCTGTCGCTGCAGCGACTGCAGCAGCTACCGTTTTAGTACCAGCATCAAACGGTGGCATTTCAAAAACACCCATTGGCCCATTCCAGACCACGGTTCCTGCGTCTCGAATAATCTCCGCATACCGCTGGGCAGTATCTGGCCCAATGTCGAGCCCTTCAAAACCATCCCGTATTTCACCAGCCTTCACAACTTCTTTATTGGCATCCGATGAAAAATCATCTGCGCAATGTGTATCGACAGGAAGAACGAGTTTGTCTCCTCCATCCTGTAACAGTTGCTTTGCCAACTCGAGTTTGTCCTGTTCGACAAGTGAATCGCCAGTGGTACCACCTTGGGCTAAAGAAAACGTATAGGCCATTGCACCACCGATAAGAATATGATCACAAATACTTAAGAGATTCGTAATGACAGCAATCTTATCGCTCACCTTTTTCCCACCGAGAATGGCAACAAAAGGTCTTTTTGGTTGGCCCACTGCATCTGAAAGATATTGGATTTCTTTCTCAACAAGAAAACCAACGACTGCAGACTTACCCATTCCTTTCATTTTTTTGGGAACCGCATACAGGCTGGCTTCTGTCCGGTGACAAGTGCCGAAGGCGTCATTGACATAAATATCTGCTAGATTCGCAAGACCAGCAACATAGTCAGCATCGTCTCCTTTTTTTTCTCCAGAATTGAAGCGGACATTTTCCAGCACGAGTACTTCACCGGCTGATAAGACTTCGGCCTTTGCTGTGGAATCTTGTCCGCCAGTATCGCTTGCCAAGACTACTGGTTGTTCAAGAAGTTCACCAAGCCGTTGAGCCGCTGGTGCAAGAGAAAGGGCCGGGCTGACCTGACCCTTTGGACGCCCAAGGTGACTCATAAGAATCGCCTTGCCACCTCGATCGATAATGGAGCGTATCGTCGGTACCGCCATACGAATTCTACG
This sequence comes from uncultured Planctomycetaceae bacterium, assembly GCA_913052575.1. Classification (GTDB taxonomy): domain Bacteria; phylum Planctomycetota; class Planctomycetia; order Pirellulales; family UBA1268; genus UBA1268. The sequence goes on from CAJXFK010000072.1 coordinate 3,817, forward strand.
ATCATCTGTTATCACTCCATTCTTGTCCTGAGGGACATTGAAATCAACACGAACAAGAACGGTCTTACCATCAGGATTAAGATCGGCGATTGACTTCTTTGCCATCGGGTGCAGCTCCTCATAAAATTAGGTGAGTCGGTGGGTAACCGACGTATTTCACCTCAGGAGAGCGGCATTCGCAAGACTACCGTTTGTTACTCGCTCTCTTTCCATAGATATGCACATCCGTAAAGTCATTCATATCATCAAATGAACCAATACCGACTCGACCTGACAGAAACGTTTTATCGTGCACCTGCATAAGAGGAGTTTTTAGATTATCAAAGAAGACTGCTATTCTGCCACTCGAAGGGTCTCGTTCAAGTCTTACTTGGTGCCATTGATCATCCCATGGAACGGGCTTTTTGTTTGTAGTCAGTGCACGACGAGCTGCTCCATTTACAATCATAATCTGTCCGCTATGAGGATCCGGCTTTGCACCGAGATGCACATAGTAAAAATGTTCGGGATCTTGATACTGAAAAAAGATGCAACAATCTCGATGGTTCCCTGTATCCCGAGTGCTTTTTACTTCAACATCAATAAGGGTTTCTGTCAGTTCTAGGTCGCGAATCAAGGCTATATTGTGCGGACTTCGAAACTTAGGCTGATAATCACTCTTTCGCTTATTGAGGCCCCAGGCCGAACGCCCCTTCTGCTGCGTGAGCGTCCAGCTTGCATCGTCTGTTGTCTCCCATTTCGTACTACCCTCACGAAAATCATCATGAAATACTAAGGCTGGTATCGGTTGAGCATTTATGTCGTGGCCCGAAAGTACTGCAGTCAAGATAAAAAACAAAACATCAAATTTTCTCAATTGCTTAATCATTTTGTCTTTCATGATACTACTCATATTTCTCATTACAAACATTTCTAATGTGTCAGCATATATAATCAATACGATCAATATATCGCCATAGAAGGCATCTTTATGCAAAACTCTTTTGTCATTGAACATATCGATCGACTCTTAACTTCTTTTTCTTCCCTTCTAGGACGAGACCTGATTCTACGTCGTGGAAATATCGAAGAGCAGTCCCGTACATTATTTCACACACCACGTGTCATTGTTTCACATGGCATTGAGGATGATCCCATCCTCAATTATGGCAATGAGGCAGCCCTCTGCCTTTGGGAAATGACTTGGGACGAACTCGTGCAGACGCCATCTCGCAAGACAGCTGAACCGATCAATCGAGCAGAGAGGGAACAGCTTTTAACGAGAACACGACACAATGGATATATCGATGATTATTCAGGTGTCCGAATTTCTAAAACTGGCAAACGCTTTAAAATCGATCAAGCTATAATCTGGAATATCTCTGACGCCCATGGTCGATATTGCGGCCAGGCCGCAACCTTCGACACGTGGCAATTTTTAGCAGTAGAAGCTCAGAGTGATGTCAAAACCAACATACAATAACTCTCATGCAGCCCATTTTTCTAGAAGCATTCCTTCCTATGAACCTCATAAGGAGATTACAATTTTCTGCTATCCATTCTTTTACATGAACCTTTCTTCTTATTGGTGGCTATCTCTTTGCCTCTGACTGGATTGCTATTACAGCAAGTAATCTCTCGGATCCCTGGATCACCAAGCATGGGTTCGAAAGGATAATGGCGTTCTTCACATACCCAACCGTGAGTACACGCATTGGATAAAATACGAAAACTATCTCGTACTCAAAGATATTCTCATCACTGATTTTGAATTCGATTGGCGTGTCAGTCAAAATAGCGGCGGCTATTTCCACATTCCCGACCTCACTCAACTTCCCGATCGAATTCATCGAGAGGTTCGGCTTTATAAAAACAGCCTTTGGAAAAGCCTGAACTGGGAGACCATGCTGTCGGAGGTATTATTCCCGGTCATCCACCGATAAAGAATGTTTCGAATGATCCAGATTAATGGAATCATATGCATATTCGATGCGTGGCTAATCAGATTACCGTATCTATTCATGATGAAATTGTGCACCAGGCTGATCTCAATAAATGTGCCGATGGTAAGCGATCAAAGCATGGAGGCTTTGCGTTTCAAGATCATGGATCTGCGGTCTGACTCAACAGTATTTGATTCAAAATTTCGACAACAGCAAGTGATCAAGCCTTAAACATCAAGATTTCGAACATCGAGTGCATTTCTTTCAATAAACTTGCGACGAGGCTCTACCTTCTCTCCCATAAGAACACGGAACAGATCATCCGCTGCGGCTGCATCATCCATTGTGACACGAAGAAGTGTTCGATTTGCAGGGTCGAGGGTTGTCTCACGAAGTTCTTCGGCATTCATTTCACCCAGACCTTTAAACCTGGTGATCGACAACCCCTTTTCACCAGCACGTCTCACTGCTGTGAGGAGGCCTCGTAGGTCTTCGATGCCTACCTTGTGCTCACCACGACGCAATAAATAACGAGGTTCTTCTGTGCCTGTTCGATCCTCGGGCATAAGAGACTCAATCCCAAAACCCATTGAATCGAGCTCTGTGAGACCAGCATTAATACTACGCACCTCATGAAGATCAATTACGATAAGTTGTTGTTCTGCTGTTTCTGGATCGGCTGCACCGCCCCCACCTGGCTTATTTTCATCAGCTTTTCCTGCTTCGAGCTCACCACCTGTGACTTCTTCTTTCGATGTTACAAAACTTTCGAGCTGCTCACGACTTGTAAACCAATGCTCTTCTGAACCAAAAAAGACGTGATACATGGGGAGCTTTTTTGTCTCTGCATCCCGACGCCCTGCATGATCACGTAAACTAATTCCTCGACGCTCAAGGGCGACGAGGGCATCCTCTAATCCTGCTAAAGTCCTGCAGAGCTTCTGCATTTCTTCTCCTGCCAACTCACGGCCATCGCCTGGCAGAAAAATGCCTTCTCCGAGACCTTGGTCGAGCAATTGATTCTTCATTTCTTCTTCTGTTTGTACGTAATACACATGCTTTTTATTCCGCACACGGAATAACGGTGGCTGTGCAACATAAACATGACCGGAAACCACCAATTGATACATCTGTCGATAAAAGAACGTCAGCAGGAGTGTGCGAATATGCGAACCATCCACGTCCGCATCCGTCATGATGACAATTTTATCGTATCTCCGCTTCGACAGATCAGCCTCGGGGCCAATACCAGCGCCTATAGCCGAAATAACGCTCCGCACCTCTTCATTCGCAAGAACCTTATCCTCACGACTCTTGTACGCATTTATAATTTTTCCACGAAGTGGCAGAATTGCCTGATACTCTCGAAGTCGACCACCTTCGGCGGAACCACCAGCAGAATCACCTTCGACCAGATAGAGTTCACATCGATCGACATCCTTACTCGTGCAATCCCGAAGCTTTCCTGGCAAGCCACCACCAGAAAGTGCACCTTTTCGTTCACGGAGTAATGCCCTGGCTTTTTGAGCAGCAGTACGCGCTTCAGCCGCTAAGACACCTTTTTGCAAAATGGCTTTCGCACTCTTGGGATGTTCCTCAAGATACTTTCCAAGGAATTCACCCACGGCCGAGGTCACAATACTCTCAACTTCACTATTTCCAAGTTTCGTTTTTGTCTGGCCTTCAAATTGTGGCTCAGGGACTCTCACGCTTACGACAGCCGTAAGACCTTCGCGGACATCTTCACCCGTCGGTATTAAATCTTTATAAATACCTGTTTTTTTTCCATACGAATTTAAACTTCGAGTAAGAGCTGAGCGAAAACCAGAAACGTGTGTTCCACCTTCATTTGTTGAAATATTGTTCACGTAGCTATGCACATTTTCAGTAAAATCACCGGTGTACTGAAGAGCAATATCCCACGAAACACCTTCTGCTTCACCTTGCAACCAGATAACGTCTGGGTGCACAGATTCACTCGATCGATTCAGCCATTCAATAAATTCTTCGACTCCCCGTTCATAATAATATTCCTCAGTCTGCCCACTCGATGCATCTGTGAAAATTATTTTTACGCCAGAGTTAAGGAAGGCCAATTCCTGTAGACGACGTGCAAGAACATCCCAGGAAAACTTTGTTTGTGGGAATATCTGGGGGTCTGGTTTAAATGTAGTTTTTGTTCCTTCCGTAGTGGCTGTTCCCATCTTTCGAACAGGTCCTGTGGGCTCTCCTCTCTGGTATTCCTGCTGCCATACATGTCCGTCTCGTGAAACCTCAACCTCACACCACTCAGAAAGAAAATTAACGACCGTCACCCCAACGCCATGAAGACCACCAGATGTCTGATACGCCCCCTTGTCGAATTTGCCACCGAATTTCAAAACCGTCATGACGCCTTCAAGAGTCGAAACTTCTCGATCCATCTCTTCTGAGAGTTGCTCATGAATACCGGTTGGAATACCTCTTCCGTCATCTTCAACAGTTAAACTACCGTCAACATTGACTGTTACTGATACCCGATGAGCATATTCGGCCATACACTCATCAATCGAATTATCAACAACCTCGTATACCAAGTGGTGTAATCCACGTGCCGTATTGTCACCGATATACATACCAAACCGTTCACGTACATGTTCACGATCAGAAAGATGCTTCAGGTCGGTACTTGAGTACCCTGCTTCCGATGATTCTTCTGCTGGGGATGGTGCTGATTCAGCCATGGACACCTTTCAAGAAACAATTGAGTGAGTTGAATTATAATTTTTAGAACAAGAAGTTTTCTTCATCAAATATATTTTAACGCTACTTCTGACCAGCTTCGATGAGAAGACGACAACGAATATCAGTGATTCCTTCAGATGGTACGAGTGACCGAAGTTTTCGAATGGCTTCATGTTTATGGAATCCCATTTCCTGAACAAGTGCCGAGTGAGTTACAAAAACTTCAAGGACTCCTCTTCGAACAACACCTGCTTGTGAATTGCCTCGTAAACTCTCCGGTACAACATTATCCCAAGCGGAACGCAATGCTTCAGTTCCTTGCTCTCGATCGTAACCAGTACGGGCCATCAGCCGTGATAGCACATTTCCGAGAGTCCTTGGATCATTCATTCGTTTAGCGTTCCGATGCGAGTTTGCAAAAAGGCGCGATAATCTTTCCTTTGCACAACCATTACTAATCTGCTGCCAACGGCATAACACAGTACCCATACCCGTCCTCAGTTCGACAGACACATGCACTCTGGCCATCTGTGATTTCAATATCGAGAGATGTCGCTGGATCAAGGACACGAAGAAATTCACTCACAAACCGAGGGTCGAGTTTGATTTCTACCGTATCACCGCTGTGGTCTAGCGGCATCTCAACACGACTTTGTCCACTTTCTGCAGACTGACCTGCAAGTACAAGTTGGCCGGACTCAAATCCGAAATCAACTCCCTTTGACTGTTCACTTGTGACAATAGCTGCCTGTCGCACTGCTGAAAGAAGAGGACCAGCAACAACTTTAATATGAATAGCATCAGGTCGATCTGGAAAAACATCTCTCCATCGAGGAAATCTTCCTTCAACAAGACGTGCTGATATCGTTGTACGACTCGTGTGAATCATTACGTCACTGCCCTGTACAGCAAGTTTTACTGGAGTCTCTGCATCACCAAGGCTTCGTTCAATCAGTTGCATGGCTCGAGCTGGAACAATTGGTTGTGTCGCCGGCAGTTCACCACCTTGAATGGATGAAGGCCCTTCCATTTTAGCTAAGCGACGACCGTCTGTTCCGACAGCTACTACCGTATCGTCGCTTAACTCAAGAAGAACCCCTCCGAGCGCATAGCGACTAGATTCATTATCAGTCGCAAAAACAGTTCTTCGAACAAGTTCACGAACCAACGGAGTCGAAAGTTCGAAACAAGCATCTGCAGGAAACGTAGCAACAGATGGAAATTCAATTGGGTCTTCCGCTGGCAAACGAAATTGACTGCGTGCGGCTTTTACAACCGTAGCATTACCATCAGACTCTATCTCAAATGTCGTTCCAGGTGGACTTTCACGAATGATTGCCATCAAGCGAGCACTCGGCAACAGTACACTCCCTGCGGCTGTCGTTTCAACTCCTTCAATTTCAGTCCGAACACCTATTTCCAAGTCTGTTGCTGAAAGCACAGCCGTCGAACCTTCGACATCTAATTTCACGTTTGTGAGAACTGGTCTCGTTGATCGTGTTGGCACGACAACAGCAGCTGTTTGGAGAGCCGCCAAAAGCGGTTCACGGGTACATCGTAAATTCATGTGAACGAGACTATTTGTGTAGAACAAGGCAAAAGCAAAAACCAGAACCCAGGCACCTTTGCCGACCACTCTGGGGACCCCTTAATTTACCTGAATCTCAACTGTTTTACAGCGGATTTATAAGATTTTTTCTTTCCAAAAGCCTCTGTTTTCAAGTGCCAAGGAGGTTTTCATGGGAACCTCTTCGTATCCTGGATAATGTCCCTTTCGATGACGTACTAATTCTTCTTTACTATAAGAAAAAAAGAGAATTATAAGGAAGAATAAGAGCAATAGGAAAAGTAGTAACACCACACGCAAAAACAAATTCCTGTGACGAAAAAATCTGGGATGTTCAGTGATCTTGGTAAGGCAAAATTCTTATGCAAGACGTAAAACTAGAGTTTTTATCACCTTGATGGAATTCAATATCAAACAAAATATCAGGTGGAAGTCCTGTCGATTCATTGTTCGATAGTAGTTGTCCTGATTCCCATAAAGATGTTATTTCATCGATGAACCAGAGTGATTGAATGTTCAGCGTGTGGGTGTATCAAGTAAAAAGAGCATCGTGTAGCGGCTGATTCAGGGTGGTTTTCTAGTAACGTATGTGAGTTTTAGGTGATCTAAAAATGTTGAAATGTAATAGGGCAGTGAAATCAACAAAAAGGTGTCAAGATGTCGAACAGTTTTCAAACATCGCTATCAACATCTTTTCGTGAATTGTAATGTGCTAGTAATTTTTTGCAGGTCGGCACAGGCACTCTGATCTTGTTGAAGCATTTTCGTCGTAACTTTCAGGCTGTGAAGAACAGTCGAGTGATCACGCCCACCGAAAGTACGTCCGATTTCATGACTACTGAGATCGGTCAATTCTCGGACACAATACATAGCGAGACCCCTTGGACGCACATGGCATCGCCGTTGAGATCCATTTCTTATATCATCGGGAAGTATTTCAAAATGTCTCGCTACAGTGTGGATTATTTTGTTTATTGCATCTTTTGTTTTGCGATCAATTTCTTGTCGAATTTTTTTGCGAGACCCATGTAATTTAGGTTTCCGTGATGCGTTTGAAGCAGAAATATTTGAATGTGCTTTTTGAGCGTAAGGAGTATTGGTAGGAACCGGAAGCAAAAAACCAGCACATAAACGTGATGCAAGAGTAGGATGGAGACTCAGTGTTGCGGGATGGCTTGGTAGAGTCACAACGAGGAGAGAAGAATTTTCGAGGAGAAAATCAATACACTGACTTGCTAGAAATTGATCAGATTCATTTTTTGAAATACGGTCAAAATTCGTAATGACAACAAGTCTTGAGCAGTCGTTTGAGTTACATGTTGATAGAGGGTCCGTCATCAACAATTTTTGGACTGGCAGGAGTGAACCAATAGAGCGACATTTTCGAATGACCTTCGACAGGGAAGACCCATCGATCCGCGTGTAAAAACCTGTGAGATCATCATCTTTGTTTTGGGCAGTCCGGGTTTCCCATTGGGCTATGACATTAAACACCCAGTGTTCTTGCAAATTTTGTTGGCCACCGCATCCAACAATAAGAATGCCCTGTGGTGCTTGCGTTTGACATTCTGATCGAGCCGCCGATGCGACAATCTTTTCGATGCAAAACTTCGTGGTAAATCCAGAAAGGCGATCAAAAGATAGTGGCTGGCTCGGTGTGACAGTTGCCATTGTACGGCCACGTTGCATTTCGAGGTGTTATGTGAAGGCAGCCGTGCCATGTGAAAAAGAGCCGTATCCATTCAAGCTCTCCTCGATGCCGCAGGTTATGATATTCGTTGAAATGCTGCAATCATCGATAATGGTTTAGGGTTTCGTAGTACAATTTCTAAGAATCTGACAGATTTTCTCCAAAGCCTCTTTCAGATCAGATTCTTGTGTTGTGTAGCCAAAACTAAAACGAATAGCAGATTGAATCACAGGCTTGGAAAGGTTCATTGCGATCAGTGCAGGAGCTGGCTCTTGGGATCCACTGGCACAGGCTGTTCCTGTCGCAACCGCGATACCTTCAAGATCCGCTGCCATCATAAAAGCTTGTCGATCAATACCTGAAAAGGCGATTGTAGTAATATGTGGGCTTCGTGGTGCGCTTTGACAGATGATGACTGGAGTCACGCCGACACGTCTGGCATGTTCACAAATAATTGATTCGAAAGTATTCTTCAAGGTTTTCAGGCGTAGAGATTCCACTTTCTGACGCGTAATGGCTTCCTGGCAACCGGTTATTAACGCAAGGGGCTCAGTACCACCACGAATTTCTAAATGTTGGGAACTGTAAAGAGCGGCGCATATTCAACGTTTTTTGCACAAGAAGGCATTCGATCCCGCGTGGTCCACCAAATTTATGTGGAGCGAAAGTGAGACTCGTTGCGTTGATGGCTGCGAAAGAGACCGGTATCTTTCCCACAGCTTGGGTTGCATCGACGTGACGAGTGCATCGAGAAACGGATTTTCTGAGAATTTCATGAATCCCAGACAGATTTTCTATTGCACCGGTTTGTCCACACACAAGCGTTGTTACGAGAAGAATGTTCGAAGTTGTTTCATTCGTCGGATCTGTTTTGATTGATGTATTTTGTTTTGTAGAAGAGAGCCAATTATTGAGGCTCTGTGTGCAAAGACAGCCGTTTTGATCGAGTGGAACAGTCACTCTGGCTGTAGAAAATACATCAAGTGATTTGGCTGCGTTCCGAAGGCTTTCATGGTCTCGTTGACTCGTTACCACGGCTGTCGGTGGCTGATTTTTTAGTCCTTGGAGAGCAAGTTAGTGAGCCTCAGTGGCACCTGATGTAAAAATAAGTGTGGCATCTGGGCAGTTGAGATCATCAAGTATTTGTGAACGAGATTCATCGAGTTTCTGATATGCACGCCTGCCAGGGGCGTGCGGGCTTGATGGGTTTGCATAACAACGTGCCTGAACGCGAGCCATTGTATCGGCCACAATTGGATCGACAGGAGTCGTCGCGGCATGATCAAGGTAGATCTCACGGCTTGACATTGGCAATGAGTGTGTCCGAAGGTTAGACGTTGTGTTGATTGTTTTCAATTTTCAGATCAGACTCGACCATCATGGCAATCAATTCCTGAAAATTAAGGGTAGGTTCCCAGCCAAGATTTTCTCGGGCTTTGGTAGGGTTACCCGTGAGGGTATCAATTTCGGCGGGTCGTTCAAATCGAATGTCATGTTCAACGTAGTTTCGGTAATCGAGCCCAACATAATCAAACGCGTACTTGCAGAGTTCTTGTACTGAGTGCGATACACCTGTCGCAATGACGTAATCAGCGGGTTTGTCTTGTTGGAGCATGAGCCACATTGCATGCACAAAGTCGCCAGCGAATCCCCAGTCACGTTGCGCTTCGATATTTCCAAGAACAACTTTTTCCTGAAGGCCCAATTTGATTCTGGCAGCGGCTCGGGTGACCTTACGGGTCACAAAGTTTTCACCTCGGCGAGGACTTTCATGATTAAATAAAATGCCACTGGAAGCGTGGAGTCCGTAACTCTCGCGATAGTTGACAGTTATCCAGTGCCCATAAAGTTTTGCGACGCCGTATGGTGAACGCGGTGCGAAGGGAGTCGTTTCTTGTTGAGGTGTTTCGGCCACATTACCGAACATTTCAGAGGATGAGGCTTGGTAAAATCGAATTTCCTTACCGGACTGTTGTTGAAAATCATGGATGGCCTCCAGGATTCGGAGAACACCCAGACCAGATATTTCTGAGGTGTAGTCAGGTTGCTCAAAACTAATCCGAACGTGACTTTGTGCAGCAAGGTTATAGACTTCATGCGGTTGGATGCTGCGAATGAGACGGACAAGGCTCATCGTGTCTGCCATGTCCCCATAATGCAATTTGAGATGACCGTCTGATTGGGCATTCTGATCAAGTAATTCATGAATCCGGGTACTGAGATTGCTTGTCCGTCGGAGCATGCCATGAACTTCATATCCTTTTGAAAGCAAAAGTTCCGCAAGATACGAACCATCCTGCCCAGTAATTCCAGTAATGAGTGCCCGGCGAGATAGAGACATGAGCTGATGTAGCAATACGTAGAAAGGAAAGAATTGGCTCGTACCAACAGAGCCTGTCACAACATCATACTCTGGACAGGAGTTGGTCTAGAACATGCGCTAATCGTGACGACAGCGGAAGCAAGAATTCCATGACAGATGGAAGACTCGTAAGAATCTTAGAAATCGAGCTCAAAATCCGGGCTATGAATGAGTAAATGCTGGTGCAAGGAGATATGTTTCCCCTCGCACCAGCATCTCTCAATTATTTCACATCCAGTAATTCAACTACAAAATGCAATGTTGCATTGGGTGGAATCACCGGTGGCGCCCCACGCGCACCATATCCAATAGCACTGGGTATCTGCAGTTCGATCATGCCACCTTGAGCAACGAGTTGCATGCCTTCAGTCCATCCAGGAATAACACCATTGAGTGGAAATTCAATGGACTGGCCTCGCTTATACGAACTATCAAAGACAGTTCCGTTGTCGAGCCAACCATGGTAATGAACTGAAACCGTGTCTGCAGCTGTTGGTTTTTCACCACTGCCGGCACGTAAGACACGGTATTCAAGACCAGTTGCAGTTTTTGTAAAACTGCCAGGAGCTGATGCATCAGTTGCTCCTGCGCCATCGGGCAATGTCGGAAGAGGAATATCAGCAGATTGTGATTCAGCGGCCATAGTTAAGACACTCACGAAAATAAGAGAAACGAGCAACGCCATAAAATGTTTGGCAACAGCACGCATGGAAACCTCCTTGGTAAGGGACAGCTAAAAGAGTACCAAAAAATTATCTCTACGGCATCTCGTGGTGATGAGATTCAAAATCTGGGATACGAATATCACCAAAGTGATAGATGAACACTGGAAAAAAAAGGCATTTTATCATCAATCAGGATCGTTGTGAGGACGCTATCCAGTCCTCAATATCATCCGGCTCAAGAGGAATGTCCTGACAAAGATCGACCGGCCCAGTTTCAGTAACAAGGACATCATTTTCCAGACGGATCCCAATTCCCTCATCAGGAAGATACAGACCCGGTTCAACTGTCATGACCCACCCAGTTTCGAGCGGCCCGTCGCTCGGAGCTAGGTCATGTACGCCGAGACCGAGTGAGTGACCGAGACCGTGCATAAAAAACTTCTTGCACGCAGGATTTTCCATGGAGTCAGCTTCATATTCATCTTTATTGAGAAGTCCAAGTGCATGAAGCTCTCCAGCCATTTGGTGTTGAGCGTCCCACTTCCATTGTG